>DASVPS010000281.1:0-80569 GCA_036389555.1 Pyrinomonadaceae bacterium
GGGCGGTGCGAGTGCGTCGCGAGCGGGCGGCGGCAGTCGCACGGATGGCGCGAACAAGGGCGGCGCGGCCGGTCGTAAGAATCAGGGCGGCGGCACGCAGGGCGGACAGAGCGGCAGCGGTTCGGCCAAGAAGGGCGCGGCCACGAAGGGCGGCGCGAAAGGCGCGGGCGGCGGCGGCGCGGGCAAGGGTCTGCACGGCGGCGGCGGCGCGAAGAAGGGCGGCACGGGCGCGGCTCGCACGGGCGGAGCGAACACCGGCACGGGCGGCGGCACAAAGGGCGGTGGCGGCGTCGGCGCACTCAAGCGCGGCGCGGGCGCGGCTTCGACCGGCGGCGCGACGACGAAGACGCGCGGCGGCGCATCGGGCGGGCGCGGCGGCCCCTCTGCGGGCGCGGGTAAAAGCGGCGCGGCGCGTGCGACCGCGACGGGCGGAGGCCGTGGCGGCGGACTCGCGCGGACGGGCGCGGCCGGAAAGAGCGGCCCGAAGCGTGAGACCGGCGGCAAGAAGAACGCACTGCCCTCGAAGTCGGGCGGCAAGGGCAGCCCGAAGGGCGGCGCGAAGAAGGGCGGCACGGGCGGCGTCGCACAGGGCGCGGGCAGAAATCGCGGCGCGTCGGGCGCGGCCGGCGGGCGCGGTGCGGGCGGCATCAAAGGCGGCGCGAAGAAGGGCGGCAAGGGCGGTAAGGGCGGCGGCTCCGGCCAGAATGCGGGTTCAAAGAAACCCGACGGTAAAAGTAGACGCTAACCAAAACCTGATCACCTCGGTCGCAGAGACGACCGGACGGGTCGCCGCGAAAGTGTCGAACGTCATCGGCAGTCTCACCGGCGCGATCAAATCGCGGCGGAACAAATAGGGATGAGGGATGAGGGATGAACAAGAATTGCTTCATTGACTCATCGGTTCATTGATTCATTGATCCATTGATTCATTGATCCATTGCTTCATTGAATCAATGAACCGATGAGTCAATGAAGCAATTCTTAAATTATTCATCCCTCATCCCTCCGCCCTCATCCCTTTGCTCTTATGCGTCTCTGGCTCTCCAAAAATAGTGAAGTACCCATCCGCGAGCAGTTGACGACGCAGATCGTGCTCGGCGTCGTCAGCGGCGACCTCAAGCCCGGCCAGCGCCTGCCGAGCACGCGCGAACTGGCGCGCCGCTTCCAAATTCACGCCAACACGGTGAGCGCGGCCTACGCCGAACTGGAGAGGCGCGGCTGGCTGGAGTCGCGAAAGGGGAGCGGCGTCTACGTGCGCGAGTTAGCGCGCGAACGCGAACTCGACGCCGAATTTGAACTCGACCAACTCATCTCCGCCTTCCTTGAACGGGCGCGCGACGGCGGCCACTCGCTCGGCGACATTCAGGCGCGCGTCAAACGCTGGCTCGAATTCCAACCGCCCGATCACTTCCTCGTCATCGAATCCGACGACGAACTGCGCGAGATTCTCGTCGCAGAGATCGAGGAAGCGACAGGGTTTCGCGTGCGGAGCATGAGCGTCGAACGCTGCGTGCGCGACGGTCTGCCGGCGGGCGCGATGGCGGTCGCGCTCTACGGGCAGGAAGCGGAGGGTGCGCGCGCCGCGCTTCGCGCCGACACGAATCGCATGATCCTGCTCCACTCGCGCAGCGTCCCCGAATCGCTCACGGGCGCGGTGCGTCCGGCCGTAGACGCGCTCATCGCGGTCGTCTCGCGCTGGCCGGAATTTTTGCGCTGGGCGCGCACGGTGCTCGTCGCCGCCGGGATTGACCCGACCGCCCTCAACTTTCGCGACGCGCGCGAGGCCGACTGGCAGCGCGGTCTCACGTCGAGCGCCTTCGTCATCACCGACGCGCTGACCGCGCGGCAGTTGCCGCCAAATTGCACGCCGCGCGTCTTTCACATGATCGCCGACGCCTCGCTCGATGAACTGCGCCGCTTCGTCAAAGACTTCCTAACGAAGTGAGCCTGTGCCTTCCGGCGCGAATGTGACACTTCGCGAAGTCGCACAAATCTCTAGCCGCGCGTTGTTTGCGTGTTCTATATTTTGGATCGTTCTTAGTGCTCGGCGAAGGCCACAGGCCTTCGTGAGGTTGCCGTCTCGAAAAGCAAATGATGAAACGCACGTTGCCGTGGCCGCTATTTCTAGTTCTTCTCTGCGCCACTTGCCAATCGCAGGAAAAACGGAGCGCGGAGAAGGCCGAAGCCACTCCCGCGCCGAAAGTTGTCGCGCAGAACACTGCCGCGCGGAAAGCAGTCGAAGGTTTCGGCGCGCATCTGGTGCTGGCCGATAGGCCACAAGCGTTTATCCAGGAGTGGCTCAAGCCCGCTTCAGGAAAGCCGGAGTTGTGGTCGGCTGCGGAGGCCAAGCGGGGCGAACCTCTCGCCGCCTTCATCATGTTCGCGGGCTGCCTACCCGACCGGAAAGGCGACTGTCAGGCGGAGGTGGATTTTCGCGTGTACCGGCCGGATGGCAGTTTGTATGCCGAGCGCACGGGACTTGAGTTGTGGAAGAAAGCCGCGCCGCCTGCATCCAACACGCAACTCGGCGCGGCGAATATGTTGATTCGCATCCGCCCCGACGATCCTGCGGGCGAATACCGGGTGAAGGCCAGCGTGCGCGACTTGAATCGGAAGGTGAGTTTTGAAATAGAGGAAAAGTTCACAGTGCGGTGATGCCGTTTGTCCCGTAAGGAGGTGAGAGGATTTGGTCAGGCGAATGCTGGTCGCGGTTCTCACGCTCGCGCTGCGCGTCTTCTTCCGGCGCATCGAGGTGAAGGGCTTGAAGCACGTCTCGCGCAAGGGCGCGACGATCTTCGTGCTCAATCACCCGAACGGCCTCGTCGATCCGGTCTTCCTGCTGTGCTATGCGCCGCGCCGCGTCTCGTTTCTCGCCAAAGCCCCGATCTTCAAGATGCCCGTCATCGGCCGGCTCGCCCGCGTGCTCGAAGCGATCCCCGTCTACAGGCATCAGGACGCGGGCGCGGACGTGTCGCGCAACCGGGAAACTTTCGCGCGCGCCCATCAGCTTCTCAAACGCGGCGGCACGCTCGCCATCTGCCCCGAAGGCGTCTCGCACAGCGACACGAAACTGCGCCCACTGAAGACCGGCGCGGCGCGCATCGCCCTCGGCGTCGTCGCCGAAGACGCACAACTCGAACTCAAGATCATCCCCGCCGGTCTCTACTACACTGCGAAGACGGCCTTTCGCAGCGCGGCTCTGCTGCACTTCGGCGAGCCAATCTGCGTCGAGCACGTCGCCTTCGACGCGGACGGCGAACCGCCCGCCGAAGCCGTCCGCGCGCTCTCCGCACGCATCGAGCGCGCGCTCCACGACGTGACGCTGAATGCCGAACACGAACAGGCGCTCGCCATCTCCAAACGCGCCGAGCGCATCTTCTCGGCCGCCGCGCCGGGCGATGAAGGCGGCGACCAGAAGGCCGACGCGCAGAAGAGTCTCATGCGCGAAGTAGAATTACAGCGCCGCTTCCTCGCCGGCTACGCCTTCCACTTCGAGCGCTCGCCCGAACGCCTCGCCGAACTCGAAGCGCGCATTAACCGCTACGAAGAACAACTCCGGCAGGCCGGGGTTAACCTTCAGAACATGTCTGCGCCCGCCGCCACGCCCGCCGCCGTGCTGCGCTATTTGGTCACGCGCGTGCTGCCCGTGCTCTACTGGTTTCCGATTGCGCTCTTTGGCATCATCGTCCACTACCCGGCCTACAAACTCGCCGGAGCGGTCGCCGTCGCGGTCGCGCGTCGCAGCGACGACATAGTTTCGACCATCAAACTCGTCGCCGCGATGCTCCTGTTCCCGTTGACGTGGGGGGCGCTGGCCGCAATCTTCTTTTACCTCGTGGGCTGGCCGGGCATCGTGCTCGCGTTCGTCATCGCGCCCGTCTCCGCTTATGTTGCGCTGCTCTTTTTTGAGAGGCTCGACGGCTTCGTCGGCGGCGCGCGCGCCATCCGCTTCTACCTGAAGCGCCGCTGGTTCTTCAAAGAACTTCTCGTCGAGCGCAAGCGCCTGCGCGAAGAGATGATCGCGCTCGGCGAAGAAGCCGCCGCCGCCGCTACCACAAACAACGACGCCGCCGTCGTGATGCCCGCCGCGCCCACACGTAATACAATCTGACCGAGACGCAACTTGACGAGTCCGCAGCTTGCGTCTTTCGTACATCGAGCGAGCAACGGACTTGTCTCTGCTCTACAATTATTCCGATGCGGAGCCTCTATGCCTGAAGACGAACACTCGCCGGCGGCCGACGACCACCGCGACCACAGCGCGACCGACGCCAACGTCAACGACGCGGGCGCAAACGTACGGGACAGCACGGTCGAACACAGTGGCGCGACTGACCTGGACGGCGACGACGGCGCGGCCGACCTGAACGGCCAACTGCTCGCGCGCCTCGCGCAACTTGAACGCGCTTTCGGCGAACAGTCGGCGCGCCTGCGCTCCATCGAAAGGCGACTCGGTCTCGTCAAATACACGCCGAAGGCGCGCCCGTTCGGGCAGGGCGATGCGTCCACGCCGGGCGCAGCTCGCACGGAAGAGGAGACGCGCGACCCGCGTCTGCGCGACGCTTCGCGCGCGGACGAAAACCGCGCGGCCGCGCGCGACGAAACGTCCGCTCCTTTCAACCCGCCGCCATCCGCCGGAACGTGGCAGCAAGCATCCGACGCGCACGCAAACGCGGAGGCGCGTGCCCGCGGCGCGAACCCGGAGACGGAAGCGTCGAGCATCCTCCCTGCGCGCCGCGATCTGGAACAACTCATCGGCGGGAGTCTCTTAAACTGGGTTGGCATCATCGCCGTCTCGCTGGCGGTCGGCTTCTTCCTCAAGTACGCCTTCGACAACAATTGGATCGGGCAACGCGGGCAGGTGCTGCTCGGCGCGTTGGTGGGCGGCGGCATCCTCCTCGCCGCCGAGCGCCTGCGCGCGCGCGGCTATCACAGCTACGCCTACGTGCTCTCCGGCGGCGGCATCCTCATCCTCTATCTCACCGTCTATGCGGCGCGCGTCTTCTACGAACTGATCGAAGTCTTCCCCGCGTTCTTCCTGATGATCGCCGTGACGACGACCGCCGTCCTGCTCGCCGCACGCTATCACGCCTACGCCATCGCCGTGCTCGGACTCATCGGCGGCTTCATGACGCCCGCCCTGCTCTCGACCGGCGTGGACAATCAAATCGCGCTCTTCGGCTACGTCGCGCTGCTCAACTCAGGCGTGCTCGCGCTCGCCTACTTCAAACGCTGGCGCAGCCTCAACCACATGGCCTTCGTCGCCACCGCCCTCACGTTCTTCGGTTGGTCGCTCGCCTATTACGAAGACTGGAAACTCTGGCGGACGCTCTTTTTCCTGACGCTCTTCTTCTTGATGTTCAACGCGCTCGGCATCGTCTACAACGTCATCAGGCAGCGACCCGCGCGCTGGTTCGACATCTCGCTCATCATCTCGAACGCGACGCTCTTCTTCGCCGGGAGCTACGCGCTGCTCGAACCCGCGCACCACTCCATCCTCGGCTCTTACGCGCTCCTGTGGTCGGCCTTCTACGTCCTCCTGTTTTACTTCACTTACCAGCGCCACCGCGCCGACAAGTTGCTCACGCTCTCTTACATCGGCGCGGCCGCCACCTTCTTCACGCTTGCCGCCGCCATCCAACTCGACCAGCACTGGGTCACCATCGTGTGGGCGATGGAAGCCCTGATGCTCACGTGGATCGGCCTGCGCGCCGACACCAACGCGCCGCGCTACGTCGCGCTCCCGGTCTTCGCCATCGCCACGGCGCACTGGTTCTCGGCCGACGTGTTCGAGTTCTCCTATCGCGCGAATGAGACGTTCGTACCGCTCCTGAATCGCCGCGCCGTCTCCGCCGCCGCGCTCGTCGCCGCGCTGGCCGATGCGGTCTGGCTCTACCGGCGAGCGGGCGAGCGGGTCGAACGCTCGGAGCGCGAGATCATCAGCGCAGTTCTCATACTCGCCGCCAACGTCCTGGCCTTAACGTTGCTCACTCTCGATGCGAACGACTACTTCAACGCGCGTCTCGCCACAGTCCACCCGGACGACCACAACGCTTTCAACGCCGTCGAGAACGCGCGGCAGTTTACGCTGACCGTGCTCTGGGCGTTCTATGCGCTGGCCGCGCTCGTCGTCGGGACGAAACGGCGTCTGCCCGCGCTGCGCTACGCCGCGCTCGCGTGGCTCGCTGTGACGGGCGCGAAAATCCTCGTCTTCGACGCGGGCTTCTATAACGCCGCGTGGCATCTGCCGCTCCTCAATCAAACCTTCGCAGCCTTCGTCGCCTTCATCGCCGCGCTCTGGTACGCCGGGCGGCTCTACACGCATTCAGACAAAATTGACGAGGACGAGCGCCACGCCGTCATCATCGCCATCACAGTCGCAGCGAACCTCTTCGCCATCACCGCGCTCAGCCTCGAAGCCACCGGCTACTTCGAGAAACTGATCCGCGCCGGCGCGCTGGCCGACACGGACACGCGCGACCTGCGCCTCGCGCAGGGACTCTCGCTCTCGCTCGTCTGGACGCTCTACGGCGGCGCGATGCTGCTCTACGGACATCTTCGCGCCAATCGCCTGTTGCGCCTCATGGCCTTGCTGCTTCTGTCGGCGACGGCCTTCAAAGTCTTCTTCCTCGATCTGGCCGCCCTCAAACAGTTTTATCGCATCGTCTCGTTCCTCGTGCTCGGCGCGATCCTGCTGGCCGTCTCGTTCCTCTATCAACAGAAGCAACGCGCGTCGAAAGCCGAGGGGGAATAGCGGCAGGTTGTTTTATGAGCGAGTTGAAGGAAGTGGCCGCGAGGGTCGAGCGCGCGGGGTTCGCCGTCGTGCCCGACGTGATTGACGAGGGAGAGCGCGCGCGCGCCGTCGCGGCGCTTGAGCGTGCGGACGACTCGGCGGGCGTGCGGCGTCGCGGCGGCGTGTACGCCATCCGCAACCTGCTCGACGCCGTGCCGGAACTACGCGAGTTGATTGAGCGGACGCGCGTTCTGACGCTTGCGTCCGAGGTGCTCGGCGCACCGGCTTTCGTCGTGCGCAGTATCCTGTTTGACAAGACGCCGGAGGCGAACTGGAAAGTGGCGTGGCATCAAGACCTCTCCATCGCGGTGCGCGCGCGGCGAGACGCGGAAGGCTTCGGCGGTTGGTCGGAGAAAGCGGGCATCACACACGTGCAACCGCCCGCCGAAATTTTGGAACGCATGCTCACCATCAGGCTTAATCTCGACACGAGCGACGAAGCGAACGCGCCCCTCAGGGTCGTTCCCGGTTCGCACCTGCGCGGACGCCTGAGCGCGGATGCCATCGCGCGCGTGCTCGAACGCTCGACGCCCGTTTCGTGCCTCGTGCCGCGTGGCGGCGCGCTCTTGATGCGGCCGCTGCTCCTGCATGCCTCTTCCGCTTCGCGCACGCCGGAGCGGCATCGTCGCGTCGTGCATCTGGAATTCGCCGCCGGAGAGTTGCCCGCTGGTTTAGAATGGTCGAGCGGCGCGAGCCGGATGAATTAGAGGGAACAGTTCATGTCACTTGTCGATTATCATTTCATCTCGCGGTGGCGCGTCGAAGGGACGTGCGAGGAAGTGTCGGACGTGCTCAAAGACGTGGCAGACTTGCGTCGCTGGTGGCCGGCCACTTATCTCGACGTGCAGGTGTTGGAGGAAGGCGACGCAGAAGGCGTCGGGAAACTCGTCAGCCTGCACACACGCGGCTACCTGCCTTACAGTTTGCGCTGGCAGTTTCGCGTCAAAGAGTCGCGCCATCCTTACGGCTCGACGCTCGAAGCCGTCGGCGACTTGCAGGGGCGCGGCATCTGGACGTTCAAACAGGACGGCCTGCTCGTGGACATCACCTTCGACTGGAAGGTGCGCGCGCAAACCCATCGTGCGCGTCCTCTCGCTCCTGCTCCGCCCGCTCCTCGCCTCCAACCATCAATACGCGATGCGCCGCGGCGAAGAGAGCCTCAAACTCGAACTCGCCCGACGCCGCGCACGCACCCCCGAAGAGGCCGCCCGCATCCCGCCACCACCGACGAAGTAAGGGATGAGGGATGAAGGATGAGGGATGAATGAAGAGAAGTAAATGGTGAATCGTAAATCGTAAATAGAAAGAACTGGTTTTCTCTATTCACGATTTACGATTCACCATTTACGGCTTTTGTTCATCCCTCATCCCTCATCCCTCATCCCTTATTTTCCCTGTGAGCATCAGCGCGACCATTTTGTAGTCGGCGGCGAAAGACCAGAGCGGGTGCTTGAAGGTCGCGGGGCGGTTGTGTTCGATCAGGAAGTGGCTCGCCCACGCCGCCGCGTAGCCGGTGGCGAGTGCGACGGGCAGCCAGCGCCAGCGTCCGGTCGCCACGAACGCGACGGCGAGGCCGGTGCTCGCGAGCGTGCCCGCCGCGTGCAGTCGGCGCGTGCCCGCGCGGCTGTGCTCGGCCAGATAATGCGGCCAAAAGTCTGCGAAAGATTTCATCTCTGCTTGCGTCATCTCTGGTTTCTCCGTCGCTTCTAAGTCGAAGGATAACTGCCCGCGCCCGACTCACTAACTGACTCACAACCCGCTTTGCCGCCCGACTCGCCGCCCGGCTCTCGCTCCACTCGCGGCTTGGCATGCTCCGCTGCCTACTCCGCTCCCGCCGAGAACAGACGTTGATATTGATCCGGGCGCGCGGGGTCGAGACGCGCGAGTTGGAGGTTCTCTTCGACGTGCGTGCGGCGGCTCATGCCGACGAGGGCGGTGGTGATGCCGGGTGTGGAGCGCGTGAACTGGATGGCGGTGAGCGCGTCCGAAGCGAGCGAGCCGAGCGGCTCGCGTATGTCTTCGGAGAGTCCGCGCGCCACCTTGCCCTGCAAGATCGACGCGCTCGCGACGACCGTCACACCGAGAGCGCGCGCCGCTTCGAGCAGCGACACGTGCGCGCCCTGAAAAGTTTGGTTCGACAGCGTGAGGGCTTCGGGCATGGCGAGGTTGAAGGGGAGTTGGATGAAGCGGAAATGATGCCCTTCGCCCCCGGCCTCGCGCGCGAGTTTGAGCATGCGTTCGAGCGAATGATAGCCGCGCTCCGCGGGCGCGACGCGGAAGCCGTTCCACGTCGCCACGCCGTAGTGTTTGATCTTGCCTTCGGCGACGCTCTGCTCCAGTTGCCCGAAGGCTGCGCCGAGGCGAGTCTCGAACTCTGCGGGCGAGACGACGCCGAGTTGCGTCTCAGGGTTGTGTATGTAGTACACGTCAATGGCCGCGAGGCGCAGGTTGCGGAGCGATTGATCGATCTGGTGCGCGAGATATTTCGGCGTCATGCAATGGCTGCCCGCCGCGATGTCGGACGACGAGGCGACGCCCGTCTTGATGAAAGTCTCTTCGATGTAGCGGCGCACGCCCTCCTGCCCGGCGGGCGGGTCTGTGTCGAAGGGGATGTAGCCGCCCTTCGTGCAGACGACGACCTCGTCGCGCGCGGCCGCGCCGCTTTCGAACAACCCCTGCAAGGCCGCGCCGATGGAGCGCTCGCTGCGCTGGAAACGATAGTTGGCCGCCGTGTCAACGACGTTCACGCCGAGTTCGATGGCGCGCGCGACCGTCTCGGTGTAGCGCGCGTCCGTTTCCGCGTCGGGCTTGCCGAGATACGTGCCGATGCCGAGCGAAGAGAGCCAGAGATTTTGTTCCAGCCGGAAATGGTTGACGGCAACCGTCTCCTGCTGCAAACGCTCGCGGTAGCGCGTCGTCCCCTCTGTCGTGGCGTAGCCTGTGTTGGACATGAGTCAAACCTCCGGTTTGCCGTTTGCGGATTTCGGATTGCGGAATGCGGATTAAAGAAACGAACCGTCAATCAACCCGTTTTGCTTTCCAATCCGCATTCCGCATTCCGCGTTACGTCTTGTCGAGTCTTTCCCTGAAGAACTTGAGCGTGCGTTGCCAGGCTGCGGCGTTGTAGGCTTGGGCGCGTGTGATCGTTCTTCATGCCATTAGTCTCTCATTATAAATCGGGATAGAGTTGGTCGTGTGGACAGACTATAAGCGTTGCGGGCGCGGCGCGGCAAGAATATTTCAGGGAAGCGCGGGCGGTATGCTAGGGTTTGAACTCCTGTTCATAGATCAGAATTGTATGAGGAAAGCATTCAAACACCGCAGGCACAGAGGAGAGAAAGGATGAACGCGGAAGGATGAACGCGGAAGGAGAAGACAGAAGTCAGAATACAGGAATCAGAATTAACGGCGTCTCAGCTTCGCTACTGACTCCTGACTCCTGATTTCTGCATTCCCTCTTTTCGTTCATCGTTCCGCGTTCCTAATTCATCGTTTCCTCTGTGCCTCTCCGCGTCCTCTGTGTCTGCGGTGGTGAGCGGTTTTAGTTATATGAGCGACTCACAAGAAAAAGGAATCCTCGGCGAGAGAGAGAGGCTTGAGTTTGACGACGGCGTGCGCCCCTCTTCACTCGACATCTCGGACGAGGCGTTTGGCGAACTCGCCGCGCGCGCCGTCGAGTTGGTGTCGGACTATTTCCGTAGCGTCGCCGCGTCGCCGGTCTTGACGCAGACGTCTGCGGTCGAACTGGACGCGCGGTTCGACGTGCCGCTGCCCGTCGCCGCAGACCCGCTCGATGAAGTGTTCGCGGATTGCCGACGCATCTTCGAGGGCAGCCGCCAGAGCGGACACCCGCGCTTCTTCGGCTACGTTGCCTCGCCCTCGACGCCCGTGGGCGCGTTCGCAGACCTCATCGCCTCCGCGGTCAATCAAAACGTTCCCGCATGGCGTTCATCCCCGGCGGCGACGCACGTCGAACACACGGTCATCCGTTGGCTCGCTGCGCTCACGGGCTACGCGGAAGGCGCGAGCGGGTTGTTGACGAGCGGCGGTTCGATGGCGAACCTGAACGCGCTCTACGTCGCGCATCGCACGAAGGCGCGCGCCGCGGAGTCAGGCAACGTTGAGACGGGAGCGGGGCGTGATCTCGACGTATCGCAGAAGGGTTTGTGGCACGCCGCGCGACCGGCGACCGTTTACGTCTCGGATCAGGCGCACATGTCAATCGCGAAGGCGGCGGACATTCTGGGATTGGGGCGCGAGCAGGTGCGCGTCATCGAATCGGACGAGAATTTTCGTATGGACGTACGGCGTCTGCGCGAAAGGATCGAGAGCGACGTGAACGACAACTTTCAGCCGTGCTGCGTGGTGGCAAGTGCGGGCACGGTCAACACGGGCGCGGTCGATCCGCTCGACGAAATCGCGCGGGTGGCGCGCGAATACGACCTCTGGTTTCACGTTGACGGCGCATACGGCGCGCTGGCGGCGGTTGATCCTTCAAAGCGCGCTCGCATGGCCGGACTGGCCGCGGCCGATTCCCTCGCGCTCGACCCGCACAAGTGGCTCTACACGCCGATTGATTGCGGCTGCCTGCTCTTTCGCGATGTGGCACAGGTGCGCGCGGCGTGGGCTGGGAGCGAGGCCGACTACATCAAAATTTTTGAAGATACGGAGGCGGAGTCGTTCGCCTTTTTCGACTACGGCGTGGAATTGTCGCGCCGCTTCCGCGCGCTGAAAATCTGGATGCTGCTGCGCTACTACGGCGCGCAGGCCATCAGCGCCGCGATCACGGAAGACAACGCGCTCGCCGCCTACCTCGCCGAGTGCGTCGAAGCGGCGGAAGATTTTGAACTGCTCGCGCCGGTCGAGTTGAGCATCTGCTGTTTTCGTTACGTGCCGCCGGAGGCGCGGTACAGGCTCGCTGCGGCTAACGCCGCGGAGCGTGCGCGCGTCGAAGAAGAAGTGAACGAATTGAACGAGCGCATCCTGCGCGTGGTGCAGCGCGGCGGGGGCGCTTACGTGTCGAACGCCTCCCTGCGCGGACGGTTCGCCCTGCGCGCCTGCATCGTCAACTTTCGCACGACGCGCCGCGACATCGAAGCCACGCTCGACATCATCCGCGAGGCGGCGCGCGAGGTGTGAAGAGAAAAATAAGCTCACGCAAAGGCGCACAGGCGCGAAGAGAAATCACACAGGGTTCAAGCATTCAACAATCTTGAGTTTTCCTTCCAGAGTTTTCTTTTGCGCCTTTGCGTGAGACTTTCTTCAGGGTTAGATTGAATCGTCGGAGAGGTCTGGAACCTTGAGCCAGCAATCGCACATGGAAGCAGCAGGCATCAATCTTTACGAACGCGAACTCGGCGCGGCGATCTCGCTCGCGCGCGCGGCGGGCGCGGCCGCGCTCGAACATTACGGCGGGCCGCTCAGCATCGTCCACAAGAGCGTCAATGACGATCCGGTGACGCAGGCCGACCACGCGGCCAACGACGTGATCGTCGCGGGCTTGCAGCGCCAGTTTCCCGCCGACGGCCTGTTGTCCGAAGAGACGCTCGACACGGTGCGCCGCCTGAGCATCTCGCGCGTCTGGATGATTGACCCGCTCGATGGCACGAAGGGTTTCATCGACGGCAACGGCGACTTCGCCGTCCAGATCGGGTTGGTCGAAGAGGGCGCGCCCGTCCTCGGCGTCGTCTATCAACCAGTGCCCGATGTGTTGCACTACGCGGCGCGCGACGCGGGCGCGTGGGTCGTGAGGCCGGAGTCAGAGCCGGAACGTCTCGGCGTCTCAAGCGAGACGGAGTTTCGGCGGATGCGTCTGGCGGCGAGCCGCGATCATCACAGCCCGCGCATGTCTGCTGTGATGCGCACGCTCGGCCTGCGGGAAGAGATCAGGCGCGGCTCGGTCGGCATCAAGACGGGGCTGATCGCAGAGCGGCAGTGCGACCTGTACATACACCTCTCGCCGCGCACGAAGCACTGGGATACCTGCGCGCCCGAAGCGATCCTTACCGAAGCCGGGGGGCGGCTGACAGACCTCTGGGGCGAGCCGCTGCGCTACAACACGGAGGACGTGCAGAACCGCAACGGCATCGTGGCCGCCAACAGCGCGGCGCACCCGTACATCATCGCGCGCCTCGCGCCGCTGCTCGCGGAGTTCGGCCGCACGCGCGTCTCATAGAGACCAGTGCTCAGTCGTCAATATTTTTTTGACAGTTGGCCGTCTCCGCGTTAGCATCTGCGGCGCGACCGTCATCGTCTGCACACGCTGTCTACGGGCGCGACCTCACTCGCACTGCGCCGCTTACAAATTGCAACGTGAACCTCCGCGCCAAACTCTTAATTCTTTTCGTCGTCGGCAGCCTCGTGCCGTTGGTGCTCGTCGGCTTGCTCTACTATCGCAACAGCCTGAACCTCGTCGAAAGGATGCTGCGCGAGGAGTTTGAGGCGGAGGCCGCGCGCGTCGCGTATGACGTGGAGGCCTCCCTGCGCGAGCGCGAACTCGACTTGAGCGAACTGACGCAAACGAGCGCCGTGCGCGACTACGTGCGCGACCTCGCCGCGGCGCAACCTGCGCCCGCGTCGAGCAACGCTTCGCCTGCGTCGAAGGAGCCGGCCGCGAGCGTGCCGGAGTCCATCCATGTAGCTCTCACCAATTTCATTTCACACAATCGCGATTATTACTCGGCCGTCACGCTGGTCGGCGCATCGCAACCGGGGCGCGCCCTGATTCGGGTGGAGCCGCCTGATGTGAGCAGTTCGTCGCCGCGCGTGACCGGGGGCGACTTGCTGTCCGGCCAACTGCCCCTCGACGCGCGCGTCTGGACGACCTCCGAGCCGAAGCCCCTGCGCTCGAACGTGACGCGCGGCGCGAACGGCACGCCCTGCATCGTCTACACAGTGCCTCTCTTCTCGCCCGACAACGAACGCAGCCCGCGCTTCGCCCTTGTCGCCGAACTGAAGCTCGACGCGCTGCTGCAAGAGGCCGGGCATGGCTCGAACACCGCGACCTCTCCCGCAGGCGCATCCACGCGCGCGGGCAACACGGCGCAGTCCGCGCGCCTGTCGCTCGTTCTCGACAGGACGGGGCAGATCGTCCACCACACCAACCACGGTTTCAAGTATCAACCGGCGGGCGTCGCCATGCCTTACTTCGACGCCTTCACGCGCGCGATGCAGGCGGGCGGGAGCGGGACGGATTTCTACACCCTGCCGGCCGACGGCACGCGCTGGCTCGCCTCTTACAAGCCGGTCGCGGGCAGCGATCTCTCTGTGGCGGCCGCCGGAAATTACACGCGCGCCGTCGAGAGCCTCAACCGCAACGGGCTGATGACGCTTGCCCTCGCCCTGTTCGTCGCGCTCGCGGTCACGCTCTTCGTCTTCGTCATCGTCACGCGCGCCACGCGCCGCATCACGCGCGTCACAGAGGCGGCCGCCGCCATCGGCGCGGGCGATCTCAACCAGCGCATCGAAGTCCAGTCGCACGACGAGACCCACGCGCTCGCCGAGGGCTTCAACCGGATGAGCGACCGCCTGCGCGAACTCATCGCGCGCGAGGCCGAGATGCGACAGTTCCAATCTTTCGTGCGCCTCTCGGCGATGCTCACGCACGATCTCAAAAATGCCATCACCGGCCTCTCCATGCTCGTCACGAACATGGAGCGCCAGTTTCACCGCGCGGAGTTTCGCGAAGACGCCGTCTCTTCGCTGCGGCAGGCGACGGAAAAACTCGGCAGCCTCGTCGCGCGTCTGAGCGAGCCGGTGAAATCTCTGAGCGGCGAATACCGGCGCACGCCGCAGCCCTCCGATCTCATCCCCGTCATACGGCGCGTGCTGGCGACGACGGCCGAACCGCGCGCCGAGTTTTACGACATCCAGACGGAATTGCCCGACACGCTCGTCGCCCCGATTGATGCGGAGCGGATCGAGCGCGTGGTGGAAAATCTGATCGTCAACGCCTTCGAGGCGATGGGCGGCCGGGGCGGGCGGCTCACCGTCGCCGCCGGTGAAGAGAGCGACACGCTGGTCTATTTCAGCGTCGAAGACACCGGGCCGGGAATGACCGAGGACTTCATGCGCACGCGCCTCTTCCGCGCCTTTGCCACGACGAAGAAGCGCGGCATCGGCCTCGGCCTCTACACCTGCCGCGAGATCGTCGAGTCGCACGGCGGGCGGCTCGAAGTTAAATCGAAGCTCGGGTCTGGCACACGCTTCCGCGTCGTGCTACCATCCATTCCGCTCATGGCCTCACATGCCCGCTCGGCCGAGAAGTCTTCGCACGCGAAGACGACCGCTAAGACGGGCACGGCCAGTTGAGCGCGTCCCTTTCGCTTCCAATAGTTAATTAAACATTGCGTCTGTGAGATTACTGTCCGGCGTGCGCGCACAAGAAAGCGCGTCACCGACGAAGGACGGGCTTTAATCTCCGCGCATGCAGGCACACACTTTCCATGAGCGAACCCACGCCCGAACACACCCCGGACAAAGCGACCGTCCTTATCGTTGACGACGATCAGGTTCTACGGCGTCAACTCTTCTGGGCGCTCGACTCGGAGCACCACGTTCTCGAAGCCGACTCGCGCGCCGCGGCCATCGCGCAGTTGCAGACGGGGCGCGTGCAGGTCGTCCTGTGCGATCTACACCTGCCGCCAGACCTCGACGGCATCAGCGAAGGTCTCGCCGTCATCGAAGCGGCGCGCGCCGCGCGTCCGAGCATCCCCGTCATCGTCATCACCGGCAGCAACTCGCGGCAGACCGCGCTCGAAGCCATTCGCTGCGGCGCATACGGCTTCTTCGAGAAACCTTTCAACGAGGCCGAAGTCACGCACATCGTCCGGCAGGCGGCGCGCGTGCGCCACCTCGAAGAAGAGAACCTGAAGCTGCGCGCCTCGCTCGAAGCCTGTCGCGGCTTCGGCCGTCTGCTCGGCAGTTCGCCCGCGCTCGAACGCATCATGAAACAGGCGCGCGCCGTCGCCTCTACGAGCGCCACCGTGCTGCTCGCGGGCGAGAACGGCACGGGCAAGGAAATGCTCGCGCGCGCCGTCCACGAAGAAAGCCCACGCTCGGAGGGGCCTTTCGTCGCCGTCAGTTGCGCCGCGCTGCCCGAAGAGTTGATCGAGTCGGAACTGTTCGGCCACGAGAAAGGGGCGTTCACCGGCGCGACGCAGGCGAGGATGGGTCGCTTCGAGTTGGCCGACCGCGGCACGCTCTTTCTCGACGAGATCGGCGAACTCACGCAGGCCGTGCAGGTGAAACTCCTGCGCGTCCTGCAGGATCGCACCTTCGAGCGTCTCGGCGGCACGAAAACCCTCACGGTTGACATACGCCTCATCGCCGCCAGCAACCGCGATCTCGAACTGGAGGTTGAAGAGGGGCGCTTCCGACGCGATCTCTTCTATCGCTTGAACGTCGTGCCGCTGCACCTGCCCGCCCTGCGCGAGCGGCGCGAAGACCTCCCCATCCTCGCCGCGCATTTCGCCGCGAAGGCCGCCGTCAAACACGGCCGACCGCCCGCCGCGCTCGACCCCGCGCTGCTCGAAGCCTTGCAGGAGTACGACTGGCCGGGCAACGTCCGCGAACTCGAAAACCTGATGGAGCGGCTCGTCGTCTTAACCACCGGCTCGCGCCTCGGCACGGAGTTTCTGCCGGAGAAGATGCTGCACATCCGCCGCCCGCCCGCCGCCTCCGATAACGGCCACGACGACGACGAAGCCACGCTCGAAGGCGCGATGCTCGCACTCAAACGCCGCCTCCTCATCAACGCCATGCAGGCCGAAGGCGGCAATAAAGCCGCCGCCGCCAAACGCCTCGGCATTAGCCGCTCCTATTTTCATCGCCTCATCGGCGAACTGAACATCAGCGCATAAAGGGATGAGGGATGAACAAAAACCGTGAATCGTAAATCGTAAATCGTGAATAGAGAAGAACAGGATTTCTTCTATTCACGATTTACGATTTACGATTCACTTTTCTTCATTCATCCCTCATCCCTCATCCCTCATCCCTTCCTCTGTCTTCTCCTGTCTACACGTGGCAGCCCCACTGTCCACTTTAGTTCACACTTGCGAGCCGTCAATTTAAGCCGCAGATGCGCAAGATCGGCGCAAAAGGCCGCTTTGCGTCGTTCGCGGCTTGTGGCACGTGGGTTGCGATGTATGCCGGGCGTAAGACAGTAAGTAAGTTGAAAAGTTTTAAGAGTTGATGGCAGGCATGCTCTCTCAAAGGTGCAGGTGGCGGAAAGGAACAAGGCGTTGAAACCGAAACTTCTCATCGTTGACGACGAGACCGCCATCAGACAGCAACTCTACTGGACGCTCTGCGACGAGTACGACGTGACGACGGCGAGCGACTTTCCCTCGGCCATGCGCCACGCGACGCACTTCGAGCCGGTCATCTCGATCCTCGATTTGCACATGCCTCCGGTGCTTGATTCGCCCGAAGTCGGCCTGCGCATCCTGGACTATCTCAAGGAGCAGTGCCCGTCCACGAAGGTTTATATCGTCAGTTCCGATGAGAGCATCGAGACGAAGAAAGCCTGTTTCCGGCAGGGCGCGGACGGTTTCCTCTCGAAGCCGTTAGATGTCGAACAGTTGCTCACGACCGTGCGCCATTCGACGCTCGCCGCGCGACTCGAAGCGGCCTGAAAATTTTGAAACGAAACGGGCTTTAATCTCATACATGGTTAGGTGGTGAGTTTTTTGAAAGCGTTATCGAACAATCTTGAAGAGAGACACGACGGTGAACTGACTCCCGCCGAAATACGCGGGGTGCTGCTTCAACTGGCGCGCAAGAAGATTTCCGAGCACGTCGCGCGCCCGGCCATCGACGCCCTCAACAAGATCATGTGCGACGCCGTAGCAGCCTCACACTTGCTACGCGCGGCGCAAGGCAAACACGGTCGCTGATTGAACACTGTCCTCACGGTCGCTGGCGCGGCGGATTGACTTTCCCCCATCGCCGCCGCGCCGCAGCGAGTAGCTCTTTGAGAGATTTTACAAGTTCGGCTCTCGTCCCCTTCACGAGAGACCGTTGCGCTCCGCGCATTTACGGTATCCCTTCTGCCGCCGCCCGGAGCCGAAGCCCCCGCTTCCAAATTTGACTCATTCCCAGAGTCGCGGGGGCTTCATCTTTTTTTGGAGAGGTCAGAGGTCAGAGGTTAGAGGTCAGTAAGAACAGCTTTTGTTTTTACTGACCTCTAACCTCTGACCTCTGACCTCTCTCGTTGTATAATAGTCACATGACAGCGCGCAGTGTCGGTCGCCCCGTGTGGGTGGGGACGCCCGCCCGCCCGTGCGCCGTGATTATTATGAAATTTCTACATCTTGCGGACATACATCTCGGCTGCCGGCGCTACAACGTGGAGGAGCGCACGACCGACTTCTTCCGCGCGTGGAGCGACGTGATCCAGCAGCACGCGCTGCCGAACGCCGTAGACTTCGTGCTTATCTGCGGCGACTTCTTCAACTCGCGCAAAGTTGACCCGCAGGCGATGAACCACGCCATGATCGGCCTGAACATGTTGAAGGAGGCCGGCATCCCCGTCGTCGCCATCGAAGGCAATCACGACCAGCACGAGTCGGACGCCGTCAATCGTTTCAGTTGGATGCGCTCGCTTTCGCAGTGGGGCTATCTCATCCTGCTTGAGCCGGACACGCGCGACGGCTTTAATCTCGTCCCCTGGAACGAAGAGGAACGCAGCGGGTCCTACATAGACATCGCGGGCGCGCGCATCTTCGGCACACACTGGTTCGGCACTTCCACGAACGCCGCCGTCCCGCTCGTCGTGGACGCGCTCAGGCGCGCGCGCGGCGAAGGGTTGTTCAACATCCTGATGCTGCACACGGATGTGGAAGGCCAACTCAACCGCCCGAACATCCCCGCTCTCTCTATCTCGCGCATGAAGGAACTGCGCACGCTCGTCGATTACGTCGCGCTCGGCCACACGCATAAGCGTTTCGAGATCGAGGACTGGGCGTTCAACCCCGGCTCGCTCGAAGCCTGCACGATTGACGAATTCAAAGAGGAACGCGGCCTCTATCTCGTCGAAGTTGACGAACAGAAGCGCATCACCGCCAACCACTCGCGCGATTACACCCAGCGCCCCTTTCAACGTCTCAACTTCGACGTGTCCGGCGCGCCCGACGCAGAGGTCGTACACGCGGGCGTCCTGGAAGTGATCCGCCTCGAAGCACGCGCGCACGAGCCGGAGCGCGACACATGCCCTGCGCCCATTATCGAGATCAACCTGCGCGGCCACCTCGGTTTCAAAAACTCTCTGCTCGACATTCCGCGCATGCGCGAAGAGGCGCGCGCTTTGACCGGCGCGCTCCACATCATGATCAGCAACCGCAGCGTACCCGTCGAATACGCAGTGGCCGCCGGTCTCGATTCGGACGCTTCGCGCCAAGTGCGCGAACGCCGCATCATCGAAGACCTCATCACGCGCGACATACGCTTTCGCGCACGCGCCCACGACATGGCCGCGCTCACGCTCGAAGCCAAACGCCTCGCGCTCGGCGACGAGTCGCCAGACAAAATCCTGAGTCTCATCGAACAACAACTCGAACTCGCCGCCGAACACTCGAACGGCGCACCTTCAAACGGGGCGACGGCCGACGCCGCGCCCGCCGCGCCGAGTGCGGCCGACGAAGGGGAACTCGTCGCCTCGGCCAGCGCGCTGCAAGCCATCGAACGAAACGCAGCAACGTAGTAGAGGTCAGAGGCCGGAGGTCAGAGATCAGTCGAACTACAAAAACTGATTTTTACTCACCTCTCACCTCTTACCTCTAGCCTCTATCCCATGTCTGATTCTTCCGAGAGAGTGCGCGGCGTGAGCGAGTTGCCGCTGTTCCCGCTGCCGCTGGTGCTGTTTCCGGGCGTGCCTTTGCCGCTCCACATCTTCGAGGAGCGTTACCGCCGGATGCTCGCCGACGTGCGCGCGGGGAATAATTTGTTCGGACTCTCTTACTTCGACCTGAACACGGCGACCAACACGCGCCCGCCCGTCGGCCACGTCGGCTGCGCGGCCGAAGTCGTCGAGGCGCAACTGCTGCCCGACGGGCGTTCCAACATTTTGACCGTCGGCCTCGTCCGCTACCGTGTCATCGAATACGTCGAAATGGGCGAGCCTTACCTCGTCGGCCGCGTCGAGTTTTTTGAAGACGAGCGCGAAGACGAAGAGTTGCTCGCGGCGCGCGCTCGTCAGGTCGCGGAAATCTTCACGCGCATCGCACGCGCCGTGCGCGTCCTGAACGACGACCGCGCCAGCCTCCCAGATTTGCCCGACGCGGAACCCGAACGGCTCTCTTTCCTCGTCGCCGCCGCGATGGAACTTGACCCGGAGGCCAAGCAGTCTCTGCTCGAACTGCGCTCCAGCGCCGAGCGGCTCGAACGCATCTCGAATCTGCTCTCGAAAGTTGTGGGCAACTACGAAGAGCGCGCGCGCACGCATAAACTCGCCAAAGGCAACGGCCACGGCGGCAAGCACCCCAATCTCGACGAATGACTCACGCGGGCGACGATCTCAAGCAATCCCGTTCGGACGGCGCGCGGCAGACGATCCGCGTGCGGCTGCTCTATTTCGGCGCGGCGCGCGAAGCGACCGGGCGCGAAGCGGAGCAACTCGAAGTCGGCGCACCGGCCACGGCCGCGAGCGTCTTTGAGGAAGTCTTGAACGCGCATCCTTCGCTGCGGCGCTTCGGCCGCTCGCTCCTTGTCGCGGTCAACGAAGAGTATGCGGGGACGGGAGCAGAGGTGCGCGCGGGCGACGAGGTTGCGATCTTTCCGCCCGTCAGCGGCGGCGCGGGCGCAGAGAACGCCGAAACGCACGAGCGGAGCGCGGCGAAGGCGGAGGATTTTTTTGAACTCACGACCGACCCGATCAACGTCGGCGCGGTTGCGCGGCGCATCGTGCCCGCGCATTGCGGCGCGACCGTCACGCTCGACGGCTATGCGCGCCGGTTCACGCGCGGCCGCGGCGAGACGCTTTATCTCGTCTACGAAGCCTATGCGCCGATGGCCTTGAGCGAGATGCGCAGGCTCGGGCAAGGGGCGCACGAAAAATTCGAGATCGCACACATCGGCATCGTGCATCGCACGGGGCGTCTGGAAATCGGCGAGACTTCGGTGGTCATCTCCGTGAGTGCGCCGCACCGTCGCGCGGCGTTTGAAGCCTGCGAGTGGGCGATCCGCGAACTCAAACGCACTGTCCCAATTTGGAAAAAGGAGTTTTTTGCCGGCGGCGAAGTTTGGGTTGAAGGCGAAGGCGCGCCGCCCGTTTAAGAAGATGAAAAGTTTAGACAACCTGCTTGCGCGCAACCGCGCGTGGGCGGAAAAAATCAAAGCGGCCGATCCCGATTTCTTCAATCATCTCTCGCAGCAACAGACGCCGGAATATCTCTGGATCGGTTGCTCGGATAGTCGCGTGCCCGCGAACGAAATCGTCGGCATGATGCCGGGTGAGTTGTTCGTTCACCGCAACGTCGCGAACGTCGTGGTGCACACAGACCTCAACTGCCTCTCCGTGATCCAGTACGCCGTGGACGTGCTCAAGGTGAAGCACATCATCGTGTGCGGCCACTACGGCTGCGGCGGCGTGCGCGCCGCGCTCAACAACGAAAAGCACGGGCTGATCGACAATTGGCTCCGGCACGTGCAGGACGTGAAGCACCAGCACGAGGCGGCGCTCGCCGCGCTCCCGGATGAAGGCGAGCGCCTTCGCAGGCTCTGCGAGTTGAACGTCATCGAGCAGGTCTTGAGCGTGAGCCGCACGACCATCGTGCAGAACGCCTGGGAGAGCGGGCAGGAATTGTCCGTCCACGGTTGGATTTATGGCCTCGACGACGGCCTCCTGCGCGAGTTGGACATCTGCATCACCTGTCAGGACGAACTCGCCGCGAAGTACAAAAGCGCCGTCGCCTCCCCGAACTGACTCGCCGTTCAAGAGGCGCACGCGCCCGTCAATCATGTCCGAGACGACCGTCAACACCTCCGCCGAGGTAAACGGCGACAGCAGCAGCAGCAGCGGCGGCGGCGGAGCGGCGGCGGGCGAAACCGCCGCTTTGCCACTGCGCGTAGAGCCTTGCCCGAACTGCGGCGAAGAACTACGCGGGCGCTACTGCTCCAACTGCGGGGAGAAAAGCTTAGAGGGCGTAGACTACTCGCTCGGCCGTTTCCTCGGCGAGGCGTTCAACATCCTGACGAACTTCGAGTCAAACGTCTTTCGCAGTTTCAAAGACCTCCTGTTGCACCCCGGCCGTCTCACCGCCGCCTACTTCCGCGGTCGCCGCAAGTCTTACCTGAAGCCGCTCCAACTGTTTGTCTTCTGCAACATCATCTTCTTTTTCGCGCAGTCATACACGGGCTTCAGCAGCCTGACGACGCCGCTCTACGTTCACCTGAACATGCTGCCCTACAGCCAGCAGGCGCGCACGATGGTTGAACGCGAGTTGCAGGAGCGAAAGATCACTTACGACGAATACCGCCCACGCTTCGACGCGGCCATCGACGGTCAGGCCAAAACGCTCGTGATCGTGTTTGTGCCGCTCTTCGCGCTGTTGCTGCATGCTCTGTACTGGCGCAAGCGCCGCTACTACGTCGAGCATTCTAGTCTTTTCCACACACTTTTTTGCGTTTTTCCTGCTGCTCCTCCCGGCCGCGCATATCAGTCTGATCATCTTCTTGCGCAGCCTGTTTGCCATAGGGATCAGGCTGCGCGCGCTCGAACAGGATTTGACCGTGACGAGCTTGTTGCTGTTCTTATGCGGGGTTTATTTGTGGGTCGCGGCAGGCCGCGTGTACGGGCAGGGAAAGCTGACGACCACCGCCAAATGCCTGGTCATGATCGGCGGCATCATGGCCGTCGTCCAGCTTTATAGATTCATTCTCTTCTTCACCACCTTTTATACGCTTTGACCCTCCAGGCGCTCCCGGCGCAACTAAAAGCGGAAAATTTTGGAACTACTGCGGTCGCTCATCGTAATTATGACTGAAAGGTAATTCCGGTCAGCGGTCAGGAAATCATGGTCAGCGCAATCACGAGGGAAGAGGTACGCGAGGCGATTCTCGACGCGACCGATCAACTGCTGGCGCGCTACGGCTATCGCAAGATGACGATGGACGACATCGCGCAGGAGGTCGGCATCGGCAAGGGGACGATCTATCTCCACTTCGCGAGCAAGGAAGAGGTCACGCTGTCGCACGTTGACCGCATCGTCGAGAGACTGAAGGAGCGCCTGTGGGCTATCGCACGCACGGATGCCGACGTGGCGATTCGTTTGCGCCTGATGCTGGTGGCGCGCGTGCTCTTTCGCTTCGACAGCGTGCAGCATTACACGCAGAGTTTGAACGACCTGCTGGCCGCCCTGCGCCCGAAGTTGCTGGCGCGGCGCGCGCGTTATTTTGAAGAGGAGGCGCGCGTCTTCGCCGAGGTACTGAACGAAGGCGGGCGCGCCGGAGTCTTCAACGCGGGCGACGCCCTCTCGACCGCGTTCACGTTGCTCCACGCCACCAACTCGCTTCTGCCCTACAGCCTGAGCACGACCGAACTCGGCGAGCGCGACGAGATCAAAGAAAAGACCGAGCACATCGCCGACCTGATCCTGAGCGGCTTACTCCGAAAACCCGACGCGCCCGCCCCGCCGCGGCGACGGCGACGCTGAACGAGCCTTGCGCCCATGCCATCCGCACGCCTCTCCCGGCTGCGGCGAGAACGAGCTTTGAACGCGCCATGAGCGCATTCCAAACAAACGAGGATAATCAAGAGATGAGAAATTTTTCGGCCATCATACATTCAACCGTCCGCGCCGCACTGTTGTTCGCCTGTCTCTCTGCGGTGGCGCAGGCGCAGTCGGCACAGCCCGCCGCGCCTGAGGCTCCGGCCACCCGGCGCGTCGCCGAGTTGGTGAAGATCATCAACTCGACGGATGCGGCGGCGACGAAGAAATTTATAGAGGAAAGCTACGGCGGCGAATTTGCCGGGATGCCGTTGAGCGCGCATCTGGGCTTTCTCGCGCAGGTGCGCGACCGCACGCGCGGCGTAGAGTTTCACAGTATTCAGGACAGCAAGGCGACGGAAGCGACCGCGCTCCTGCGCACGAAGTTGACGGGCGAGTGGATGGCGATCTTGGTGAGGGTTGAGGCGGACGCGCCCCACCGCATCTTGGGCATCGGCTTGCGCCCGCCGAAACCTCCTGCGAGCGAAGGCGGCGCGCGGAAGTTGACCGACGCGGAGCGCGCGCGCGAACTCGAAGCCTACGTGCAGAAGTTGGCGCAGGCCGATGCGTTCTCCGGCACGGTGCTCTTGGCAAAGGACGGCAAGGTTCTCTTCGAGAAAGCTTACGGCGAGGCGAGCAAGGATTTCCACGTCGCGAACCGCGTGGACACGAAGTTCAACCTCGGCTCGATGAACAAGATGTTCACGGCGGTCGCCATCGCCCAACTCGTCGAGCGCGGCAAGCTCTCGTTCGAAGACCCGCTCGCGAAGTTCCTCCCCGAATTCCCGTCAAAAGAAGCGGCGCAGAAGATCAAGATCAAGCACCTGCTCACGCACACGTCCGGTTTGGGAAGCTACTTCAATCGCAAGTTCATGGAATCCTCGCGGGCGCGCTTTCGCACCGTGGGCGAGATGATGACGCTCGCGGAGGGCGAGACGCTCGCCTTCGAGCCGGGCACGAAATGGGCTTACAGCAACACGGGAATGCTCGTGCTCGGAGCGGTCATCGAAAAAGTGACCGGGCAGAGTTATTTCGATTACGTGCGCGAAAACATCTACAAGCCCGCCGGGATGACCAACACGGACGCTTACGAACTAGACCTCGTGACTCCCAACCTCGCCGTCGGCTACCAGAAGGAGTTCAACGAAGACGGCACAGTGCGCTTTCGCAACAACATCTTCCAGCACGTCATCCGCGGCGGCCCGGCGGGCGGCGGCTATTCCACCGTGGGCGATCTGTTGAAATTCGACATGGCGCTGCGCGCCAACAAACTCGTCGGCGCGGAGTACGTACGTCAGTTGCTCTCGCCCAAGCCCGAACTCAACTCGCCGGAATACGGCTACGGCTTCGGCATTGACACGAAGAACCGCATCGTCGGCCACAGCGGCGGCTTCGCAGGGATCAGTTCAAATCTCGACATGTTCCTCGACAGCGGCTACACCGCCATCGTCATGTCCAACTACGGCGGCGGCTCGCAATCCGTCAGCCGCAAGCTGCAGGAGTTGATCCTCGGCGCGCAGTAGACGGCCGCGCGCGCATTCACAGGTCAGTTCTCTTACAGCCCGAACCGGGCGAAAATAAAAACTCCCGCTCACGACGAGTGAGCGGGAGTTTTTGTTTGTGGCGAGTTATGAACGGCTTATTCGACCCCTGCCGCGACCGTCTCCTCTTCGCCTGCGGCCGCCAGCAGCGATGCGCTCGTTACCTTGTCGCCGCCGTCGCACTTGATCAGGCGGACGCCCTGTGCGCTGCGCCCGGTCTTGCGGATGTGGCTGGCTTCGATGCGTATGAGTTTGGCCTGCTGCGTGATGATCATGATCTCGGAGTCGTCTTCGACGGGGAAGACGGCCACCACTTTGCCGGTCTTCGGCGTCGCCTTCATGTTGATGACGCCCTTGCCGCCGCGCGATTGCAGGCGGTAGATCGTGATCGGCGTCTGCTTGCCGAAGCCCTGCTCGGAGACGGAGAGCATGCGCTCGCTGTCATCCGCCGAGACGGCGCAGAGCGAGACGACGTAATCGTCTTTACGCAGGTCGATGCCGCGCACGCCGCGCGTGGCGCGACCCATCGGCCGCACGTCCGCTTCGTCGAAGCGGATGGCGAGGCCGTTGTGCGTGGCGATGAAGATGCGCTTCGTGCCGTCGGTCAACACCACGTCGAGCAGTTCGTCTTGGTCGTCGATGTTGATGGCGTTGATGCCGTTCGTACGTATGTTTTGAAACTCCGAGAGCGACGTCTTCTTGATCACGCCTTTGCGCGTGACCATCACGACGTAGCGGCCTTCGGAAAATTCCTTGACCGGCACGACGCCCGCGAGCTTGCGCGTCGAAGGGATGTTGATGAGATTGACGACGGCCTTGCCGCGCGCGTGCGTCGGCGCATCCGGTATCTCGTGAACCTTGAGCTTGAAGACCTGCCCGTTGTCCGTGAAGATCATGATGTAATCATGAGTCGAGGCGGTGAACAGGTGTTCGACGAAATCGCCGTTCTTCGGGGCTGAACCGAAACGGCCTTTGCCGCCGCGCCCCTGCTTTTGATACGACGAGACGGGCGTGCGCTTGATGTAGCCGGAGTTCGTGATCGTGATCGCCACTTCCTCATCGGCGATCATGTCCTCGATGGTGAGTTCGACGCCCTCGTCGATGATCTCCGTGCGGCGTTTGTCGCCGAAGAGTTTGCGCACCTCTTCGAGTTCGCCCACGATGACGCGGCGGAGCGAGCTTTCGTTAGCGAGAATCTCTTCGAGTTCGGCGATGAACTTGATGACGGCCTCATACTCGTCGAGAATCTTCTGCCGTTCGAGCGCGGACAGGCGGCGCAGTTGCAGGTCGAGGATGGACTGCGCTTGCAGTTCGGAGAACTCCAGACGCCGGATCACTTTTTGCAGCTTCGAGATGAAACCGGCCTGCGTCAGATCGGACGGCAGACCCTTCCACGCGCGGCCTTCGCCCATCCCTTCCATGTGCCCCGTCAGCCATGCGCGCGCCTCGTCCACGGAAGAGGCGTTGCGGATGAGCGGGATGATGTAGTCGAGCGCATCGATGGCCTTGTTCAAGCCTTCGAGGATGTGTGCGCGGGCGCGCGCCTTGCGCAGTTCATACTCGGTGCGGCGACGCACGACCTCGCGGCGGAAATCCACGAAGGCTTCGAGCATCTGCTTCAAGGTCAGCACGCGCGGCTGGCCTTCGACGATTGCCAGATTGATCACGCCGAACGAGGATTGCATCGGCGTCATCTTGTAGAGCTTGTTGAGGACGACCTGCGGCACCGAGTCGCGTTTGAGTTCGACGACAATGCGCATGCCGTTGCGGTCAGACTCGTCGCGCAGGTCTGAGATGCCTTCGATCTTCTTCTCGTTGACGAGTTCGGCGATGCGTTCGATGAGCCGCGCCTTGTTCACCTGATAGGGAATCTCGGTGATGATGATCGCGTCGCGCTCGGTCGTGCCGCGCCCGATGCGGTCGATGCCGGCGCGCGCGCGCATCTGGATGATGCCGCGTCCCGTGAGGTAAGCCGAGCGGATGCCGGCGCGCCCGTAGATGAAACCGGCGGTCGGGAAGTCTGGGCCGGGCACGATCTTGAGCAACTCTTCGTCTTTAATGTTCGGCTTGCGAATGACGGCGATGGTCGCTTCCACGATCTCGCCGAGGTTGTGCGGCGGGATGTTCGTCGCCATGCCGACGGCGATGCCGCCCGAACCGTTTAGGAGCAAATTCGGCACACGCGCCGGCATTACTTTCGGCTCCGAGAGCGACTCGTCGTAGTTCGGCTGGAAGTCGACGGTCTCCTTCTCGATGTCGGCGAGGATTTCGCTCGTGAGGCGCGACATGCGCGCTTCCGTGTAGCGCATGGCCGCCGCCGAGTCGCCGTCCACCGAGCCGAAATTGCCCTGCCCGTCGATGAGCGGGTAGCGCATGGAGAAGTCCTGCGCCATGCGTACGATGGTGTCGTAGACGGCCGAGTCGCCGTGCGGGTGATACTTACCGATCACGTCGCCGACGATGCGCGCGCTCTTTTTGTAAGCTTTGTTGTGCTGGTTGCCGAGTTCGTTCATCGCCCAGAGCACGCGGCGGTGGACGGGCTTGAATCCGTCGCGCACGTCGGGCAGCGCCCGCCCGATAATGACCGACATCGCGTAGTCGAGATACGAACGCCGCATCTCTTCTTCGATATTGACGTAATTATGATCCAGTATTTCCATTAACAAACCTTTCGAGTACAATCTGGCGTCCGTCCTGAAGGGGGACGACTCTACTTGCTTCGCGCCCGGCACTCCACCCGCTAAAACGGTCTTCAAGTTTCCGCGTCGGCAGGGAGAAGCTGATGTCGCGGCGCGCTCACGAACGGCGGAAGTCGAGTCCGCTCGGAGAGCCTGCAACGCCGTGTTTGAGAGACCTGAAAATTGATGTCTGACGGTACTTTTCCGGGTCGCTGAAGTACCGGATTGAAGTACGACATATTGTAGCCCGAAACGCCCCTTTTCGCAACCACCGGAAGGGCGCAAAAGCCTTGTAAAATCAGGGTTTCGAGCGATTTTTCGGGGCGCAAAGCGGGGTTTGGCGCGGACACAATATATTGAGGCGCGGGTGGCCTTCCAAACGCACCCTGAAACGATGAAATATCCGGGCAAAGATCGGCGCGCGCGCGAGCGTTTGAAGCTCTCGATGCCCGCGCGCGTGCAGGTTCGCGAGGACGCCGAAACCGAGTGGACGGAGGTGACGCGCCTCGCCGACTTGACGCCGTTTGGGGCGGGTTTTAGTCTCACGCGGCCGGTTGACCCTGGGCGGATAGTGCATCTGACGCTGCCGATGCCGCGCCAACTGCGTTGCTTCGATCACATCGAAGATCAATATCGCGTCTACGCGCTGGTGCGCTTCATGCGTGGGGAGTTTCCCGTGGGCGCGAGCGCGCCGGGTTTCAAGTTGGGCGTGGCCTTCATCGGCAAGCGTCCGCCGGACAGCTACCTGCTCGACCCGACCCGGCGGTACGAGGTGTTCGAGCCGGAGTCGGAAGGCGGTTTGTGGAAACTGCTGGAACAGCCGCCCGCTCCCGCCGGGCAGATCGAGAAGAAAGAGTCGCGCCTGAGCGTGCCTATCGAAGTGACCGTCGAACTCTACGACGAGAAGTGGAACATCACGGCGCGCGAGGATACCGTCACGGAGAACATCAGCCGGCGCGGCGCGGCCGTCTACACGTCGCTCAGGGCGGAGCGCGGAAGCTACGTGCGGCTGACGAGCGCGCGCTATCAAACTTCGGCCTTCGCCATCGTCCGCGCGCACCGCACGGGGAGCGACGGCATCCCGCGCTTTCATCTTGAGTTTATAGATCAGGAGTGGCCGCTTGAAGAATTCGGGTGAGATGCGAAAGAAGCGTCGGAGCTTGGCGTTCCCGCGCGAGGTGCTGCTCGTCGAAATCGAGCGACACTGTGCGGACGCGAGTTGCAACGCGCGCACGCGCGTCGGGCTGACGAAAGAAGAGGCGCGGCTCTACGACGGCTTCGAGTGTGAGCGTTGCGAACGCTGGCACGCGGATGGATTGACGGAGCGCGACATCCCGGATTGGTGGGAAGAGTTGACGGTGACGGGACTGGCGACGCTGCGCGGCAAATTGTCCGGCGAGGACGCGGCGCAGACGAACGAGGCGGGCGAGACGGGCAGCGGTGGAGTGGTCGCGCGCTTGAGCGAGGCGTGGCAGCATCAGGCGCGGCGCGAGGGGCGCGGTGCGGCCGTGGATGCGCCGGGGGACGGGGGAGACGAGTCGCTTTGAGCCAGATGGAAACGAGCGTCGTGCGGCGCGGTAAAAAGCCTTCCACGGGCGAGCGGCCGGATGAGCCTTACGTGCTGCCGCCGTGGGCGATTCGTCTGCTGCGTGCGGCGTTGCGCCTGCTCTTTAGAGTCCTGTGGCGGATGCGTTACGTGGGCGTGGAGAACGTGCCGGCCTCCGGCGGCGTCATCATCGCCGCGAACCATCAAACCTATCTCGATCCGTTCTGGCTCGGCGTCCCTGTGCCGCTCTATGCCCGCTTCCTCGCGTGGGACAAAGTTTTCGACTGGCCGGTGGCCGGAAAACTCATGCGACTGTTGGGCGCGTGGCCGCTGCAAGTGCAGAAGGGCGACCGCCGCGCCATCCGGCGTTCGCTGCAATGGCTGCGCGGGGGCGGCGCGCTTGTCATCTTCCCGGAAGGCGGGCGCTCCTTTTCCGACGGCCGGATGCAGGAGTTCAAGGTGGGCGCGGCGCGGCTCGCGCTCGAAGCCAATGTGCCGATTCTGCCCATCACGATTCGCGGCGGCCACCGCGTCTGGCCGCGCGACTGGCGCTGGCCGCGCCTCGGCCGCGTCGAAATCATCTACCACCCGCTCCAACACCTGACGCCGCTCCCCGGCGAAGACACACGCCAGACCGCGCGCCGCGAAACAGACAAACTCTACGAGATCATCCACTCCGCGCTTTAGCCGTAGGCAAAAAGATTAGCGCCGCACGGCGCGCCGCTAACATTGCAAGACGCGCCGCTGCGGTGAATCTTACTGTTTCGCCGCCGTGCGGGCGACGATGAGCGGTTGCGCTTCGAGTTCGCGGCGGTAAAAGACGCGCGGGCGTTGGGTCGCCATCCTCGTTAAATTCAAGCCGCGCTCGTCCTCGCCGGCCACTTCGATGAAAGAGAGAGCGAGGCCGACATCGCGCGCCTGTTTCAACTTCTGGAGTTGCATCGCGGGAACGCGCGTCGTCGCATAATCGAACCACTCGCGCACGAGTATCTCGCCGTTGCGCGGTTCGGCGTCGGCGGCCGAGCCTTTCAAGCCTTCCTCCACGAGCGCGTAGGTCAACAGGCCGTGCCCCACTTCCGACGCCTCCTGCGCCGCCTGAAAACTCTGCGCCGCCGTCAGGATGTACATGCCTTTCTCGTAGGCCAACTGCGCCAAGCCCTTCGAGTTCATCGGGCCGCGCCGTTTCTCCTCGGCTTCGAGCGCCTGCCCCGAGTTGCAGGCATCTATGACGAGCATCATCTGTGCGGCGGACACCGACTCGAAGGCCGCTTCCAACTCCTCATCCGAGATGCTCTGCGACAGCATGAGTTTGAGTCCGGCAGGGTCGAGGCGCGTGCGGCTGCCCGCGTAGCCGAGGTCGTGCGGGATGAGATAGAACTTGTTGGCCTGCGCCGTGCCGTGCCCGGCGAAGTAGACGACGACTTGATCTTCGGGCTGCGCCTGCGCCGCGATTTTTGACAATCCGGCGAGGATGTTGGCCTTCGTCGCCTGCGCGTCGTAGAGCGAAGCGACTTCGATGCGCTCATAGCGTCCGAGCCGCGTCTGCTGCCGTTTCACTTCCTCTGCGAACTCGCGCGCATCGGCCACGGCGTATTTCAGATCGTACTGCGAGTTGGCGTAAGCGTTGACGCCGACGGCCAGAATGTAGACCACGCCCGCGCGCTTCAAACTGTCTGCGCCCGTGACCAGCAGGGAATTGTCTTTGCTCTTCACGTTGTCGCGGTTGAAGCCGTAAGCGGTTAGGCGGTTCTCGCCCGCCACGACGGGGATGACGACTTCGAGCGTCGTGCCCGATTGGCCTTGCGCCAACACGTCGCCGCGCCAGGCCTTGACGAGCGTGCCGTTGCGAAACAGTCGCACGTCGCGCGCACCGCTGCCCGCCGGGTGCGATGCATCCGCCGCAGCCTCTCGCACTTCGATCTTGAGCTTTAGGTTGCGCGTGGCGAAGGCGGCGTTCGCGTGGGGAGCAGCAGCGGCGTCGGCCACAAGGATTTTAACCTCCGGCTGGCGTCGATCTTTTTGCGCGAAGTCCTGCGCGGCGACGGGTCGTTTACCCGAAGTGAGATCGGAGAGCAGCCCGGGGTAGAAAAATTCGTTGAAGAACCATTCGATGGGCGCGACGTTGAAAGTGTCTTCATCATAACGCCAGAGAATTTGATTCCAAGCGAAGGGCGAACCGTCGAACAATCCATCGGGCGTGACGACGAGCCAGTCCGCGCCGTCGAAGAGTGAGACGAGCGTGGCGAGTTGCCGTCCCTCTGTGGCGTCCCAGAGCATCGTGCTGCCGTCGTCGCCCGCAGAGGCGAGGAGGCGCGAGTCGGGGCTGAAGGCGAGCGAGTTGATGCTTCCCGTGTGGCCTTTCAGGGTGCGCAGTTCGCGCCCGGTGGCCGCTTCCCAGAGTTTGATCGTGTTGTCGGTGGCGGCCGCGGCGACCGTGCGCCCGTCGGTTGAGAAGGCGACGGCTTTGACTTCGCTCGTGTGTCCGGCGAGCGTGCGCAACTCACGCCCCGTGCCCGCGTCCCACAACTTGACGAGGCCGGTCGTGGTCATCTTCAAGTCTTTGTACAACTCCTTCATCAACTCTTCCGGGTTGGTGCGCCGCGCTTTCTTGAGGTCTAACGCGGCCGCCTGCATGGCGCGCATCATCGCCGCCTGATCGAAATTGCTCTTCGTCTCCGCGCCGCCCGTCAAGAGCAACTTGCCGTCCGCGCTAAAAGCCACCACGTTGACCTTGCTGCTGCCGCCCATGCCGCCGAAGTTGCCCGGCATGACCGCGGACAGGCCGCCCGTCCCTGCGTAAGGGTTCTGCGCGGCGGCAAACCCGCCGAGCATGCCCGTCGGTTGCCCCGTGCTCGTGTCCCAGATCGTGACCGTCGGATCGTTGAAATTCGTGACCGCCAGCCTGCGCCCGTCCGCGCTGAAAGTGAAGGAGTGAACCGCGCCGGGCATGAACGGGTTGCTGCGAGGAATGTTGAGGGTATGCGCCTCGCGCCCGGTCGCCGTGTCCCAGAGCTTAACCTGACTTCCGAGTCCGGTTGAGACGTTCGTCGTGCTGCCGCCGGGCGTCGCCCCGTTAATGATGACGTTGACCTGCGGCATGCCGGATTTTTTAGAACCCTTCATGGCATCCTTCAACGCCTCCTGAGCTTTCTTCTGCATCTCCTTCTGGTCGGTGTCGGACGCGGCGTTGATGCCCTGTTGCCGGTTTTCGGGCGCGGCGGTTGTGCCTTTTTGAAAACGAGTCTCGGCGCGATAAGCGGTCGCCAGCAGACGCCCGTCGGGGCTGAAGTTAACGACCGTGGTTGCCGCCTCCTCCTGCGGAGACAGGCGGTGCAGACGACGCCCGTCGGCGGCGTCGTAGAGATCAACCTGACTGCCGTTCGTCTGCATCGAGGCCAGCAGCCGCCCGTCGCGACTGATGAGATTGAACGGCGTTTCGGCGGGCGTGGAGACGCGCAAGCCCCGCCCGTTCGCCAAATCCCAGATCGTCCTGCCGCCCGCGAACAGGCGCGAGCCGTCCGCGCTGAAGGCCACCTGGTAAGCCATGTTGATGCGACCCGTGAGCCGTTGCGCGCGCTGTCCGGTGGCCGTGTCCCAGAGCGTGATGTCCGTGTCGAAACTGCTCGCCGCGAGCGTGCGCCCGTCCGCGCTGAAGGCCAGCGCGGTCACGCCGCCCTGCGGTGCGAATTTGCCGTAGCGGTAGGGAACTTCGAGCGTCCTGATTTCCGCGCCCGTCGCCGTGTCCCAGACCTTGACGCTCGTGCCGCCGGAAGCGAGCGCGAGCAGACGCCCGTCGCGACTGAAGGTGAACGCGCCGGGCGGCTTGTCCTGCGTCAACAGTTGGCGCGGCTTCCCGCCCTTCGCGCCGAAGTCCCACAACTCAAGCTTACTCTTGTTGCCCGACGAATAATCGAGCGACGCGACGAGCATCCGGCCATCGGGCGCGAAGGCGAGCGCGGCCTGTCCCTGCGCCTTGAAATCGTCGGGCGCGTTTGCCGTTTGTCCCGCCGCGCGCCCCGTCTCCAAATCCCAGAAGACGACGCTGCTCCGGTTGCCACGCGAGAAGTCGCGCGTGAGTCCGGCGAGTTGTTTGCCGTCGGGGCTGAGCGTAAAGGTGCTGGCAAAGCCGCCCGCCGCCGCGCTCAACAAACTCAACTCCGCCACTTGAATTTCGCTTCCCATCGCCACGTCCCACGTCCTGATCGCGTCGCCGAGCGAGACGAGGCGCGCGGCGTCGGGCGTGAAGGCCAGAAAGAAAACGCCCACGCCGGCCGAGAGTCCGCCGGACGGCGCGACGAGCGTTTTCAGTTCGCGCCCGGTCTGGACGTTCCAAATCTTGATCGCATTGTCGCGCCCGCCCGCCGCGAGCAGACGCCCGTCGCGACTGAAGGCCACGGCCGACACGCCCGTCAGGGAGGCGAGACCGAAGCCGCTCGACGCGCCGCCCGAGAGCGCGAGCGAACGCAGTTCGCGCCCGGTCGCCGCTTCCCACAACTTGATTTCGTTGCTGTTGAATGTCCACGTCGCCAGCAGGCGCGCGTCCGGGCTAAAGGTCATCCCCGTCGCGCCGAAAAGGGCATAGCCCGATTGCAGCACGAGTTCGGGGCGCACGCCTTGTTTGTTTTGCGCCGCCTGACCGGAAACTGATGGGTGGAAACAAAGCGAGGCGAACAGGGTGGCGGCAACTAATTTGAAGAGGTAACGCGATGCGTCGCGCGCGGGCTGAACGTTCTGTTTCATGTCGGGAATCCTCGAAAGAGAACGATGAAGGTGGAGCGTTGAACGCGGAGCGTTGAACGAAAGAGAACTGTTTTTACTTAATCATTCATTGTTCATCGTTCATCGTATCCATTCACCGGCGGGTTGCGAATCGTTCACAGGGGGCGTTGGGGAGATGCTCTATGCCAGACGTCTCAGGCGCACTCTAATAAGGCGAGGCCGCGCTGTCAAGATTTGGTGGGAGAGCGCGTGCAAGGGTTCAATCGCGGAGCGCGAGCACGCGCATCATCGCCTCGTGGACGAGGCCGTTCGAGGCCATGATGGGCGGCGCATAGACATGGAAGGGCGAACCGTCGTAGCGCGAGACACGCCCGCCCGCCTCTTCGATCAAGATCGTTCCGGCAGCCACGTCCCACGGGCGCAGGCCTTCTTCCCAGAAGCCGTCGAAGCGGCCGCAGGCGACGTAGGCCAGATCGAGCGCGGCCGAACCGTCGCGGCGCACGCCCTGCGCGTGCAGTATGAAGTTCTTGAAGTTGCGCACGAAGTTGTCGCGCCCGCGCACGTCGTAAGGGTAGCCCGTGCAGAGCAGCGCCTCGTTGAGGTCGCTGATTTCGGAGACGCGGATGCGCCGCCCGTTCAAGGTCGCGCCCGCGCCGCGCTCGGCGGCAAACAACTCGTCGCGCGTCGGGTCGTAGATCACGCCGATGATGAGTTCGCCCTCGCGTTCAAGCGCGATCGAGACGCAATAGCACGGGTAGCCGTGCGCGTAGTTCGTCGTCCCGTCGAGCGGGTCAACGATCCACTTGTAGGCGCTCGCCGCCGCGCCTTCATGTTCCGCCGTGCCCGACTCTTCGGCCAGTATCCCGTGGCGCGGATAGTAACTGCGTATGCGCTCGACGATCAGACGCTCGGCCGCCAGATCGGACTCGGTGACGAGATCGATGTCGCCCTTATGCGTCACCTCAAGCGACGCACGCCCGAACCGCTCGGCCAACACGCGCCCCGCCTCGCGGGCTGTCTCGATGGCGAAATCTAACAAAGCGAACTCCTGTCTCGGATGATCGGTGACAAATTCTTTCCCCCTTGAGCGCGCGTGCTCAATCTTCGTAGACGTAAAACTCCGTCCGCTCGCCCTCTAAAAATTTCTCGACGAGCGGCCGCACTTCGTCTGCCCAATCCAGCCCCGCGTCAATCTTCGGCAACGCGACGCTCTTAACTTTATGCTTGATGCAGTAGCGCGCCAGCTTGCGCAAAGCCCGGTTCAGGAACGACGCGGAGACGTGTTCGGCGTCCGACAGCGCGGCCATAAAAATAATGCCGGGGCGGTTCTTCCCCGGCGCGACCACGAAGAGATCGCCCCCCTGAAACTTATTGCCGCGCGTGAACTGTCTGAGGTGCTGCTGCACCTCCGGCCACTTAGATGACACCTTCGACGCCGCGCCCGCGCCACCACCGCCCTCCGGCGCGCCCGTCACGACGCCGAGCGCGACGAACTCCGTGTTCGCGCGCAGAATATCACCTGAGATGAATTTGATCATTTCGTCTATGCGGCGCGTTTATTGGAAACGCTCTGCCACAGGAACATCAGCCTCTTCCAAACCCTTGGCGAATAATTCATAATCAGTGAAATCTTTGATGATGTGCTTCGCCCCTGCTTGACGCAGCTTCGCTGCGGCGTCTCCATCACCTATACCTAAAAACGCGAAACCGAGACGGCCGGCAACTCGAACGTCCCATACTCCATCCCCTACGCTCACAATCTTTTCAAATTCGCTTTGCCGATACTGCTCTAAAGCCTTCCGCGCCGCTACCTGTAAGATTTCCTCTCTCGACAAACCATCATCGGCATAAGCAGCGGCCATCCCATCGACTTCAACTCCAGCAGCCTTCAACTTCAATAAAGCCGAGCCGCGCCAACTGCCCGTAGCAATGGCAACAGCCCAGGTTGCATCTTGTTTCAATCTTTCCAGCGCCACTGAAGCTCCGGCTATTTCAGTAAAATTCAAGGCGTTGGCACGGTATTCCACATTCAATAAATCTACAAAGCGACTTTTGAATTTACTCAACTCTTTTTCTACAGGGTTACGCCTAAACCTTTCTTGAAATATGAACTGCGTAATCCCGGAATCGGTGGTGTGAGGATACTCAGCCCAATCCGTGCTGATTTCGGTAATACCGTGCGACTCTTCGAGGGCTTTTACAAAGCAGGCATCATCAATGTCATTCGTGTTCGTCAGCGTGCCATCGATGTCGAAAATTACCAGTTTCATCTTGCACCCGTCCAACCTCATCCAAGAATATGACGCATAACGCCCGGCATCACCCGCGCCCCCACCCAACTATCATGAGAGGCACGCCGAAGGGGCGTCGGGTGCATGCCGTTGTTAGGCGGTGGCCGTTAGGAACTACCAGCCGTTTCCAAATGCGGTGCTAGAATTACCTCAACTTCCCGCTGAAACTGACCCCATTCTTTCGTGTTTTGAGTTACACCTTCAAGTAAGTTACGGATTTGAGCCGCCGGTTCATAGCCAAATTGGTCGCACTCATCATAGATAGCTCTGCGAGCTTCTCTCGCTTCTGATTTCGATAGCTGTAAGACCCGCAATGCAAAGTGCGGGCGTTCACGACCTTTTATCATGTGCTCAGGCTCAGGTATGCAGCCATATTTGAACAAGACCTCACTTAAACCTTTGTGTCTTGTGTCCAGAATCAGGTCAACGTCATCCCAATTCTGTTTTTGTATTGAACCATGAAGGTACGCGACAACCTTTGTCGAGTCGTGTAACGCTGCTCTCAAGCCACCCTTTAATTCTTCAACCACATCTGAGGGAATCTTGTCTTCGGCTCTATTCAGGGCTTCTACAATATCTACAATCTCATCAAGTGTGTTCATGGCCTTTTCCTGAAGGTAGCCGTCAATTTTAGATTCATTCGCGCTCATAACACTTTCCTTTCGTCTTTAAGAAGCGAACCGCCTAACATTCATTGTGCCGCACGAAGTTTGCGCGCGGCGAGTTTGAGCACTTCCTGCACCTGCGCGTCCCAATAAGGCCAGGAGTGCGAGCCGGGCAGTTGGCGATACTCGTGTGGGATTTTACGGCGGAGCAGGAGTTCCGAGAGCGCGCGGTTCGAGTTGATGAGAAAGTCTTCCGTGCCGCAGTCGAAGTAGATGAAGGGAAGCGCGGGGAAGCGTTCCGGCGGCAGGTCGGAGAAGAGTTTGAAGAGGTCGTTGGCGGCGCGCGTGGGGCTGTCCATTGCGCCGTAGGTGCGCGCGACGGAGGGGCGGACGAAGGAGATCAGGCCGGGATCGTTTGCGTCCCAGGAGGCCGCGCTGAACGCTCCGCTTAAAGACGCCGCGAGGATGAAGGTCTGCGGGTGTTTGACGCCGAACTTCAACGCGCCATAGCCGCCCATCGAAAGCCCTGCAACGGCACGCGCGTCGCGCGTCGAGAGCGCACGGTAACGCCGCTCCACGTCGGGGATCAACTCTTCGAGTATGTAAGTCTCAAACTTATCGGTCGGCACGGTCGCGCTATCCGTGTACCAACCGTCGCGGCCTTCGGGCGTGACGATGATGAAGCGATATGCGGCGGCGTGCGCGGCGAGGCGCGCGCGGTTGGAAATCCAGTCGCCCGCGCCGCCGCCAAGCCCGTGGAGCAAGTAGATGACCGGATACTTAACGGCGCGCGACTCCGGCGCGTCGTAGAGCGGCGGCAGCACGACGTTGTAAGGCAGCACCTTGCCGACGAGCTTGCTCTCGAACCTGACCGCCTCAACGCGCGCCGCGGGCTGTCGCTCTGCCTGCGCCTGACATGAAACAACCAGCAGCAGCGCGAAGCAGAGAGAGGCGACGCGCGCCCCCGTCAACGCGAAACGCGCCCCCGTCAACGCGAAACGCGCTCGCGTCAACGGAGAACACGCCCGCGTCAACCTGAAACGCGCGTGCGGTGGCCGTAAAACTTTTTTCGTTCGCACTATTTCCACACTCCCATGCTCGCGCAACGCCGAGTCAGGCATTGCCGTGACCTTCTTGGATGTGCCGGTCGAGCATCGCCGCGATCCGGTCGAGCCGCGCATCGGTCGCAGCCCCGCGGGCATTCGCCTCGGCTATTCTTTCGTCGGTGAGTGCTTGCGATTGAGCGATCCTTTCGTCGGTGCGCGTCTGCGATTGAGCGATCCTTTCATCGGTGCGTGCTTGCGACGCAGCGATTATCTCATCGGTGCGCGCCTGCGTCGCCGCCAGCCGTTCAAAGCTGCTCGTCACGATCTGGATGAACTCGCTCTGCGTCTCCGCTTGAAGCTGCACTATCCGGTTCGTCTCCGCGATCTGCGCCTCAAGATTAGCTTGGCTCTGTAAAAGAAACTCAATTGCGCGTTCCATCTCTTCGCCGGTCATAGTTCGTCACCTCTCTTTAGCTCAAACAATTCCGTCTCCTGCGGTGAGCAATTATTGCGCGTCGAGCATGGGCACGTTGATGCCTTTGGTGCGGGCGGTCTCTTCCGCTTCGTCGTAGCCGGCATCGACGTGGCGTGCGACGCCGAGGCCGGGGTCGTTGGTGAGCACGCGGTTGAGGCGGCGCGCGGCTTCGGGCGTGCCGTCGGCGACGGAGACCTGACCGGCGTGGAGCGAGTAGCCGATGCCGACGCCGCCGCCGTGATGGAAGGAGACCCACGATGCGCCGCTCGCGGTGTTCAAGAGCGCGTTCAGGATCGGCCAGTCGGCCACGGCGTCCGAACCGTCGCGCATCGCTTCCGTCTCGCGGAAAGGCGAGGCGACCGAACCCGTGTCGAGATGATCGCGGCCGATGGCGACCGGAGCTTTCAGGTCGCCGCGGCGGACGAGTTCGTTGATGGCCTCGCCCATTTCGGCGCGCTCGCCGTAGCCGAGCCAGCAGATGCGTGCGGGCAAACCCTGAAATTGTACGCGCTCGCGCGCGAGACGAAGCCAGCGGTTGAGAGTCGAGTCTTCGGGAAAGAGTTCGAGGGCGAGGTCGTCCGTGCGGCGGATGTCTTCGCGGTCGCCGGAGAGAGCCACCCAGCGAAACGGCCCCTTGCCTTCGCAGAACAGCGGGCGTATGTATTCGGGCACGAAGCCGGGAATCTCAAAGGCGTCGGAGCACCCTGCGTCGAAGGCGAACTTGCGTATGTTGTTGCCGTAGTCGAAGGCCACCGCGCCCGCGCGTTTGAGCGCGAGCATCGCTTCGACGTGCCGCGCCATCGATGCGGTCGAGCGCGCGACGTAGCCGCGCGCGTCCACCTGTCTCAACTCGTCCGCCGCTTCCAGACTCAACCCCGCGGGCACATAGCCGCCGAGCGGATCGTGCGCGCTCGTCTGATCCGTGACCGCGTCAACGACGACGCCCCTGCGCACGATCTCCGGCAACACCTCCGCGCAGTTGCCGACGAGGCCGACGGAGACGGCGCGCCCCTGCTCGCGCGCGTCTTCGCAAATTCGCAGGGCGTCGTCGAGCGTGAGTGCGAGTCGGTCGCAGTAGCCCGTCTGCACGCGGCGTTCGATGCGCGCGCGGTCAACATCAACGCCGAGGAAGACAGCGCCGTTCATCGTCGCCGCGAGCGGCTGTGCGCCGCCCATGCCGCCCATGCCGCCGGAGACGACGAGACGCCCCGCGAGCGTCCCGCCGAAATGCCTGTCGGCCATCGCCGCAAAGGTCTCGAAAGTGCCCTGCACGATCCCCTGCGTGCCGATGTAAATCCAAGAGCCGGCGGTCATCTGCCCGTACATCATCAGGCCGCGGCGTTCGAGTTCGTGGAAGTGCTCCCAGTTAGCCCACGCGCCGACGAGGTTCGAGTTGGCGATCAAAACGCGCGGCGCATATTCGTGCGTGCGAAAGACGGCGACGGGTTTGCCGGACTGGACGAGCAGCGTCTCGTCGTTTTCCAATGTCTGCAACTCGCGCACGATGGCGTCGTAGGCCGCCCAGTTGCGCGCCGCGCGCCCCGTGCCGCCGTAGACGACCAGATCGTCCGGCCGCTCGGCGACCTCCGCGTCGAGGTTGTTCATCAGGCAGCGCAGCGCCGCCTCCTGATGCCAGCCCTTGCAATTCAACTGCGCGCCGCGCGGCGCGCTAATCGTTCTCCGAGTGCTCACTTTTAGATTCTTCCGCCCGGCGAATTACTTCGTCCCAGAACAAGTATTCAAGCTCTTCGTCAGCCGCCCTGCGGTCTTGTCACGTCCGGCTGAGATGAACCGTCTATTTAGCCTCTTTCAGCCCGCAACCTGTCAGAGCCTTCAAGGCTTTGATCGAGTGCGCCTTGAAATAGCCGCGCTCTCTGAGAAACAAAAGTGCTGCTTCGATGTCATCCTGCCCGGACAACATCTCACGACATGCAGGCAGTATTGTTTCGAGGTCGCTGTTCATGCGCGACTGCCGGGGCGGCTACTCGTTCTTAAAACTTCGCACGAAGTTGTCGAACCACCCGCCGCTCTGTCGCGACACCTCTTCCAGTTCGCCCTGGTCGAGCCAGATGCCGCCGCACTGCGCACAGCGATCTATGACGACCGACCCGCGCGCCTCTTCGACGAGCGTGCCGTGGCCGAGCGGGCACTGGCGTCCTTCCGCCAACCCGCGCGCCGCGGCTTCCGCCGCCATTTCCTCCCGCATCTTGTCCAGCAGTTCGCGCTCCTTGCGCCGGAAATAATCCTCTTCAAGCGCCTTGCGCCGTTCGTCGAAAATCTCAGACATGATTCGTCTCTCCTCTGTGATGGATCGCGCGCACCTCGCGCGCCGGTGTAAAACTTGAACGCCATTGTAATAACAGAAAACGACGGTTGCACGCCACTCTCTCGCCTGCTTCGCTCCGTTCCCTCGCTTGCTTCGCCTCAGGCGAGCGCCTATCCTGTGTGTTCCCCCATACGCTTTTTCGAATCGCGCCAAACTTTCCCGGAGACTCAGTTACATGGCACTCAGCCCGCGCGCACGCATCCTGCTTCTGGCGTCTTCAATTCTGTTGGGCTTGACCGCCCTCGTCTGGTATCTCAGCAGCAAGCCGCGCTCGACGCCCGTCACGCCAATCTCTCAGCCGCCCGCGACGAGCGAACTGACTCCTCCCGCGAACAACACTGTCGGCACGGCCGCTCAGCCCGGCGTGCCGCCGCAGACTACGGAGAGCGCGTCGCCGACGCCCGACGCTTCTGCGTCCGCGCAAGGCTCTCCGTCTCCGGCCATCACGCCGACGCCCTTTGTTAACAGCACGCCGCAAACGTCGCCCACGCCGCACGTCTCTGCCGACGCACACTCGACGAGTTCTGCGGCGGGTCTCCTGATCCCGGTCGCGGGCGTCCGTCCCGAACAACTGCAAGACACCTACACGCAATCGCGCAACGAAGGGCGCACGCATAACGCCATAGACATCATGGCCGCGCGCAACACGCCCGTCGTTGCAGCTACAGACGGCCGCGTCATCAAACTCTTCCAGAGCGAGCGCGGCGGCATCACCCTCTATCAACTCGGCACAGACAACCGCACCGTCTACTACTATGCGCACCTCGAACGCTACGCCGACGGCATCGCCGAAAATCACTTCGCGCGCCGCGGCGAACTGCTCGGCTACGTCGGCGACAGCGGCAACGCCGGGAAGGATAATTGCCACCTCCATTTCTCCATCTGGCTCGTCACAGACCCCAAACGCTTCTGGGATGGCGAGAACATCAACCCCTACCCGCTGCTGACGAAACGATAAGCAGACCGGAGTCAGAATTCAGAAGTCAGAAATCAGAAGAAAGAGCAATGGCTTTGATTCTGACTCCCGTATTCTGAATTCTGTTTTCTCTCTTTCATCGTTTCTTTTTCATCCCTCGGCCGTCCGTTTATGGTGCGCGGGCGGGAGTGCGCGGGGCGCGCGAAACGCGAAAAGACGGTGATTATGCGCGGCCGGGGCGGTGGGAACGGATGTTGCTAACGGATGTGGGGATGCGCCGGATTCAACGGGCGCATGAGCGCGTAGGCGCGAAAGTTTTCCTAGAGGAGCTAAAGCCAGTATGAAAAGAGTGTGGCGTGTGGCGGGCGGGACGATGTGCCTGTTCGCGGTGTTCATTTTCGGCGGTTGCCAGGCCGCACCCGTGTCAAACGGCAATACGGCCGCAGTGGCGACGCCCTCGCCCGCCGCGAGCGCGACGCCTGCCACAACAAGCAATGCGAGCGCGAACAATCTGCCGGTGACGTTGCCGGTGCTCGACGCCATGTTCGCTGACGAGAAATTCGCGGCCGACCTGAAGTCGGAGTTGCAACTGACGGACGATCAGATCGAGCGTCTGCGCAAAGTCGCGCGCGAAGAGACTGGAAGTTTGCGTGAGACCGAGACGGGCGAACACAGCGGTACAACCACGGCCGCCGCGACGCGCGCCACCGAACAAATCAAGAGCGTGCTCGGCGAAGAGCGCGCGGCGCGCTTCTCCCAGTTTGTGAGCGCGCGTTGGGCGGGCGGCGAGGGCGGCACGACGACTGCCTCCGGCAGTAAGCCGAACGCCGTGCCGACCGACACGCGCATCGTCGTCAACGCGCCCGCCTATCGCATGGACGTGTTCGAGAACGGCCAGCTCGTGAAGTCTTATCGCGTCGGCATCGGCTACCCGGAGTTCCCGCTCCCCGTCGGCCTGCGCAAGGCCAACACGATCATCTTCAACCCGACGTGGACGCCGCCCGACGAACCCTGGGTCGAATCGCCGACAAGCAAAGTGCGGGTCGGCGAGAAGGTTGACGCGGGCAGCCCGCTCAATCCACTCGGCCTCGTCAAAATTCCCATCGGCTTACCCTCGCTCATACACGGCGGCAAGTCTGCCGCCAAACTCGGCGGCTTCGCCTCGCACGGCTGCGTCGGCCTGACCAATCAGCAGGTGCAGGACGTGGCGCGCATGATGGCGAAGATCGGCGGGGCGCAGGTGACGGATGAAGACGTGGCGGCCTACGCGAAGAATCGCAAGGAGACGAAGGAAGTCAAACTCGAACGACCTGTGCCCGTCGAACTGCGTTATGAAACCATCGTCGTCGAGGACGGCAAGCTCCACATCTACCGCGACGTGTACGACCGCGACTCGAACACGGAGGCGAACCTGCGCGCCGTGCTCGAAGCGAACGGCGTCTCGTTCGACAGTCTGAGCGAGACGGAGCGCAGGCAGGTGTTGGACGCGCTCCGGCAGATGGCGCGCGACGCGAAGGGCAACCCGGCCGACGGCACGCCCGAAGCTTCGCCGAGCGCAACGCCCGATGCGAATAATAAGAACGCTAACGCGAATAATAAGAACGCGAACGGAAACGCGAATAAGAATGCAAACAAAAAGACCGACGCCGAAAACGCGAAGGTGACGCGCACGGTCAAAGGCCAGAAAGAGATCGTCATCGAACTCGCCGCGCTGCGCGGCAAAGGCTACCCTGCGCCCGTCGCTCTGGACACGGGCGGCGCGACGAAAGACGCGGGCGGAAAGAAAGCGAAACGCAGTTAAACTTTAACGAAGTTCCGCGTTGCACGATGAGTTAATAAAGTTGCGCAACGCTTCATAATAAGGCGCGCCGCCAATCGTATTTGTGAGATTGTGCGGCGCGCCTTTGACTTCGTAGAACTGTTTCGGCGCGCGCGCCGCGTCGAAGAGGCGTCGGCCGAGGCGATAGGGAATGATCTCGTCGGCCTGACTGTGGATGAAAAGTTTCGGGCACGAGACCGACGCGATCTTCGAGAGCGAATCCATCTTCGTGCGAATGACGAAGCGCGGGACGAACGGCAAGACCTCTCCCGCCATGTCCGCGATTGAAGTGAAACTCGACTGCACGACGAGGCCGCACGCTTCCACCTTCGTCGCCAGATCAATCGCCACCGCGCCGCCGAGCGATTTCCCGAAGATGACAATGTGTGCAGGCTTCGTCGCACGCGCCGTCGTCAGGTGATCCCACGCGGCGCGCGCGTCCATGTACAAACCCTCTTCCGAGGGGCGGCCTTCGCTCTTGCCGTAGCCGCGATAATCTATGATCAGGACGTTTGCGGGCAGCCGCACGAGTTCGTTGATGAAGTCGTAGCGATGCGAGATGTTGCCGCCGTTGCCGTGCAGGTAAAGGAGCGTCGTCTGCGTCTCCAGGGCTTCGAGCGCGCCGCCCGCTCGCCCGACGCGCGGCGTGGCGTACCAGCCATGCAGGCGCACGCCGTCGGCCGCCGTCAGTTGCACGTCTTCGATTCGCGCGACGATCTGCCCCTCGCGCGCACGCATCTCCGCGCGCTCCCAGACGCCCTCTGGATACTTCGCAGGGAAGTAGATGAAACTGTCCTCGAACAACATGACATACCCCACGAGGCACGCGCCGAGCAGCACACAGATGCGCGCCATGCGCCACCCGAAATCCTTGCTTGACCAGAAATTGATGACGAACCTTTTCAACATGCGTTTTCAGCTTCGCATCAGCGCGAGAAGATTGAACGCCAGCCACGCTAAAAGTTGAAATCTTTTCTTTGCGCCTCCAGCGCCTTTGCGTGAGATTAATTTCTCGCAAAGGCGCTGGAGGCGCAAAGAAAAGCATAAGGTAAACGGTTTAGAAATCGAACTCGCCCCGGCGGATGACGGCGGCGAGGCGCTCGATGTCGGGCGAGAGCGCGCGGTCGCGCGTGAGGCGCAGGGCGTGTGCGCGGACGATTTCGTAGGCGCGCCCGACGCCGACGCCGGGTTTGAGCGGCGCGCGATATTCCAGTCCTTCGGCGGCGGCGAGCAGTTCGATGGCGAGGACGTATTCGGCGTTCGTCACCATTGAACGGAGTTTCGTGGCGGCGGTCATGCCCATCGAGACGTGATCCTCTTTGCCCGCGGAGGTCGGCAGGTTGTCCGTCGTCGCCGGATGCGCGAGCACTTTCATCTCGTTCAGGAGCGCGACGGCCGTCACCTGCGCGATCATGAAACCGGAAGACGTGCCGGGGTGCGCCGTGAGAAACGGGGGCAAGCCTTCGTTCATATCCGGGTTAATGAGTCGTTCGATGCGCCGCTCGCTGATGTTCATCAGGTGCGTGAGGGCGATGGCCGCGAAGTCGAACTGGAGGGCGAGCGGCGCGCCGTGGAAGTTGCCGCCGGAGATGAGTTCGGCTGTGTCTGCAAAGACGAGCGGGTTATCGGTGGCCGCGCCCGTCTCGATTTCGACGGTGGCGCGCGCGTGTCGAAAACAGTCGCGCGCCGCGCCGTGGACTTGCGGCATGCAGCGCAAAGAGTAAGCGTCCTGCACGCGCGGATCGTTTTCAAGGTGCGACGCCCTGATCTCGCTCTCGCGCAGCAGCTCGCGCAGGTGCGCGGCCGCTTGCGTCTGGCCTGGATGGGGGCGCGCGTCGTGTATGCGCGCGTCGAAGGCGGCGGGCGTGCCGCGCAGGGCTTCGAGCGACATCGCGCCCGCCACGTCGGCCGCACGCGCGAGTTGCTCTGCGCGGCGGAGCGCGAGCGCGCCCACGGCCGCGAGCGCCTGCGTGCCGTTCAAGAGCGCGAGTCCTTCCTTCGCCTCCAACTCGACGGGGCGGATACGGGCGCGCGCCAGCGCCTCCGCGCTCGACATGCGCGCGCCTTCGTAGACGGATTCGCCCTCGCCGATCACTGCGAGCGCGAGGTGCGCGAGCGGCGCGAGGTCGCCGCTTGCGCCGACCGAACCCTTCTCCGGCACGACGGGCACGACATTGCGCTCCAACATCTCGATCAAAGTGTCGACGACTACGGCGCGCGCGCCGCTGTAGCCGAGCGCGAGGACGTTGGCGCGCAGGAGCATCATCGCGCGCGTCTCATCTGCCGCGAGCGGCGCGCCGACGCCGCACGAATGGCTGCGCACGAGATTCAACTGCAACTCGCGCAATTCCTCGCGCGGGATCGAATAATCCGACAACTTCCCGAAGCCCGTGTTGACGCCGTAAACCACGCGCCCCTCTGCCACGATGCGCTCGACCAAAGCCCTCGACGCCTCGACGCGCGCGCGCGCGCTGTCTGCGAGCCGCACGCGCTCCGCCCCGCGCGCCACCTCCGCGATCTGTTCGAGCGACAACGATTGTCCGTTCAATTCGAGCATGTAAAAACGGTAAATCGTGAATCGTAAATCGTGAATAGAGAAATCAGTTTACTTTCTATTCACGATTTACGATTCACGATTTACTAATCTTCATGTAAGTGTTTCTTCCGCGACCGGCTCGCGGTCTGAGTGGCGGAGTTCGCCGGTGTCGGGTCGTTTCCATTCGCCGCTGAGGTTGCCGGTCAGGCTGCCGGTGTGGCCGGGTCGCGTGGTGCGTGTGCGCTGGCGCGCGCGCTTGGTGCGACGTTCGGTGACGCGGCGTTGTTTGGTGGCGCGCGAGAGCGTCGTCGTGACGGTGCGGATCGGGTGAAAGGAGAATTCGTGATCCGGCAGCACCTCGCCCGTCGCCTGTTTCAGGCGCACGGTGGCGAAGGCGAAGATGAACACCACGGCGTTGAAGATGATGCCGAACATCAACATGAATTCGCCGGAGAGCGATCCGATCCCCGCGCGCTGGACGAACATCTCGAAGCCGCGCGCGGGAAACGGGTGCAGGTAAACTTTGAGATTCCAACTCACCGCCAGCAGGATGAAAATCCACAGGTAGTTGCGGCGCAGGCGACGCCCGACGGCCTCCCACTCGCTGATGGTGAAGTGAGGCGTGCGCATGTCGGCCGCGAGGTGCTCAGCCCATTCCTGATCCGGCACGGCGCTCGGCGAGAGCAGTTGCGCAAAGTAGCCGGTCTCCAGCACGCGCACGCGGCTCGCCCAGATTTCGTAGTAGCGATAGCGGCGCGCTTCCATGAAGAGGAAGAAGGCGACGAGGATCGAGTTGATCGGGATGACGAAGTGCGGGTTCTCGGCGGAGCTGAAGGCGAAGGAGAGCGTTGCGCCCGCGGTCAGGACAGCCCAGTTGGTGGTCGTGTCGAGGCGGTTGCGCCAGGTGTTCGAGCGTTGCACCTCGCCGCGATAGAAATGCACCATCGCCGTGTTGAATTCGGCGGGCGACAACTTGCGGCCGAGGAGCGTGAAAGAGTCTGGAGATTTGTCCGTGGGGGGAGAGGTGGCGGGGGCGGCAGTCTCTTTGGCTTGTGTGACGGGGCGGAAGCTGCCCGTGTGCTGGCGTTCGCCGCCGGAGAGTGAGCCGGTCGGTGTTCTGGGACGCATCTCAGGTTTCATCGTGTCGGTCGGTCGTCTTCCTTTGCGTGCGGTGCGTCGGCTTCGCATCGCTTTGCTTGGATGATAACACGCGCTCTGGTTTAAGCGTGATAGTTCCGGCGCGCATTCCCGCGAGGAAGTAGAGCGCGCTGTAAGATTCGAACCCGCCCCAACGCTTCGCGGCGAACGCGCGAATTTCGCGCTCGTTCATCGTCGTGCCCCCCTGGTAATACTTGACGACGACGCCGCGCAAGAACAGGTCTGCGGCGGGGAACACGTCGGGGCGACCGAAATGCAGCATCAAAACCCACTCCGCCGTCCAACGCCCGATGCCGCGCAAACTTGAGAGGCGCGCGATGACCGTCTCGTTGTCTTCTCGCTCAAGCGACGCCGAACTGAGTTCGCCCGCGGCGCACGCGCGCCCGACTTCGACGATGCACGCCGCCTTCGCATTCGACAGGCCGAGCGCGCGCAACTCTTCGACGCTCGCCCGCGCCACCCGTTCGGCACGCGGAAAGGCAAAGTAAGTTTCGCCGTCCACCTCCAGACGTTCGCCGTAGCGCTCGACGACGCGACGCCTGAACGTGATCGCCACGCTCGTCGCGATCTGCTGCAAGAGGATCGAAGTGACCAGAGCCTCGAACAGCGAAGGCCAGCGGGGCAGGTGCAGCCCGTGATGTTCAACTTCGAGCCGCCGCATCACGGGGTCGCGCGCCAAACGCGCGCGCCAGAGCGCCAGGTCGTGTTCGAGGCTGAACATGCCGCGCACCACGCGCGCCGCTTCGTCCAGAATGTGCTGGGCGACGAATTGCTCCGGCGCGAGTTTGAGCCGGACTGAGACGCGAGCGCCCATGGCGTGCGGCTCGACGGAGAGCAGGAACAGCCGCTCCCCGAAATGAATCGCGCGTGCATAGCGGCCACGGGTGAAAGTGTCCACGGCCTCCACATCGGTGAAGCGCAGAAAGCGCGCGGTGGACGCAAAATCGAAGGGCGCGCGGGCGCGGAGGACGAGTTCGGACATGCCGCGAAGTGTCGCAGAAACGGGCGCAGAGCGTCAAAGTCTGTTCGCTTGACAGCGGGCGCGGGCGTGCCTATAGTCAGTTTTTGTCTGCCGTTGATTGAAAGCGTCTGTGCGCGATATGTTTGAGCCTGAGACGGAGGAAGACGCCGACGCGCGCTGGATGCGCGTTGCCCTGGAAGCGGCGCGCGCCGCCGGACAGGAGCGCGACGAAGTGCCCATCGGCGCGTGTGTCGTCAGTTCCGCCGGGGAGCTTTTGGCCGTCGCGGGCAACCGCACGCGCACCGACTGCGACCCGACCGCGCACGCCGAAATCATCGCCCTGCGCGCGGCGGCACGACAAGTTGAAAATTACAGGCTCACGGGCGCGGTCGTCTACTCGACGATTGAGCCGTGCGCAATGTGCGCGGGCGCACTCGTGCAGGCGCGGGTGCGGCGTCTCGTCTACGGCGCGCGCGACGTACGCACGGGCGCGGTTGAATCGGTCTTCCGCATCTGCGACGCCAGTTCTTTGAATCATCGTATTGAATTAACGGCGGGCGTGCTCGACACGGAATGCCGCGAAGTGATGCAAGCATTCTTCCGCGCTCGCAGGAAAGCAGAGGTCAGAGGTTAGAGGTCAGAGGTTAGTTAAAGACACACGAGTGATTTTTTAACTAACCTCTGACCTCCGACCTCTAACCTCTCGCCTTTGCGGAGAGGTCGCATAGTGGCTTAGTGCACCGGTCTCGAAAACCGGAGTGGGGGAAACTCCACCGTGGGTTCAAATCCCACCCTCTCCGCCACATTTCTTCCAAGCTCAACTAGTCAGAATTTCTTCCAAGCTCAACCAATCAGAAAATCGACGCGCTTGCCACCCTTCAAGCGCCTGGCGCCCCCTGGCGCGAACTCCGCGCGCGCGCTCCCCAAGATGAGGAGCTTTCCTCCTTCCAGTCATACGATCATCCCGGTAGTGGAATTGGGTGATGGGAAAGCTGTTGATGCCAGCAGAGCCATCACGGCGCATGATGGAGACCGTTAGGTCGGCGGCACCATTCTATTAAGGAAGCGCGAATGGATTTTCAGGTGACGGGCAGATTCAGACAATTATTGTGTCGCTTTTCCTAACTCACTCTCGACCTCTTTGATCCAGTCGGGTATGTCCTCCTGCCGACCCTCACGTGCTTCTCTGATCAAGCGCAGATTACGCAAGGTCGTTCCCGGCGTCCACTTCTCCCGCACCGAGGTGAGCGCGTGGCCGAGCGCATCCAGGGCGGCCTGTTCGTCCCTGCCGAGCACGGCGAGTTCGAGTTGCGTCGCATAGTCCCAGTAGTCGGGCTTGCCGGCGGCCACCCGCCGCTCGACCGCGTAGGAGACGACCGGGATGATCTTCTCGCGGCGCGGGTCGGGCGGCTCTTTGAGTTCCATCAGTGTAACGGCGTTGACGCCCGGATAGGCGTCGCGCCAGTCCGTCTCGAATCCCTTCAGGTAAGCACCGATGGCCTTGTCTAGAAAACCGCGCGCGGCGATGCGCTCGCCTTTCTTCTGCGTCTCCTCCCAGCGGTCTTTGTAGACGCGCCCGAGGATGCCGTAGGTCTCGCTGCTCGGGCCTCTGCTCTCCAGCAAACGATTCAATACCTGCTCAGCCTCTTCGCGCTGCCCCAGACGGTTGAGCGCGAGCGCCAACTGCTCCTGCACCATCACCGTCAACGCCAGAGGGCGCGGCATCTTCTGTACAAGTTCGACCATCTCCTGCCAGCCTTCGACCGAGCGGTACGAGAGGAAGAGGTCTATCACCACCCCCGACTCTAAATCACTCAGCGGCTCTAACTCCGTCTCCATTGCCCGCACGGCATCGAGCCCCTGACTTCGCGCGACCGCGAGTTTTTCCTTCCTTTCGGCGGAATAGCGAACCTGCTCGCGGAACACGTCCGTTTTTTCGTGAGAGACGTTGGGGTAGTCCTCCACCAGTTGATAGATCGGCGAGTCGGCGGCGGGTTCGTCCAGCGCCAGCCGGCGCGCCTCGGCGAGCCGCCCGGTCAACGTGCTCTTCGTCGCCGTAATGTCGGCTGGCGACCCATCCGGGTGTAGTTGGTAAGGGATCGCCCGCAGCGGTGCCACGTCGAAAGGCAGTTGGCTGCCGCCCTTCGAGAAGAGAAGGACGGTGCTCCACGGCCTTACAGCGTGGCGCAGCCCGAGTTCGTAAAAGACGTTTGCGTTGGCCGTGGTGAGGTCGGCGACGGCGTACTCGCAGAGGATGAGGCGCTCGAACATGGGCTTGTGGATGACGCCGCCGGTCATCTCCTCGTCAGCCCGAAGCGGCTCCATCCCGGCGTCGGCAATGGCCGGCGCGAGCAGGTTGTTGTAGACGGCATCGAAATCGACAATTGAGCCAGCGGCATCAGGCTTCCTGCCGAAGGGCATAAGGACGAAGCAAAGTGGTTTAGTCATAAAGTCCTTTCTCGTGTCCTGAATCGCTGAGACTTTATTGTATCGTTCCAGCCATCGAACAGGAGATGAGCTACAACGAAATTTGTTTTGTGATTATACCATTCGGTAATAAACCCGTCTGAGATCGAGCAGTTGATTTCGACAACATCTACGACACTGTTCTCGCTCCGGCAATTGCTGCGACGCCTCTAACGGAAGGCGGGCTGCGCCTCTCGGCTGTCATCGCATATCTCTGTGAACGTCCGCTGCGGGAAATAATTGACACCCACTTCCGACAGGGATTATCTTGCCTGAGTCTCACTCCTCGCTGGTTCCCTGACGAACGTCTTTCTCGTTAGGATCACTTCACTTAAACGTGTTTCTCAAAGGAGCTTCCACCATGCTTCGCACACCCTTCGTCAATCCCCAGGTTAAATCTCTCTTCCTTATTTCAGCATCTATCGCGGGTTAGCTGGGCGAGAACAAAGACGCGGGATTCGCACAGTGAGAACCATTGGCGTAGTCGGGGGCATCGAGCCTGAGACGACGGTTGACTACTATCGATTTCCTGCTGGGCGTTGGTCTGCATCCGCTACCAACGAATCTAAATTGCGAATGGGTCAAGTTTTTGATGCGCCGGACGTAGGCCGCCGGTAGCCGAGAGTCGGTCGGGAAAAGCGATCTATATGCACTTCTTTATTGAACACACGCAATTGACGAGTCAGGCGAGCAGCGGCGATGGCTTCGGCCCTTCGTCCGCAGACTCGACCAACAAGTATGACGTGTCCGCCAATTTCCAGTTGGCGTCAGACGCCAAGGCTTTTGCTTGCCAGCCGGGGCATATCATCGTCACGGACTTTTTTGATGTGGCAACGGGTACTTTGGATCCGAACCTGGTGAACGTGATCCTGAAGCCGACGGCCGGGCTTGGGGTGGCCTTCCCCACGGTGAAATTTTACATCTACCGCGGCATCAAGCGTGACAGTTTCTTTACTGCCGGCAACTTCAACGCGGAAGACCCCAGCACGAACACTGATACGGTGCGCAAGATGTGGGAGGATTGGCATGCAAATGCCGCGAGCAGCCCGCCCCCGATTGCGCCGAGCGATCTGGGGTACGATGACACGCTCCCCGACACGGAACCCATCGAGAAGATTTTCAGCAACTCCCTCGTCACCATCTTTGGGACTCCGATCCGTGCGCGGCAGGTAGAAGAGGGCGAATGGATCGGCACTTTCGGCTTCAGCAAGAAAATCTGCTTTGAAGTGATTGTGGAAGCCGAGTTGCTCAACCTGAATCTGGAGTACGCTAAGAAATCCAATGCCCAGATCGACATCACCGCCATGACGGCAATTACCAGTCCCACGCCCGCGCAGCTCCACACCTTACGCTGCGAAAAGGAGAAAATCCTGGCCTATGTCGATCCGGCCGCCTTGTTCGGGATGCACTTCTCTGTCGGGGTTAAGGGATTTGGCCTGGCCGCAGCAGCCAAGCGTGACACCCTGGTGACGACGTTCCTCACCAATTTCAGCACCGCCACGCGCGTCTATATCGACATACGGAGCGATAAGGGATACTCCTACAATTTCTACGATAACTATGGCGGGGGAGGAGCGAGCCCGAACCTGATTCAGATCAAGCCCGGATCAGCCCCAGCCTTCGTGGATCATGTTTACCTCAACCAGGGATGGCCGCTCTTTTCGCAAGCCGGTGTGACAGGGCCGGCTTCCAAGATCAACTTTGGTCTTCGCCTGCGCATAGACGACAACACCAAGCCGCTGTTGTTTGTAGAGAACAAAAGCTACCTGCCCAGCGGCAGCAAGAATTTCCTGGATCAGACGAAGCTCCTGAACGGCGCGGCGGTGGACTTGAGCAAGGCCTTTAACCTGAGATTGGATGGGAGCGGCGCGGCCGGTGCCAAGGTCTGCGTGTCCACCCACGTGCGGTTACAGTACCTAAAGCAAAATACAGGCGCTGTAGTGAACCCTCGCCTGCTGCAATTCAACCACCACCTCGACACGGTGTTCGGGGGCATCGACCTGCCCATCGTCGGCTCCGTGGTCACATTCCAAGAGCTGCGCAATGAAAAGGTGGGCTTGGCCGAAGGCGCGGAGTTTGCCCATGTGCCGGATACAGGCATGTACTTCGACCCGGATGTGGTGCTGTTGTACAGCTCCTCCCGGGTTGCCCATCGTACCAACCCCGATTCGTATCCGACCGCCGACTACGTCATCTCAACGCTCGACAACGTGGTGCGCAGCCCTGTCTTTCCGAGCGACATCGTGTTTAGCCGATGGTCTATCGTTGAGGGCGGCACCACGATCCACCTGATCGACCTCAGCTTGTATAAGAAGGGGGTAAAGAACACCTCGATTGACGGCATCTTCTTTCTGGGTCTGAAGCGCGACGAGTTGACCCGGCTACAGGCCACTACAGGGTTCGGCCCCGTCCATCAGCGGTTCCTGGTCTTCGAGGAGGCGGCCGACCAACTGGACGACAACGGCATTCCTTATAAGAAATTTGAGGTGAAGGTGCAGGGACTGGATACGGCCGGCCAGCGCATTTTGGTGGCGCCCAACCCGGCGGTGCATGTGTTTGGGGCAGGCGCGAACATGTTCTGCTCAAGCGACTTTACCAGCTTCGTGAACTTGCCGGATGTGCCTCCCGATCCTGGGATGATGAAGCAGTGGAAGCTTGTGTTTGCCGGGACGTACCAGCGAGGAGATGCCTCGGTGGATGCAGTGGAACCTACGGGTAGAATCACGGTCAGTGACATCGGGAACGACTTTGGCTCAAGCAGTCCAAGAATAAGGTTGCGGGGTCGTTTATTCTTTCCAATCGATGCGGCTGGCGATACAACCCCCAGCACCAGAAGAACCAGTTATCCCCTGGTGGTGGTTGTGCATGCGAATGGAAGCCTCTTCACGGAATATGATTCGTTGGGGAAACACCTCGCACAAAATGGCTTCATAGTGTCGGTGATCGACCTGTTGATTTCCAGGTCCAGGGCTAAGCTGATTCCCGTCGGGGGCATACCTGTCGCCACGCATTTCGTGGAGGGTTCGGCGCCAATACTTGTGGTCAACCTGCCTACGAGCGAAGTTTTTCGGTTTGATACTTCGACAGGCACCACTACTCTGCTGCCATTGACTGCGGGCGTGGACTTCGACATCGACCCTACCCCGCCACTGTCAATCGAATTCACCACAGGACCGCGAAACTTTCATCACCTCGCATCACGTGGCCGTGCAAATGTCATCTTCAAGCATCTCGAAGTGCTCGCGCACAGGTTCGGGGCGCAAGTAGAGGACAACATCGGCTTGATCGGGCATAGCCGGGGAGGGGAGGCCGTGGTGCGTGCTCCGGCTGTGATTGGGGTATCAAGCCCACCTGCCAGTTTGAATAATATCAACGCGATCATTTCCCTGGCGCCGACCGACCGTTATGAGAAAGAAAATCTAACTGAGGACATCCCCTATTTTGTTATGTACGGGTCGCGCGACGGGGATGTGTCTGGCGCTCGGGAAAACCGAAGAAAGCATCTGACGCCGGCACAGCCCACCGTACATTCAGGGAGCGGGGCTTTTTCGCTCTATGACCGTGCCAACAACGACACCGTCAAGTCCATGGCCTTCGTTTATGGTGCCAGTCACAATGGGTTTATTACCACCGCCCGTGGGAGGGAACGCGACGTTAGTAACCTCAGCGAAAGAATCCAAAAGGCGGCGGTACGTTCCTACATGAATGCCTTCATGCGGCAACACCTGCTCGGAGAGGCGATTTGGAGAAGCTATTTCACCGGAGAGTTTATCCCGGGCTCGGTGGGCACGAACAAGATTTTCCCGCAATACAAGGAGATGGCGGCTGCCAACTTCCGAACCATGGACGACTTCGAGGACACAGCCGTAGATGACCCGGCCATCAGCTCGTCGGGTGAAGCGGTGACCCACAGTCGAGGCGGCACGGGACTGGAAGAGGGTTTCCTGAATCCGTTCGCGCCCACCATCGATGTAGATTCCCCGCATGAAACCTTTGGCTTGAAAGTCAGTGGCTGGGTGGCAAGCGACACCCTTGCCTTCACGGTCACCACCAACGCTGCCGGCCAAAATGTGGACGCATTCAGTCACCTGAGCTTTCGTATCACGCAGGTCGCGCGCAAAACCAATTCCAGCATCGACAGTTTGAGCGTGGTGGTCGAGGACACGCTATCGCAGCGATTTGCCGCACCTTTGGGCAGAACCGTTCCTGCTCCAGATCGCAGACCTGATTTGTCCAACTTGACCAAGTCTGCTCTCATGACAGTCCGCATCCCCCTTGCCACTTACAGAGATAATGGGGTGGATCTGACCAAGGTGAGATTGGTGCAGTTTGAATTTCCGACAGCGGGAGCCGGCAACATAGAGATCGATGACGTCGAATTCACCCAGTGAGGTCAACGACGATGAGTACCTACAGCCTTCGCGCCGCCGAAGTCGTCTCGCAATACGACGAAACGAACTTGAACATGATCGACATCACCATCACGTTCGAAGATGGCAAGTTCATGGTCGGTGCGCTGTCATATCAAGTGACGGCAAGTGACGGTTCCAACACTGCGGAAAGCTTTATGGCATCCGTTTCCCCGAATGGAAAGGAACTCCATGCCTTTTTCACAACCGATGCGTTTGACGGGATGTCCGGCCTTGTCACCTTCGAGTTCTCTTACGGCGAACCCATCGGCACCATTGAGAATGTAGACGTTCCGGCCATTCTCACGCCCTTGCCGACATTCCTCGCCGCCCTCAATTTCCCCGACGCCGACAATGCCTGGTTGGCCGCCTTATGATCGATCCTCAAAACAGGGATTCCTTATGACTACGCCGTTTTATCCGCCTCTCTCAAGACTCATCGACGCCAGTGCCATCCCGGGCGACTTTCAGGACTTAGAAGACCTCGCCCAGGACGGCATCGATCTCATCCTTGGCAAGGTCTTCTACAAAGACCTCGTCACCGACGTGTCCACCGACGGCGTGACCCGTTACTACAGCCTCACCATCCTCACACAGGAACTCAAGCTGCCGCTCCTGGGGTCTGGGATGAATTTGGTCTTCTTCCATGGCGCCACCACGGGCTTCTCCGAGTTTCCCATCATTTTCGATTGGCGGTGGGAGGTGTACAAGTACATTTCCCGTCTGGAAGAAGGAGGGTTTTCCGCGCTCCCAGAGGCGTTCGTGGACATACTCCTGGAGTTGGCGGACATAGAGGATCGCAGCGCCTTCATCGGACAGATCGTCGAGGTCTTTCTGAACGATGGCACCAATGCTTATCAAGACTTCCTCACCAACCTCATCGCCAGGATCGAGGACTACGACGACGGCAGCGACCCGGGCATCACCACCGAGATCACGAACATCACTACCCAACTCGGTATCATCCAGACCGAGGTGGACAGCCTGTTGACTGGTTCCAACCTCTACAGCATCGGCTACCTCTACGAGAACTATCAGGAGAACGGCACGCTGCAGGCCGCAGTGACCTCCATCGAGACCTCTATCGACACCCTCTCCGAGAATTTTCAAATCGACATAGACCTTCTGGGCGACTTCATACACTCGGCTCTGGGCAACCTCGGCGACCTCGACGAGAAGTTCGACAAACTCGCATGGCTCTTCCAGAGCTGGTTTGACGGCATCACCAAGCAGGACTTCTATGACCTCGTCGTGCCGCAGTTTTCCCTGGCACTTGAGAACATCAACGCCGCCCTGCAATTCCCGCGCAACTGGCTGCTGCCTGTGGTCGAAGACCCCGTGGCTTCCGGTAACTGGGTGGAAGACCCAGACCCCAACAAGATGGCGGCCGTCGTCTTCACTATCGGCACCCTCAAAGTCTCGACCAAGAAGGGCTTTGAGTTTGAGAACCAGTCCAGCTTCAGCTTTGACCGAGCCATGATCGGCAAGACCGGAATCTTGCTGCAGTTCGACGGCCTGAAGGTGGACATGAGCAAGGCTTCCAACATCTCTGAGGCCGATGCCGACGGGCGGCCGGAAGACTTCATGGGGATGTATGCGGAAAGCGCCACCGTCACCCTGCCCGCTAAATGGTTCAAGGAGCCTGACGGCACCAATGCCGAAATCTTCGGCGAGAAGCTGCTGATCGGAACCGGCGGCGTCTCCGGCAGGATCGGCCTGCGCGCGCTCGGCGGCGACAACATGTTCTGGGTGAAGCTCGGCGAAAGCTCCGGCTTCGAGTTGGGCTTCAGCAGCTTCGACATCCTCTTCAAGCAAAACAAGGTCGAGTCTTCCAACATCTCGGCCGCGATGAAGATCGCCAGGTTCGTCTATCCGGCAGGCCACGCCGACGCCGGGCAACCCGTCGAGATCGGCGTCACCGGCCACATCCACGACGATGGCGACTTCAACCTGACTGCTTCCACCGAGCCGCCCTTTCCCATTGAGTTGGAGGATGTGTTCGTCTACCACATTCGCAGCCTGGAACTGGGTCGCGACGACGACCAGTACTACCTCGGCACCTCCGGCAAAATAGAATTCCAGGGCTTCCTGAAGGACACCTTAAAGCTGGGTGCCATCGAGGTGGAGAAGCTGCGTATCTACAGCGATGGCAGCATCGAGTTTGAGGGTGGGTCGATCAACCTTGTCGAGCCTATCGTGCTTCCGCTCGGCCCCGTGGAGATCACGGTCACCGCCATCCACTATGGGTCGCACCAGAAGGAAGTGAGCGGCGTCATGCGCAAGTTCAACTACTTCGGTTTCGACGGGGGCGTCAGCGTAGACCCGCTCGGCATCGAAGTGCGGGGCGACGGCGTGAAGTACTACTACTGCACGGACGACCTGCCGAACAAGCCTTCCCCTTATCTTCATATCCAGACCCTCTACCTCGACCTGACGATCCCGGCCTCTTCGCCGGCTGTGATCCTGAACGGGTGGATCTCGATCCCGGAACCCGGCATCTCGCCCGAATACGCGGGCGGTATCAAGCTACAGATCCCGCAGGCCAAGATCGCCGGCGGCGCGGACATGAAGCTGATTCCACGCTATCCTGCCTTCATCGTGGATGCGAGCATCGAACTGCCCGCGCCCATCCCTCTCGGCCCAATCGCCATCTACGGTTTCCGTGGCCTGATCGGGTATCGCTACGTGGCGGAGAAGGAAGCCATCGGACTGCAATCCGGCGTGCATAGCTGGTACGACTATTACAAGCACCCGCCCCGTGGCATTCACGTAACCAAATTCAGCGGCCCCGACCGCACCAAGACCTCCGGGACACCATTCTCGCTGGGCGCGGGGGCGAGCCTCGGCACCTCGCCGGACAACGGCACGATCCTGAACATCAAGGCCATGATCCTGCTGTCTATCCCCTCCTTATTCATGATCGACGGGCGGGCGGCGGTGCTCAGCGCCCGCTTGGGACTAGAGGACACCAAGGAACCGCCTTTCTTTGCCTTCATCGCCGTGGGCGACAACTCGCTTGAGTTCGGCTTCGGCGCCGACTTCAAGATGCCCACGAGCAGCGGTGACATCATCACCCTGTTCGCCGAGGTGCAAGCCGGGTTCTTCTTTAACGACTCCTCCAAGTGGTACGTCAACTTCGGCACGAAGACGAACCCCATCACCGCCAAGATCATCCGCATCCTCACGATCAAGAGCTACCTCATGCTCAGCGCCAAGGGCATCGAGGCGGGTGCGCGCGGTGAGTTGAGCTTCAAACGCAGCTACGGCCCCATCAAGGTCAATGCCTGGGCTTACATCGAACTGGGCGGCAAGATCAGCTTCGAGCGCCCGCAGTTCGGAGCGTACATGGCCGCAGGGGTCGGCGCCGACATCGACATCAAGATCGTGAGCCTGTATGCCTCCTTCGATGTGCTCTTCGGCGTTGAGGGAGCCAAGCCATTCAAGATATATGGTGAATTCAAGCTGTGCGTGAAGATCAGTATCTTCTGGGTCTTCTCGTTCAAGTTCTGCGGCAACCTTTCCATCGCCTGGGAGTTCAACTCGACGGTGGATCGCACGCCGGTGAACCCCATGCTCAACGCGAGCAGCGCCACCTCTATCAGCGAACTGGTCAAGGGCGTGAACATGCTCTCCAATGAGACCTTCGGGTTGGCCTTCCTGGGGACTGGCATCCCGGCCAACCGGCCGACGGCCGTGTTGCAGAAGATTATCCCTCTGGATACATACATCGACTTCAAGAGCGAGAAGGGTTTGATCCCGAATGCCGTGAGCGCCGTCATCGGCGGCGTCACCAACCCGCCCCTGCGCTATGAAGACCTGGTTCCGCCCGACAAGATCATTCGCGGCAAGGAGGTGCGGCAGGTGAAGCACCAGTACTCCGTGACGAGCGTGGAGATCAAGTCCTGGAACCCCAGCACCAATAGTTGGCAGGATTACAATCCCTGGAAGGCGCTCTACCCTTCCGACCCCGCTCTGGATGCTCTGCGCGCCGGGCAGTTCCAGAAGACGGACGGGCAGTACAACACCATTCGCCTCCTCGGCACCTCTCCCTTCTCTTACACAGAGCAGGGTCAGCCGGGCTGGTACATCCCCGAACAGAACGGCCTCACACCCGGAGTGCTGTTCTGCCAGGGGGAGGCCAGGGTGGAGCGTTGTGCGGATTTTCTGGAGAAGCCCCTGGGTCATCGCTACTTCTGCCCGGACGACAACAGCCTGTTCTACTCCAACCAAGTCGCCTTCCTGTTGCTCGATCATCAACCGTCCGGGTTTGCGGAGATCGTAGCCGCGCCTAATGTGTTCGGATTTGCCCGTTCGCTGCGCATCCGAAACACCCACCGGCTTCAGGTGCGTTTGCCGCATCCGTCCGTGCTGATCACCCTGCGTATGACTACACAGGCGCAGCGCGTGCGGGTGAACTACTTTGCCTCCCTGCAAGATGACGATGCCATGCAGGTCGGGTACGGCCACCCTGACCCCGGGGCGGCCGATCCCCTGGCTCCGCATTCGGTGGTGGTGCTCCGCTCAGACCTGAACCAGCCATTGGTCTACGACCAGCCGACGTGGCTTCCCGTGACACGGATCGAGGTCGAGCCTATCACCGCCAACGAAGCCCAAATCACGGCGCTGGAAAACCAGATCGCGGCCATCGAGCACCAGAACAACCTGATCGCTCTCAGGCTCGCGGAGGGGCAACTTCAGGACACCCGTCCCCTGGAGGCCGAGTTGGAGAAACTGCGCTCCGAGGACTGCGAACGCCGCGACACGCAGACCGGCGGTGTCGTCGCAGGCAGTTCGGCGACCTTCGTGAACCAATACACCAACCCCGACCTGACACTTCGTAGCGCCTCTGTCTTCAATGAGACCACCCAAACCTACGCCTATGCCGTCGGTCGCACCGAACAGCGCGCGGTGGTGATCAAGACCGCCCTCGGCGGCGAGACGGAATGGTGCAGGCACCTTGAGATCAGCTCCGCACCGCTCAGCTTCTATGAGATCGTCCAACTGGAGGGCAAGGATGGTCTCGGCTATGTGATCAGCGGCTACGACGGAAAGCGCTTCTTCCTGGTGTGCATCGATACCGAAGGCCGCGAGCGTTGGAGCAAGGAAATTGCCACGCTGGATGCAGACCCGCAAGCGTTGGTGCTGTCCACGCCCGCTAAGGATGGCTTCTACTTCATCTACTCCGACAGGAACGAACTGGATGCCAGGCTGATGCCGAAGGTGCTCCGGTTCGCCGCCGATGGGACGTTGCTCATCTCGAGGCAATTGGAGACACCCGAGACTCGCCACCAGGGATTCGTGGTGAACACGGCCGGCGTACACGCCGAAGGTCTGACCGTGGCTGGCAGGCTGTTGACGTCCACTGGCCTCAAGAGCAGCCCCACCATCGGCAGGAGACCAGCCGGACGGACGCGGCTCGCCTCCGAAGGGCTAACGCTTGGCATCGTCGTTGACCTCCGCGCCGACCTCCATGTCACGGCGGCCTGGTCTTACGACAACATGACCATCCAGAGCATCGCCGTCTTCGGGGCGGGCAGGTACGTGCTCTCCGCTTACCACTACGACATCAACGGCATCATGCTCTTCCAGCGCGGGCTATCCACTGTGGATTCCTTCTATGAGGTGCCGCTCACACGCGACATGCAATCGGTGTTATGCACGAGCGCGGACGGGTTCTACCTCTCCACGCATAACCAGACCCTCGGCCAGGTGTCCAGATTCGACTTGAGGTTCAACGCTGTCTGGACTAAAGGGATGATTCTGGAAGATAACGAGTTGGGCATCCGTGCCATCTCCTACAACCAGCAGGAATCGCTGCTCAGCTTCACCACACTGGATGTGCCGCTTCTCGGCGTGTCCGGCCCAGACCTGGATACCTGCATCTCGCTGGAGAAGCCGAGAATCGTGTTGAAGCAGCATGCCCTGAAGTATGGCAGCCTGGGCGTCAGGGCGGAACTCTTCAGGTTGATCTCGACGCAAACTCAGGGCAAGTGGAGCGACATACGCCCGCAGCGGGTCATGGTCTGCGCCCCCCTCGACCCGACAAAGACCGCGTGCAACACCCTGCTCCATCAGATTTGCTGGCTGTCGCTGGAGGACTACCAGTACAACATCTTCATCCCCGGACAACCCGCCATAGAAGAGGACACGCAGGCGACGATCTCCGGCTTGACCGATTACATCCAGCCCATCTGGCGGCCTGACACCTCCTACGCCGTGAGGATCGCGCTCAAAGACCTTGTGGATGACGACCCGGCAGCAGCCGGGGATTTCAGCTATGCGTTCGGGTTCACCACGGGCGGCCCGGTCGGTTACTTCCACACCCACCCCAACGCGGACTACGGTGATCCAGACCACCCAGACCAGTCGCCCTTGACCTCTCTTCGCCAGTACCTCGACTACGGGCGCTCCTATCCGAACGCCGACGGCAACCTGCTGGGCGCCAAGCCGCTGTTCTATGATTCGGAGGTGACCAAGATCGACTTGTTTTTCCAGAAGGCATGGGCACGCCATTTCTTTCACGAATGGCCGGCCTACAACGGCCAGCCCGCAGCGGTCGGCCGCATCAAGATCGTGATCAAAGACCCTGCGGAGGGAACCAGCATCGTGAACCCACCCTATCTGGACTACGACCCGGCCGACACCATTCACGTCAACATCCCACAGACGGTGGAGTCCTGGCAGGACGACACAGACCCGTTGGTGCCGCCCGTGTACCAGCAATACCAGCACTTGCTGGAATCGCAGACTTGCGTGCTGTATGGCGGCCTGACCATCAAGCCCAAGTCCGAGTACACGCAGGTGTTTCCCAAGCACCTCAAGCCGAGCAAGGTCTACACCGCGCTGGTGAATAACCTCTATGACATGGACGGGGACGGGAACTTCGATGAGTTGAACGAGGTGCGTGAGGTACACAAATTCGTATTTCAGACTTCGCGCTACAAGGACTTCGCCGCGCAGATCAATAGCTGCCTGCTGAGCGACGGCGAGGGGGCGAGCCTGGTAACGCGCCCGGCGATCTTCAGCGTGCGCAAGGGTCTGACGCCGGTTGAGGTCGTTGCCGCTTATGCCAACGTGTCAGGTGCCGCCAACACCCTCGCTGATGGCCTGTCCACTCAATATCAGCACCGGTTCGACCGTCTGATCGAGGGCATCTTTGCGCTCTCGCCGCTGGAGGCCGCGCAGACCACAGAGTTCAACCTGATACGGAACACCAACGACAGCGACAAAATCGTGGCCGTGCTCATACGGAACCCGGAGCCTTTCAACAACCCGCGCATGCCGCTGGAAGACGTGCAGGACACCGTGACCGTGCTGGACGGAGCCGGCAACCCTGCTCCGGGCTACCGAGTCTTGTTTTCGAAGGATTATTCCCAACTGATCGTCATGCACAACAGCCTGGAGATCAACGGCCCCTGGGACATCCGCTTCCAATACAAGCTCTGGGACGGCTCCGCATATGTGGTGCCCGGCACACCCGATTACAGCACCGATCTTGTCGGCACGGTCGTGGTTAGTGGGCTGGACTTCGCGAGTTTTTGAGGCCAAGTTACCCGAAAGAATCTCAAGCATATGACCTTCGTCAATCAATATATAAACCCTCCGCTCACCCTCGGAAACGCCGCCACCTTCCTGGAGGACAAAGACCCCTTTCTCTATGCGGTGGGGCATGCCGGCAGGCAGGCTGTGGTGATCAAGACCAGGACCGATGGCTCCACCGTCTGGGCGCATGGGTTGATGATCGGGCAGTTGGAATTACGGTTTTACGACATCGTGCAACTGCGTGGCACCAAAGGCATCTGCTATGTGATCAGCGCCTACAGTGGCGAGCAGTTCTATCTGGTGTGCATTGATACGGCCGGGCAGCAGTTGTGGATGGCGGAAGTGTTTACGCGCGATGCCGATCTGCATGTCTTCATGGTGGCGAATGCCAGACGAGACGGATTCTACCTTGCCTACTCCGACAAGAACGATCTGGACAGCAGCCTCAGCCCCAAGGTGCTGCACATGGATGCAGACGGGAGCTTGCTGGCCGAGCGGCAGCTCTTTGTTCTCGATGAGAAGCACAATGGCTTTGTTTTGAACACCATTGGCGCGCACGCGGAAGGTCTCATCGTGGCTGGCCGCCTGATCGCGAATCCCTCTATCGGATGCACGATGGTCTTGAAGGAAGACCTGACAGGGGAAGTGGTCATGGCCTATCCCGGCATGACCATCCAGAACATGTTGGTCTATTCCGCCGAGCGCTACGTTGTCTCCGCCTACAGTAATGCCGACGATAGCGTAGTCCTGATGCAGGAAGGCTTCGGCACCCCGGACGAGTACCTTGTGGTTCCCAAGTCTGCGAACATGGATTCCGTGCTCTGCTTCGCGTCCAAGGGCTTCCTGCTGTCGGTGTTGAATCCGTCGAGGGGCGAATTGTATTTCGTAGACCATGATGGACAGGTGCAGTGGCGCAAAGGCACCGTGATCGATAACAACGCGCTGGGCGTGCGTTCGATGTCTTACGAGCCGGCGCTGGATCGCGTCAGCTTCACCACCGTTGACGTGTCGCTCCTCGGACTGACGGGGTCGGATTTCGATCCCTGCATCGTGTATCCGATCTCTCACGAAGCGTTCCGCCGCCAGCCGCTCAAGGCGTACCGTCTGCAGGCTCGCACGGAGGAGTTCAAGGTCTCACTTGAGGGATCGAAAGGGGAGTGGCAGAAGATCGAGACGCGGCCTGTGCCGGTGTGCGACCCGAAGGGGGACGTTAAGGATGAGCCGCCGTTGCAAGTGGATCGAAATGCGTTACTTCAAAGTCCGCACTTGTACCTGCAAGCGGCCGGCTCCCTGGGGGCGGACAGCACAAAGGGAATTCACCTGCGCTGGCTCCTGAAGCGCGCGCTGGCTACACACCTGCCCAAGGCCAACTACGCCGTCCCCTTCGTGAACTTCAACAAGCCCGAAGACTTTGTACGCATTTACCGCGCTTCCTACTCGGCTCGCGTGCGTTCGGTGGACTTCAGAGAGAAGCCCCAACTGCTGAACCCTTACGAATGGGTCTATCAGAGCGCCGGGGAACTCTTCTATTTGTACTTCCTGAATCGTGCGCGGTATGACCAGGTTCGAGCCGGCATTGACCCTGCCCTAGACCCACAGGGATTCCTCACTGCCTACGGGAATGCTCTGCTGGAACTGGAGCACAAGACCAAGCTGGCCTTTGCTGTTCAGTTCCTCTTTACGTTCCTCAACTCAGCCAGCGTGGTAGACCTGGAATTGCGGAGCGTGGAAGAAAACAAATTCACCGCACCACGCGCCGTGAGCCTCCGGCAGCACTACGTGACGCAGCAACTCAACCAGAAGAAGCTGTTCAGCGAGAACATACGCAGCGTCCGCTTCAGGGCTAGTCAAGCCGTACTCATGCAGGTGTCGTTTGAGTTTTATGCCGACTACCTCTCTGCCTCTCTGGAGCAGGGCGGATGGAAGTTCATCGGGGAATACGCGCTCACCAAGGACAATGTGGTGGCCTTCCAAAGACTGGAACCCACGCCGGGGAGCGTCCATGGCAACTGGCTGCGCTATAACGACGGCGCTCATGTCAACATCGACAACTACCGGCAGAAGTGGGACTCCGGCGCACTGCCTCCAGAGAACCGCATCCGGGAAACCGTGAAGAAGTACATCGCACTCAGCGACGACCCCACCAACCCCGAAGCGAAGGAGTTGATCTTCTACAACGACCCTGCCGCCACGCCCATTCCCGGTTTTGAGCCGGAGGAGGACTTCGACCCATCCGATAACCAGTTCGAACTCTCCAACTTGTTCTTACTACAGATCGCCTCACTGGACTATCACATTGCCCGCATGCTCGGTCTGGGAACGCTCGACCTGAGCGTTGACATCATGGCAGGGTCATATGTGTACCTTGCGGAATACATCACGCTCGCAGACCTTCAGGATGGATTGGGTGCGCGACGGGTTCAGCACCTCTACATGTCGCTTCCGACCTCGTTGCAGGATCAGCGCCGTCCCCTCCCCGTCGATCTCAAAGAGCCGGTTCCGGGTGTGATCTTCGGCCCCGACACGGAAGCCCCGGCCGTGCTCACCGATAGCGATGGTTACTCGCAGGACGGGCATACGCGCTACCTCTCGCTGTTTCACGAACCCTTGCCCGAAGAACCCGTAGACGCCCCGTTCTTCCAGCCCGCCTTCCTCTTCGTCAGCGCCGAACGCACCCTGCCTGTGTACGCGGGCATCGAGTATCGTCAAACCGGAGCGCCGGATTGGGTGAAGCCAGAGTTGCCTTTCGATCCGGCCTGGCTAAATGTGGATGCCACCGTGAGCGACGACTTCAAGCAGGAGACCCGGCACGTTGTCATCCCCGATCCCCTCTATCCTGTGTTCGTCCACCGTGAGCGACAGACCGGCTGGCACGACTACAGCTCCTACGGCATCAACTGGTTCAGCCGGGCTACCGCAAGCGCCGTGGTGCAGTCCATAGAGACCAACATCATACCCAACAACCTGCTGCTGCCGCCCACCAACGTGAACGCCCTCCTGGTGGTGCGGGAGCAGCCCCTTTTCCTGACCTCGGCCGCAGAGCAGGCCGCGCTTGCAGCGATCACCACCGCCGACAAGACTTTTATACGCCTCACCTGGGACTACAACCACGGGCAAGAGCTAATCGATTACCACCGCGAGATCAATGGCGAACTCCTCTCCGGCTACGCGGAACTGCCGGATGCCCAAGAGCTGTTCGCCGAAGACATCGAGATCTATTTCCGCGACAGCATCCCCAACGCCGTAGGCGGTCAGGTCGTGTCGGTGACCAATGACGCGAATCCGATCTTGGCCGTCGTGACCACGGGCGAGTATGTATTCGACAGCATGGGCACCGATCCTGTGACCGGTCTACCCGTCGAAAGTCTCATTCCCGATCTGCCGGTTGCGCTGGAGCCGAACTTCATCGGCGGGCTGCTCGTCGTGGACGGGATCAACTACCCGATCCATGCCATCGACAACAGCGGAATCTACCCCAAGTTCACCGTCTTCAAAGTGGACGTCGACGGCAATGCGGTGGGCTTGGATACCAGCATTCCCCCTTCGGAACTGAGCGCCCCACCCGTGAACGGCCTCTTCACCGCCGTGGAGAACATGGCCGCCACCGCCAATTGGGGAGCCGGTAACCCGCTTGGCCTACTCGCCCACGTGGAGCCGACCACCATCCACCGCGAAGAAGTCCACGTGCGTCAACCCGATGGCACCATCGACACGCACGTCCACAAGTTCCGGGGTGTGTACCGTAACGCGCTCATCGAGGCTGTGCTGGAAGACCACGACGCTGACGAGGCCGATGGCGTGGACCCGAGCGACACGCCACGCATCCATCAAGGCTTGTACAAGCTCACCTTCACGGGCTTTGCCATGCCGCAGCATTCGCAGGCAGGCGGGTCAGGCCATCGGATCGAGTTCAACAATGGCGTGTTGCGTATCCACACGACGGCCTCGCCCACCGGGGCGCGTAAGGAACTTACCGTGGTGCGTACAGAGAACATCGGCACCTCAAGCGACCTCGTGTTGTACGCGGCCGACACCAGCTTCGTCGTGGGCGACCCCACCTATGACGCCATCCCGCTCGGAGTGCAGTCCGTAAACTACTACCCCGGTTACCGCGCTTACCTGTTCGCGGACGCGCCGCACAACCTGACGGAGGCCAACACCTTGCCGAGCGGTGATGCCCACGTGCGCTACACCATCTTCGGTCTCCGCTGCCACGATTCTGCGCTCGGGTACTACTCGAAGATGTCGGTGCCTGCCCTCATGTTTGCACAGGCTGTGAGTGAGCCACAGCAGCCCAGGCTGCCCGAAGGCGGCGTCTATGCCACACGTCCCGATTTCTACGGCAAGTCCACCTTCACCTTCACGACCCTCTTCGAGCATGCGCCTTATTGCGTACAATACCTGCGCGCCAGCGACATCCAGATTTTGCGTGCGCTCTACACCACGGACGACGGGGGCAACCCGGCAACATGGACTGTGGAACGCATACAGGAGGAGATTTTCGGCAACGGTGCAGACGAGTGGTTCGACGACCGCTGGCGCAATCTGACGGGACTAAACTACACCTATCCGTCCAACCCCTCCAACAACGGGCGCTTTGAGGAGTTGCCGGCGGGCGGGACGGCGCTACCGCTGCCCAACAACCCCAAGTTCTTCGCGGCCGTGAATGCTTTCATCGACAGCCACAATGCCTTCTATGGCACCTCGATCCCGCACCTGATTACCATCTCCTCCTTGCATCAGGTGGTGATCCCTGCCTCTGCCGTCAACGCAGAGCTTCAGGTCAAGGACTTCCTCCGAGAGACCATCCAGAACTGCTTCCTCCCCCTCACGGAGATTCCGATCATCTACCAGCACATCAAGGGCTTGAGCTACGAGCCAATCCCCAAGAAGCAAGTGGTGCGCGACCGCAACGGCGTGCTGTTGTCTCCCGGTCATCCGGATTTCGACATGGCGCCGATGGTCAAGAAGGTGGGACCCGACCCATCCGCCGCTCCGCCGAAAGTGCTGAACGAGACGCAGTTCACCGACTTCAATCTGGACGGAGCTTCAAATGCTCATTACTTCTACGCGGTCAGGGAATTCAACCTCAAGATGCAGGCCGGCGCGTTCAGCCCCGTCCTCGGGCCGGTTCACATGGTTAACGCCGCCCCGCCGCGTGCGCCGGAGGTGATCAAGGTCACGCCGATTCTGGAGCAACGCGATCTGGACATCGCGCCCGCCATCGAACTTCGCATCAATGGCTACCTGGCGGTGCAGCACATCAAGACGCTTCAGGTCTATCGCGCTACGAACGGCCTCGACGCACGCTCGGTACGCACCATGACCAAGCTGCCCGAGATCGACGTGGAGGCCACAGGAATGGCCTCCGACACCGTCTGGCTGATCAGGGACGATTTTTCAGACCTCGGCTACGTGCCCTATGGCGACCCGCTCTTCTACGTGCTCACTGTGTCGCGTGCTGTAGAGTACCTTGATCGCGAAGGCATTCTGGTCGCGGACGTCGTGCCTTCCGAACCGTCCAAGATGGTGCTCACTAACATCGTGGAGAACTACAATCCCGACCCGCCCAAGCTGAAATACTATTCGACTCCGGTGAATGGAAGCGGTGAGTTGGAGCAGGTCACGCTTGTCTGGGACAAGAAGGTTCACAACGGGAAATACCACCTTTACCAGCGCAACGCCGATGGCAACTGGATCGAGATCGCGATGGTGCAGGATAACTCTGCCCGGGTCGTGCTGGCCTTGGCCTCCTCGTCCCTTGGCAGTGGCACGCTTCAGGTGCAGGATGGCAGCGGTAATCCCATCTACCATCACTTCAAGGTGGTCTCAGAGAACTTCGCCGGCATGATCAGCCGAGACGAGGAGATTCTCACCATTCACCAGCCCGCGCTCTGGGAGGACATCTCTACCCTGTAGTGAAAGTATGTGGGGATTCTCGCCCCGGCAGTTTTACACAGTCATCAATCTTAAGAGCCTTAGAGTCAATCGAAAGCTGCTTAGCGAAGTGCACTCGAAGAACTTTTGCGCTTCAAAATAATCTATGCAACACAGCCCGGAAGGGGTAGTGTTGTAAAGATTAGTATAGCCACAAATATTAGTGGCGAGAGGATGGCTATGGCCTCAATATCCGATGTGGTCAGAAAGTCTTTGCAATGCTAGCTGGATTCCTTAGATCACGCGAGGGCACAACAACTGCGTCAACAATACAAAAGGAGTCTGAGGATTTTGAAAAGTAGCACGTCACGCGCTCTCGTCATCGGGCGCGCGTTGAGAAACTTCGCCCGGTTAAGCAATAGGCAGCGCTCCTCCACGCGGATATTATCAATTCTCGCAGGCCTCATGCTCTCTCTGTTGTGGGCGGCGTCGGCTGCGAAGGGTCAAGCGGTGCCGCCCGCTAATTTCAAAGTCGCCTTCATGGGCGACCAGTCTCTGGGCGGGAATGCCGTAGCCGTCCTGAATCTGATCAAGGCCGAGGGCACGCAGGCCGTCCTGCACTCGGGGGATTTTGACTACTTCGATAACCCCGCCGCCTGGGAGGCACAAATCAACGGAGTGCTCGGCGCTGATTTCCCCTACTTTGCGACCATCGGTAATCACGATATGGCCGCGTGGAGAGGGGCAGGAGGGTATCAGCAATACTTGGTGAACCGATTCAATCGCTTAGGCGTGAGTTGGGAGGGAGACCTGGGGGTACAGTCGTCCTTCCACTACAAGGGCATCTTTTTCGTTCTCACCGCCCCCGGGCTTGCCGGTTTCGATAGCGGAGCCTCAGGCCTCTACATCAGGGATCGGCTCGCGGCGGATCGCTCTCTGTGGAGCGTGTCCAGTTGGCATACGAACATGAGGTTGATGCAGGCGGGCGGGAAGCCGGATGAGGCCGGGTGGGGAGTGTATGAGGAGTCGCGAAAAGGCGGCGCGATTATCGCCACCGCGCACGAACACTCTTACAGCCGCACACACCTTCTCAGCAGCATGTTGAACCAGACTGTGGCGAGCACCTCTAACACTCTGACCCTGACTAAAGGCCACAGCTTTGCATTCGTCTCCGGGTTGGGCGGGCACAGCGTCCGCCCACAACTCCTCTCCGGCGACTGGTGGGCTCACATCTACGCCTCCACCTGTTTGGCTAATGACCCCGTGTGCCGGCCGGGTGCGACACATGGCGCGCTCTTCGGCGTCTTCAATGTTGATGGGCGACCCGACAAGGCGTTTTTTTACTTCAAGGACATCAACGGGCGGGTGGTGGATAGTTTTACGGTGCTGAGCGGCGTGGAGATACCACTGGCCGTCAGTGAGTTCCGCCTGCGCGGTTCCGGCGGCGCGAGCGACGAATTCGTAGAAATCTATAACGGCAGTGATTCGGACTTGACCGTTAATTCCTTCGACGGCTCCGCCGGGTTCGCGCTTGCCGCCTCCGACGGGACAATGCGCTTCCACATCCCGAACGGCACGCTGATCCCCGCACGCGGGCACTATCTCGGCGTCAACTCCAACGGCTACTCACTCGGCTCGTATGCGCCGAGCGACACAGCTTATACCGCAGACATTCCAGACGGTGCCGGCCTCGCGCTCTTCAACACCGCGAATCCGGCGAACTTCACTCTCGCCAACAGGCTCGATGCCGTGGGTTCGACCGCTGAAAGCAATCCGCTCTACAGGGAAGGGACGGGCTATCCTGTGATTGCGCCCGCCGACATCCAATACAGCTATTACCGTGACATGCGGGCGGGCGTGCAGACAGACACGAACAACAACGCAGACGATTTGCAACTGGTATCGATCTCCGGGTTTGTCGGCCAGACGCAAACCAAACTCGGCGCGCCCGGCCCCGAGAATCTGACCAGCCCCGTGCAGCGCAACGCGCAGGTGAAAAGCTCGCTCGTCGATCCTCAATGCGCCGGGTTCGGCTCGATAGCGAGCGCCTGCGCGCGAGTGCGTACGGCTGAAGGCGCGAACCCGCAAAATGCCGCGTTCGGCACCTTGCGCATCCGGCGCAAGTTCACCAACAAGACCGGCGCGCCGGTCACGCGCTTGCGCTTCCGCGTGGTGGATATCACGACGACGCCTGAACCGGGCGTGGCCGACCTGCGCGTCTTGGGCGGAACAGGGAGTTTCGACGTGACCGATACGAACGGCGGCACTGTAACCATCCAGCGCCTGACGCTGGAGCAGCCGCCCACACAACCGAACGGCGGCGGCTTCAACTCAACGGTGTCGGCGGGCACCATCAGGCTCGGAGCGCCGCTCATTGAGAACAACTCGATCAACGTAGAGTTTCTCTTAGGCGTCATGCAAAACGGGAACTTCCGCTTCCTCCTCAACGTCGAAGCGTTGACCGCCCCGGCGACAGACCCACCCGGCGCGACCGGGGCTGCCGGTATGAAGGCTGCGGGCAGCAGGAAGCGCAAGTAGAAGCCAGGATGGTTTGCGCACTGCGTAAATCAAAACAATTTGACAATCGGGAAAAGCGGAGCGCATCATGCGGCCGCTCGAATGTTTCGTGGGCTGAACCTTAGAGTCTCTGCGCACCCTTGCCTCTGACGCTCGGCCTCAACATACATGCCCACGTCGGCGACGCAATCCGTCTTTACAACCTTTCAAACGAGGAGACACACATGCTCACGCCGCGAAGACTAATCTCCTGCGCGCTCTTTTTAATGACCACTTTCGCTGCGACCTCCGCGCAGACTACTGAGGTCGGAAGACAAAGGACGGCCGCCACGACGAACATCGCCCCGGCCGCGGCCTCCAGGACGCACAGCGAAGCACTCGGTTCTCAGGGCAGTGATACAACCCCCGCAGGCATGGTCGCTTTCTTCTCGCCGACCACGACCGCGTGCCCTGCGGGTTGGGTCGCGCAAAACGCCCCGCGCGGGCGTCTGATTCTGGGCGTGACCAGCGCCTCCAGAGTCGGGGTAACATTCGGCCTGCCGATGGGCGACAGGACGCCGCCGATCCACTCGCACACGTATTCGGCCGACGTCAAAATGAGTTCCAAGTCGCTACAGGCCGGCAAAGGTAACAACAAAGACGGCGCGAAGGCCAAGACCTACAAGATTAACAAATCCACGGACGCGGCTACGCTGGAACTCCCGTTCTACCAGTTAGTCATCTGTCAAAAATAGTAGCGAGGAGGACGCAATGTTAATGTCGAAAGCACAGGTCGGATCGAGAGCGTGGATGCGGGCTTTGCTGGGTTTCCTTGCGGCGATAGGGATTTTATGTGTGACGACGCGGCAAGCTCAGCTTCAGACATCCGGCGACCCTTACCCGACCAACTCAATCGCCTACTTCTCTACGGGTCAATGCCCCGCAGGGTGGTCGCCTTATGCCCCCGCCAACGGGCTGTTCATCGTCCCGACACCCAGAGGGGGAACGAACGGGCAAATCTTCGGGACGCCGCTCGACAATCAAGAGCCCGTGGCGCACCGCCACACGCTCACCGACTCGATAAAGGTGAGCGAAACACAATACGTAGGGGCGACCGGCTGCTGCGCCGGCGGTTTGTCCAGCTGCTGTAACAAGACCGTCACCACCGTCGGGGAGAAACGTTTGAAGGGCAGCGGGGATACGACCGACGTGAACACGTCCTATTCCGACGGGGGCGTCTCTTACGACCAACTGCTGGTCTGCAAAAAGAGCGCCGCGCCGAGCGCCGACGCAGCGCCCCCCGGCGTGATCGTCTTCGTCGAGTCGAATACCTGTCCTGTCGGGTGGGCGTCCTCCACTCTGACGGAGGGGAGGTTCCTCGTCGGCCTGCCCGAAGGCGCAAGCCCGTCGGCATTCGGCGGCGACCCTCTGAAGTCGCTGGAAAACCGCGAGCACCAGCACGACTATTCAGGCAGCCTGAGCACGGACTCTGCCGGAATCGCCCTCACGTCCGGCTGTTGCGCGAAAGGCTTCGGCAAAGATGGCAAATACACCTACAGCGGGACGACAAGGCGCGCCGGGGCGAACCTCCCATACATACAGCTTCAGCTATGTCAGAAGCAGTGACGGAATCCACCCATCAGGCGCTGCCGCGGATGAGTGTCCCAAAGAGTATGAAACCATCTTTGAAGACAATCTCGTTGAGCACAGCCCCTGACTGGGTAGAGTGCAAGACGTGGGCGCTCGAAGCATACACCTCAAGCGCCCGCGTGACGATGCTCTTTTTAAACGGATGAACTGAAACCCACGTTGATCGTAATTGAGCTTCCGCTGCTTGGTGTACCCGCGTAGTAGCAGCTCGTTGTGCAGGGAATCGACGCACTACCGCATGAGCCGTCAACTTGATTGCCGTAATATACGGTTTTGTTGACTACCTGGATCGAGCCTTGTTTCCACCACGCCGCGTAAACCTGCGGGATCGGTTTGTCCGGGTCAGCGGCGGTGTTGTAGTTGAAGACGTATCCAAGTATCCACACATTGCCACTGCCATCTGTAGCAGTAGTCAACTGTATGATGTCATTCCCCGGCTGCGCATAGGCCACTATACTTCCGCTTCCCTCACCAACCAACGTGAAGTTATCCGACAAAGTCACTTTCCACTCAAGGGTCGCTTCGGAATTCTCCCAGACCAGATCGAATTCGGCGGTTTTAAGGATCGATGTGGAGAAGGACGGGTCGCTCAACTTAAGTGCCACCTTACCCGGATACGACTGCTGACCGGCCGGGGGTTTGCTGCTGCTCTTGACGTTAGTGATATCAAAAGAGAGATCCGCATCCGCCCCCCACTGTAAGTCCGCCGACAGGGTCAAAGTCAATTGGCTGCCGTCGTTGGTAAAAGTCCATCCCTCGTAATCGATGCCCATACCGGTCACATCATCCTCCGAGAAGTACTGAGGCATGTTAATTACCATGGTAGCGCCCGCGCTGAGCGCGACATCGTTGCCCGAAGTGTTCTTGAGCGTGACCGTTAGAGTGGTAAGTTCTTCAACGGCGATGGTATTCACTCCGGTTGTTTTGTTGATGACATCGAGGGTTGCACGCTTGGACTTAGCCCACGCATATTGCCTGGCCGCAAAAACCGCGGCCACTGCCGGAGTCTTTTCTGAATGCTTTTCATTCGACTTCCGTATCGGCAACCCGATCCCCAGTGGAAACTGTAAGGACACCCCGCTGAAGGTGAACTCCGTAGCGCCTACTGCACGCTGTTTGATATACATAAAACGGATGAATAAGACCACTTTGTACTCCAGCGGTATGTACAGGTCGATCAACCATCCCGCTATCGCTCCGGTGATGGGCTTAGTTACCCAGAAACTAAGTTCCAGGCCGCCGCTAATCGAGAGACCGCCCTTAAAGGAGAGGCCGCCCCACGTCCTCGTATTTACTTCAGACTTATCTTGAAAATCAAAGACGACCTCAGCGCCACCGAGGAGTCCGACGATTGCACTCAATGCGCCCGAGACGCCTATCCCAAATCCGCTTAACGCTTGAGGCTGAGCGTAAGAACTCGCGAGAGCGAATTCAAATTCACCGCTGTTGAGTATCCCGGAAGCAAGCTCGACGCTGAGAGGATTTGGCTCCGGGCTGGCGAACGATCCCTCAAGTGCCTTTACCTGAGCGACGCCGTGTGTGCTGTTGAGGAAGTTCAGAGCGCCCTCAACCGCACCGTCCAGCACGGCCTGATTATCACGGTAAAAGTCCAAGCACGCCTGAACGAGTTCTACATTGCTTGGCGGACGGCCGGCAAACAAATCATCAGTGTCCTCTGGAGCGACCCCCTGTTGATCTAAAGCGGCAGCCCTTGCTAATGCATCCTTGAATGCTTCGTCGAGAAGTTTGGTGGGGTTCGACATGGTTTTTCTCCTTTTATTGACCTTACAGTCGTCTGGTGAGATTTCAACTGGAACAAAAACTGCTATTGGCTGAACGTGCTAAACACGACCCGCGACCGCAGTCGTGTCGGGCAATTGGTTGTCGCCGCCCGTCGTGCCGGTGCTCGCCCGTCACCTTGAAGGTGTTATTCGGGGATGGGAAGATAAGTGGAAGTGCTTGTCCCGGATGATCGCCCCGTCTCCCTGTAGGCTCCCCGGCTGATCTTCACCTGATCGACGATCATCAAACGGTAAAAGTCCGGTAGCCGATCAGACCGCCTTCAACAAGATGTGCGAGGACTTTCCGCCATCATATAAGTACGAGGCCAGCCCGTATAAATAGTCCTGGCTGAACCCACGGACTCTTCTCCCATCCGTTAGTCGTCAGACATATTCCTTTCTCATTGATATTGGATTCGGCACCCGGACGAAATCTGCTTGTCAGTCGGATAGGGAAAGAGTGTGAAGCTCAGCGAAGCTAAAAACTTCGCCGGCGGAACTCAGTTGCGAGGGCGGCAGAAAAATTATCCTTACCGTTCCGAGATGTCAACTTCCGAGGCCGCCGACCGCGTGTATGTTTATATGCTCGACCTTGTGGGCACATCTCGGTGCGTGGACGAGGTTGCGAGCAATCGCGCGACCGTCTCCACAATCTTTCCTATGTCGCGGGGCTTCCTCAAATATTCATTCACGCCTGCTAGTATCGCATCCCTGCTACATTCACTTGCGGAAAACATAATGATCGGCATCCCTTTGCGATGTTCTAGCCCGCACGCATAACGCACGACCTCTAGGCCGTCAAGGTTCGGCAGATGGTTGTCGAGCATCATGAGATCATAGTTGGCCTTGCTCGCCAGCCATCTCACTGCCGCCGCCCCGACGCCGCAGAGTGTGACGTTCCAGCCTTCTAACTCAAGCGTCTCTTTAATGGCCTCTGCGACAACCCTGTGATCTTCAACTAAGAGGATGTGAGGCATAGGATTATCACGGGGCGTGTGCTGTCCTTGCCGCACGCCCCGCGTGCCTCTGCCTGAACCCACCTGAACAGGCAGAGGCAAGACGAACTCCGGCGCGGTCTGCTATCATGCGCGCGTTCTATCTTTGAAAATCAGCGACGGTCATGCGTAGCTCACTCAACCTCATAGACGAGTAATGAGCATCGCCGTTAGAGATGAAAGGTTCATCCTCCCGGCGTACAGGTTGAGCGAAGAGATTTTACGTCTATTTAGGCGCGCAGGTAAAGGGGCGAGATATATCCACGAAGGGGGATACGTCTAATGGGGCGCAGTCGTCGGCCGCGCCCTGAGCGGCTTGCCTTGAAACTCCTGCAAATCAGAGAGGCGTTAGGCATCTCTCAAGCCGAGATGCACCTACGCCTAGATCAGCCGAAGTCTCACCCGGCGCACATCTCAGGCTACGAACGCGGAGAGCGCGAGCCACCACTACCTGTAATTTTGAAGTATGCGAAGTTGGCGGGCGTCTGTGTTGATGCGTTGATTGATGATGAGTTAGACCTACCCGCAAAGCTGCCAAGCAAAGCGAAACACCGCCTCTAATTTGAAATTAGGACACTACCTGTCGGCGTGATGACGTGACAAGAATTGCCAAGATGGGCTATGCTTTGACGACCGCCGGTTGTTTGAAATATTAGTAATTCTTACTATGTCATTATTGAGCGGAGAGAGCTGAAGGGGTCTCGAAAATCGTAGTGGGGGAAACTCCACGGTGGTTTCGCATCCCGCCCTCTCCGCCACTTTTTGAGGGATGAAGGATGACGGATGAGGGATGAAAGAAAGCATTCAAGAAGTTGAGCGCTTATCTTGTTCATCCCTCATCCCTCATCCCTCATCCCTTATCTACGGAGAGGTGCAAGAGTGGTTGAATTGGCAGCACTGGAAATGCTGTGTGGGGGAAACTCCACCGTGGGTTCGAATCCCACCCTCTCCGCCTTCGTTAAAACTAAAGGATCAACTAAATGCAAGATGACAAACTCGCCGCCGACGAGGCGCGCCGCCTCTCGCAGCACGAGGCGCTCAAGGCCGGCGTCGAGGGCGACGTGAACTCAGAGATCGCAGCCCGCGCCGACCGCACGACGCGCCCCGAAGCCGAGCGCATGGAGCAGGTCGCAGGGGAATTTCGCGGCAAGGCGATCAACGAAGTGGTGGACACGGAGCGGGAGGTGGAACGCGCGCGCGGGATGGCGCGCATCTCGCAAGTCGTCGATTACATCTTCTATGTCATCTACGCGCTTCTGGCGATCCGCTTCCTGCTGGCGCTTCTGGGCGCGCGCCCCGGTGCCGGTTTCGTGCAGTTCATCTACACGATCAGCAATCCGTTTTACGCGCCGTTCAGCGGCATCGTGGCCGAGCCGACGGCGGGCGGCGCGCGCTTAGCGCTTTCGATCCTGCTCGCCATCGTCGTCTACGCCGTGCTGCACATGGGGATCAACGGTCTGTTGCGTCTCTTCGCGCATCGCAAGACGGAGATTTGAAGGGGATTTGCTCGTAACGCCCTCGGTCTGCTATAAACGTCGGCGCGATCATCTTGCGGGTTCGCGCGCGGCAGACGCTTTGACGCCGCTTGATCTTTAGACAACTTATCAGACTTCGGGCTCCGCACAACGCTCGTCTCGCGAACTCCGCCAGGCCAGGAATGGAGCAACGGTAGCGTTGGCCGCGTGTGTTGCGGGTCAGTCCGGAGTCTGGCCATATCCGTGAAAGAGTTGCCGCCGGGCGAGCGTGAGAGTTGCCGAAGCGGGCGAGTTTGGAGCACAATCCGACATCGCCGCTTCCGTAGCAACCGAAACGCTGCGCAGGCGCGGCAACTCTTTTTCATTTGCAGTCACGCATGAAAATCAACTTCCGCAGGCTCGACCACGTGCAACTCTGCATCCCGCCCGACGCGGAAGTGCGTGCGCGCGAGTTCTACGGCGGCGTGCTCGGCCTCTCGGAAATTGAGAAGCCCGAACCGCTCAGAGCGCGCGGCGGTCTCTGGTTCGAGATCGCCGACATTCAATTGCACATCGGCGTCGAACCCGACGCGGGCAAGTCGAAACGCCACCCCGCCTTCGAGGTGGAAGACGTAGAGGGCGTTCGCGCCTATCTCGAACGAAACGGCGTGCGGACGCGCGACGAAATTCCGCTCGCGGGCGTGAAGCGTTTCTCCCTCTTCGACCCGTTCGACAACCGCATCGAACTGATAGAGAGAACGACCGACTGACTTGAACCGCACACAACCGACCACAACGGGCTACTGACAACGGACAACCGACAGCTTTATGGCTTACCAGGTCATCGCACGCAAATGGCGTCCGCAAACTTTCGAGGAAGTGACCGGCCAGGAGCCGATCACGCGAACGCTGCGCGGCGCGCTCGAACACGAACGCCTCCACCACGCCTATCTCTTCTCCGGTGCGCGCGGCGTGGGGAAGACGACGACGGCGCGCCTGCTCGCCAAATCACTCAACTGCCACAAGTCCAAGCGCCCCACGGCGACGCCCTGCCGGACGACCGACGCGGATCAGTGTTCTTCATGCCGCGAGGTGGCCGAGGGGCGTTCGATTGACGTGCTCGAAATCGACGCGGCCTCGAACACGGGCGTGGACAACGTGCGCGATTCGATCATCAACACGGTCGGCGTCAGCCCGGCGCGCGACCGCTACAAAGTTTTCATCATCGACGAGGTACACATGCTGTCGGGCGCGGCCTTCAACGCGCTCCTGAAGACGCTGGAAGAGCCGCCGCCGCGCGTCGTCTTCATCATGGCGACGACCGAGTCGCACAAAATTCCCGACACCATTCTCTCGCGCAGCCAGCAGTTCGAGTTTCGCACCATCGCCACGGCGCGCATCAGTGAACGCCTCCGCCTCATCGCCGACGCCGAAGGGATCAACGTCGCGGACGAAGCCCTGCGCGAGATCGCGCGCGCGGGCGAAGGCTCGATGCGCGATGCACAGTCGGCCTTCGATCAGGTCATCAGTTTCAGCGACGCGGAGATCACGGTCGCCGATGTGGAAGCCGCGCTCGGCATCGCCGGGGCGGAGTTGCGCACGCGCGTCATGCGTTCGATTGCGACCGCCGCGCCGCGCGATGCGCTCGCCGTCGTGGACGACCTCGTGATGCGCGGGCACGACCTGCGAAATTTTTGCCGCGACCTGTTGTCGCACGTGCGCGACCTGCTGGTCTTGAAAGTGGCGGGCGATGCGGCCGAGGGCTTGGACGCGGGCGACGCCGAGCGCAGGGAACTGATGCTTGCGGCGCAGGAATTTTCCGAGTCAGACCTCGTGCGCTTCTTCCACAGCCTGACGGAGACCGAGCGCATTTTGCGCGAGGGCGCGCACCCGCGTTATCAACTCGAAATCGGGCTGGTTAAATTGATCGAGATGCGCCGCCTCGCCCCGCTCGGCCTGATCCTCGAACGCCTGAACGCGCTCGAAGAAGCCCTGCGCACGGGCAAAGCGCCCGCCGTCGGCGCGTCGGGCACGTCCGCGCCGTCGGGCGGCACAACGGGCGGCGGAGGTAGCGCGCCGCGCGGCGGGAGCGGATACGCGGGCGGCGGCACGAGCGGCAGGGGCGCGCCTCCGGCCTCGCGCGCCTCCGCGTCGCATGGTTATGAAGCGGGTCGGGAAACTCCGGCCTCTACGTCGCCGCCATTCAATGCCCCGATGTCGCCGGCCAACAACGCAGGGAAACCGGACGCGGGCGCGGAACGGACGGACAACTCCGTCACGTCGAACGCGACCGCGGCGGCGGCGGCGGACACGCCGCCCTGGGAAGCGCCGCCTTGGGAAGAACCGCCTACCGCTTCACAGGCTCCACCGCTCAAACTCGTGCCGCCGCCTGCGCCGCAGACGGGCGTTGCGCCCGCCACGGCACACGCGCCTTCAGCGCCGCAAATGCTTGGCGACGCGCCCGTCATGTCTGCTTCCAACGGCGGCGGGGGCAGCATCATCGAGCGCATCAAGACCGGACTCGAAGACCGGCGCAAGCCCTTCCTCGCCATCGCGCTCGAAGGCGCGCGCAAGGTCGCGGTTGAGGGCGAGGAGTTGTACGTAGAGTTCGCGCCGGAGGCCAAGCACCTGCGCGACAATCTCGCCAAGCCGGAGAGCATCAAACTTCTGCGCGAGGTGTGCGAGGGCGTGTGCGGGCGCGAGATGGGCGTGCGCATCGTGGTCAAAGACAAGAACGAGAGCCGCGACGACGAGCCGCCGCAGCCGTCGCACGACGCCGAAGCCCAGGCCGAAGAGAGACGACGCCTGCGCCAGTTGGCCGAGAACCACCCCTCGGTGCAGCAAGTCCTGCGCGCCTTTCAGGCCGAGATCGTGGACGTGCGGCGCGTGGACAGTACCAGTAAGCAGTAAGCAGTGAGCAGAAGGAAGTGAACAGTAAGCGGTAAGCAGTGAGCAGTCAGAAACCGGTTTTTACTGCTCACTGCTTACTGCTTACTATTTTTCCCTCGAACAAAGCCGCGTGAGCGCACGTATAGTTTGCACGGAGGTTGAGAGCGATGCGTGATCCTTTTATTGCAGGTCTTTTGAGTTTGCTGGTTCCCGGATTGGGGCAGCTTTACAACGGGCGGATTCTGGCGGGCATCCTGTGGCTGCTCTTGACGGGCGTCTCGTGGATCGGGTCGGCGGGCACGCTTGGCTGGATCGTCCACATCATCGCCGCCTACACGGCCTACAGCTACGCGAAAGAGCATCGCGTGCGCGTGTAAAGTGTTTTAAGTTTCTGAACGAGTTACCAAGTAGGCGCGGGTCGCGTGCGTGTGCGCGCGGCCTGCGCTTTTTTTATTTGTTGGGGCGGGCGCAGGCAAGCGCGAACTCGCACACGTCGTTATGGTAGAAACGTTACACCCTTTCTTCTCCGCTGTCGGAGAACGGATTTGATGTAATGATTTACCCGAATGACCACAGACCGGCGCACGTTCATATTTACAAAAGCGGGTTGGTGTTTATTAGCTTGAATAATCGCCGCACGCCGCCAAGTATTCGAGAAGTGTTCGGCATGTCTCGACAGAATGTGCGAGACGCTTTGTTGTTAGTAATGGAACATAAAAAGTTGTTGGTTAAAGAGTGGAGAAGGATTCATGCAGTTACCGATCAGCAATGAAGAATTTGAACGCCAGTACGAGATGGCTGTGCGGCGCGGAGAAGAACGATTACATACTGAGCCGCGCGCCCTGTCCGCGCGGTACGACAAGCGGCGGGCGCGTGTCGTGGTTGAATTAACTA
>DASVPS010000282.1:0-6916 GCA_036389555.1 Pyrinomonadaceae bacterium
ACACAAACCGCTCTTACTCATCACTCATCACTCATCACTCATCACTTAAAGATTATGGACTGGCATCAACTCTGGACAATCACATCCGCGCCGGACAACGTGCCGATTGTGGCGATGTTGTTCCTCGTCCCGTTCTTCACCTGGTACGGGTTGAAGCAGGCGCGCGAGAACGACAAATTGATCGTCGAACTAGAGGGCGACGCGGCGAAGGCCAAGACGCACCACCGCAAAACTCTGCCGTGGCGGCCGGGTTGGGCGCGCGAGTTGCACGTCTGGCCGTTTCTCGTGCGCGTGGAGTTTCTCGCCGCCGTCATCGTGACGGTCATCCTCTTCATCTGGTCGATCACGCTCGACGCGCCGCTCGAAGAACCGGCCAACCCGAATTTGACGATGAACCCCTCGAAAGCGCCCTGGTACTTCCTCGGCCTACAGGAGATGCTCGTCTATTTCGACCCGTGGATCGCGGGCGTCGTGATGCCCTCGATCATGATGATCGGCTTGATGGTCTTTCCTTACGTTGACTCGAACCCATTGGGGAACGGCTATTACACGATCCGCCAGCGCAAGTTCGCGCTCGGCATGTTCGGCATCGGGTGGTTCACCTGGATCATCCTGATCGTGATCGGGACGTTCATACGCGGCCCGGGCTGGGTCTGGTTCTGGCCGGGTCAGACGTGGGATCACAACGCCGTCGTGTTCGACAAGAACCGCGATTTGCACGACATCTTCGGCATCACGAGCATGCCCGTCAAGATCGTCTTCGGCGCACTGGTCGTCGGCCTTTTCTACGTCCTCGCCGGGCTGTTCCTGCACTGGCTCATGACGCGCAACGAGTTCGAGCGAAAGCTGCTGGCGCGCACGAGCGTGCTGCAATATCTGACGTTCCAGTTTTTCGCCATCTCGGTCTTGATCGCGCTGCCGGTCAAAATCCTGCTGCGGCTGGCTTTCACGATCAAGTACGTGTGGGTAACGCCCTGGTTTAATGTCTGAACCCGAATCCTTGGAGGGAGACGAAGGTGGCCGAGACTCCTAAGACCGACACGGACGCGCTGGCTCGAAGAGAGCCGGAAGCCCCGGCGCGCGATCCGATCATTAGCCGTTCGACGAGCAACATCCTTCTCGTCTGCGCGCTCCTGCTGATGGCCTCGCTCGCGTGGGCTTTGTACGACGAAGCCTACGGCCAGCGCCCCTGGAAGGGCATGCAGCAGGAATTCGTCTCGCGTTACAACCGCTACCTCAAGCGTCTGAAGCGGACAGGCACGCAGTCGGAGAAGGACGTGAAGGAGTCCGAGGCGTACAAGGAACTAGACCTTGCCGTGCGCGAGGCCGAACAGGCCGCCGCACCTCGCAAACAGGAGATCGACCGCGAGGTCAAGTTCATTGACCGCCAACTCGGTGCCATCACAGACCCCTTCCAGAACAAGCGCGGCTACATCACCGTCGTCAACTACCGCATCGAGACTTCGGACGAGTCGGACAGAAAAGACCTGCGCAACGAAGTCGAGGAGGAGAAGCGCGAGCAGGTCAAGGTCGAGATGCCGGTTGACCCCAACTCGGACAAGACCGAGGAGCAGAAGCTCAACTACACCGAACTGGAAGGGAAATATCTCGCCCTCAAAGATCAAAAAGCCAAACTGCTGACCGAGCGCGCGGAAGTCTCTAAAGAGGCCGACGAACTGAAGAAGAAGCGCGACACGTATCTGAAAGACAACGTCATCGGTCTCAGCGCCGAGCAGATCGACAAGTTGATCGAGCGCAACAACAAGTTCGACTACTCGCTCCGCCAGATCAACGTCAACGGCGACGAACTCGTGGATCGCTGCGAGACGTGCCACCTCGGCATACGCGAACCGCTCGAACTCAAGCCCGTCAATTTCAAACGGACGGGCAAGAAGATCGACGCGAACGCGCGCGCCTTCGTCAGCCATCCGAGCAAGGAGTTGTTACAGATTCACAACCCCGAACGCTTCGGCTGTTCGAGTTGTCACGGCGGCAACGGCCGCGCCACGACGAGCATCGTCAAAGGCCACGGCCGCCATCGCTTCTGGCTCCACCCGCTCTACGAGCGCGAGAACATGGAGGCGGGCTGCCAGCAATGCCATGCGCAGGATCGCGTGCTGCAAGGCGCGAACGTGTTGACGAAAGGCAAAGACCTCTTTCAGGAGCGCGGCTGCGTCGGCTGCCACCGCTACGAAGGTTTCGACCGCGAGACGGACGGACTCGCCAACTCGCGCCAGACCATCACCCAACTTGAAGAACAACTCGCCGCCAACGACCGCGAGGCGCGGCAGTTGGACGCAGAGGCGGGCACGGTGGCCGACGAAACCGAGGCGCAGGCGAAACTCGCGCGCGCCGTCTCGTTGCGCGTGACGAACAGCCAGCTTGAGGCGCGCATTGAGCAGTTGAACGTGCAGGCGCGCTATCTCATGCAGGATCAGAAGAAGGTCGGGCCGAACCTCAAAGACGTGCGTCTGAAACTGCGCAAGGAATGGATTCCGGCGTGGCTCAAAGACCCGCAGGGGTTCCGTCCGGGCACGAAGATGCCTACGTTCTGGTATCTCAATCCTGATCACGAACTGTCGAAGAACCTCAAACAGACCGCCGACACCGAGCGCGCGGCGATTGCGGCTTACCTGTGGCAGTCGAGTTTCGAGGGACAGGTGCCGAAGCAGGAGCCGGGCGACGCCACGCACGGCAAGGAGTTGTTCGAGACGAAGGGCTGCATGGCCTGTCACTCCATCGGCGAGGGCGTGGAGAATCAGGTCGGCGGCACGTTCGCCGCAAACCTCCAGCGCGTCGGCGAAAAGGCCGATTTCAATTACATCGTCCGTTGGATTTACAACCCGCGCGAGCGTTGGGCGCCCTACTGCCCGAAGGAGAAACGCGACCTGACGCGCGCCGATTACGAGAAGAACAATAAGCCTTACCGCTTCGACACCGAAGGCCACTCGAAGTGTCCGAACGACGGCGCGGAACTGCAAGTGCAGAACATGACGGTGATGCCCAACTTCCGTCTCTCCGAACAGGACTCGCGCGACATCGCCACCTATCTCTTCTCGCTCGGCAAGGGCGCACAGTGGCCTGACGCCTCCTACATGGACGATCCGAAGTTAAAGGATCAGGGCGCGTATTACATCAAGCAGTACGGCTGCGCCAACTGCCACGAGATCAGGGGCTTCGAGGACGAGCAGCGCATCGGCAAAGAGTTGACCGCCGAAGGCTCGACGCCCATCGAACGCCTCGACTTCGCCCTGCTCACGCACGACGCGGAGAAGGGCATCAACCCGTTCACGGAGAAAGAGTACGAAGCCAAAGACGGCAAGGAAGCGAAGTGGTACAACCACAAAGGCTTCTTCGAGCACAAACTCGAAGAGCCGGGCATCTACGACAAGGGCAAAGAGAAAGAGCCGCGCGATCACCTGCGCATGCCCGATCCGTATCTCACGCCCGAATGGAAAAACGCGCTGACGACGTTCCTGCTTGGCAGCGTCGGCGTGGAAGGCGCAAACGTGCCGACTTCCTTCTTCTACGAGGCGACCGACCGGCGCAAGGATATACAGGACGGCTGGTGGGTCATCAAGAAATACAACTGCATGGGCTGCCACTCCGTACAGGTCGGGCAGAAATCCGTGCTGCAAGAGTTGCCGCAATACCTAACGCCCGAAGGTAAGGATCAGTTGCCGCCCGCGCTGATGACCGAGGGCGCGCGCGTCGATCCCAACTGGTTGATGCGCTTCCTGACAGATCCTTCGCTCAGCAACGGCAGCGACGACCCGACGGTGCGCGCGCACAGCGGGATGGCCGGACGCAACAACAGCGGACAATCACGCGGCGGGCAATCAGGCGGCGGCGGCGCGACGAGCAACCAGCCGCAGCAGGGCAGCGGCGCGGCGGCGAGCAATCAGCCGCAAGGAAGCGGCGGCGCGGCGGCGGCGAGCACAAACAGTTCGGGCGTGACGCAGCCGAACAACGACAGTCAGGATTTGCCGCCGCAACCGGGCGCAAACAAAAACGGCGTGCGCCTCTATCTGAAGGCGCGCATGCCCACCTTCAACTTCTCGCCGAACGAGTTGCGCACGCTCGTACGGTTCTTCCTCGCGGTCTCGTCGCAGCAGGAGCCGTTCATCAAAGAGCCGACCAGTCCGCTCACGGATCAGGAACGGAATCTGGCACGACAGTTGTTCACGTCGCAGCAAGCGCCGTGCTTGAAGTGTCACTTGACGGGAAATCCGGAGCACGACAAAAACGCTTCCGCCCCGAACTTCCTGCAAGCGGGCGAACGACTCCAACCCGGCTGGACTTTCCGCTGGCTGCTCGACCCGCAGAAGGTGATTCCGGGGACGGCCATGCCTTCCGAACTCTTCAAGCGCGACGGCGAGCGTTGGGTCTTCAACGGCGAACTGCCCGACAGCTTCAACGAGTACAAGGGCGACCACGCAGACCTGCTCGTCCGCTACATGCTTCAACTGACGCCCGCCGAGCAGGCGCGCCTCGCCTCCGGTTCGCCTTCGGCCACGGGCGGCACAACCACGACGGGCGCGACCGCGAACGCCGCCACACAGTCGAGCACACATCATGCGCGCCTGCGTGCCAAGTCTATGCGGCGGCAGAGTAAGTATCGCCAGCGCGCGGGCGTCGTCGTCGGGCGCAGGTCTCGTGCGGGGAAGCGTCAGGTTGTCCTACGGCGCGGGCAGACGCCGCGTGAGTCGGTCGTGTTTGCGCGGCAGTACGGTGTCGGGTATTCGCCGCCGAGCGGTCGTTCTTGGTAGAATCGGGGAAATTAAATTTCAGGAGACACTGACTAATGCCATTCAAGCAAGTTCGCAGGATTCTGGCCTTGATGCTCGCCGCCGCCATGCTCTCTCTCATGCTCGCCTGCGGAGGCAGCGACGACGATACGGACGTGGCGGAGGAAGACGGCGCGGCGACCGAGACGGCCGGCACGCCCTACAAGTCCGGCGGCAACGAAGGCTCGATCACGGGCGCGATCAGCCTCACGGGCGAAGCCCCCGCGCCGAAGCCCATCAGCATGGACGCCGACCCGGCCTGCGCGCAGAGCAACCCGAACGCGCAGACGGAAGACACCGTGGTCAAGGACGGGAAACTGGCGAACGTGCTCGTCTACATCAAAGACGGCAAGACCACCGAGGGGAAGAGCATCACCGGCTTCACCTTCGAGGTTCCGGCGACCGAAGTGTTGCTCGATCAAAAAGGCTGTCGTTACATTCCGCACGTCCTCGGCATGATGGCCGGTCAGAAGTTGAAAGTGACGAACAGCGACCCGACCGCGCACAACGTACACCCGTCGCCGAAGAGCAACAAGGAGTGGAATCAGTCGCAGCCCGCAAACGCGGCTCCGATCATCCAGACCTTCACGCGCGCGGAGATCGTCGTCCCCGTCAAGTGCAACCAGCACCCCTGGATGAAGGCCAACATCGGCGTTATGAAGCATCCGCTCTACGCCGTCAGCGGCGAGAACGGCGCGTTCGAGATCAAGGGCGTGCCGCCGGGAACTTACACGCTCGCCACCTGGCACGAGCGTTTCGGGGAGAAGACACAGTCCGTCACGGTCGGCGCGAAAGAGATCAAGACGCAGGACTTCACCATTGACGCCGCCGCAGGGAAGACCGCTTCGCTCGGCCTGCTCGAAGTGATGCCCGCGATAGAATTCCCGCTGGCGTCGAAACATTAACAAAGAGCGCGCCGGCAAGCAGATTTATTTCATGTTTCGGCGGGGCGAAGCGGCTTGCCACCCGGCCGCGCGGGTGCGACACTTGGGTTTAAGTTCAGCCAAAAAAATTAAACTTTAAGTTTCGCTTCACAGGCATTTCATGGAAACAATCGCTGTCGAAGAGATCGAGCAGTCCGTCGCGCCCGCCGCGGCGGCGGCCGTGGTGGCGCGCGCGCACATCGAGACGCGCGAGAAGATGTCGGCCTATTACGAATTGACGAAGCCGCGCATCACCTTTCTCGTCACGCTCACGACCTCCGCCGGGTTCCTGCTCGGCTCCGTGCGCGGCGCGTTTGATTACCAGCTTTTCGCGCACACGCTCATCGGCGTCGCCCTCCTGTGCTCCGGCATCTCCGCGCTCAATCAATGGATGGAGCGCGATCTGGATCGCTTGATGCGACGCACCGCGCAACGCCCGCTCCCGCTCGGCATTCTGACGCCCCGCGCGGCGCTCGTCTTCGGGTTGGCCTTGACCGTCGGCGCGGAGATTTATCTGGCGGCGTTCGTCAACGTTCTGTCGGCCTTCTGCGGCGCGACGGTCATCGTCGGCTACCTGCTCTGCTACACGCCGCTCAAGACGCGCACGTCGCTCTCGACGCTCGTCGGTGCTTTTCCGGGGGCAGTTCCGCCGCTGCTGGGCTGGGCGGCGGCGACGAATCACGTCGGGTTGGAGGCGTGGGTGCTCTTTGCGATCCTGTTCCTCTGGCAGTTTCCGCACTTCTTCGCCATCGCGTGGATGTATCGAGAGGACTATGCGCGGGCGGGGATTTTGATGCTGCCGGTGGTCGAACCGGAAGGGCGTCTGACGAAGCAGCAGATCGTCCTGTGGACGCTCATGCTCGTGCCCGTCAGCTTGGCACCGGCCGCGCTCGGCATCTCCGGCGCGATCTATTTCTTCGGCGCGCTCGTGCTCGGCGCGCTCTTTCTGTGGAGCAGCATCGCCGCCGCCGTCACGCTCTCACGCCGCAACGCGCGCCGCGTGCTCCTGGCTTCCGTTCTGTACTTGCCGGTTCTTTTTGTTCTGATGGTCATAAATCAGTGAATGGTGAACGGTAAATAGTAAATGGTATGAACCGGGTTTTATCCATTCACCATTTACCATTCACTATTCACCATCTTTGAGGAGAACTTCATGGGTCGTGCGCTCGGAGTGTTGATCTGGTTGTTGACGATTGGATCGGTGTG
>DASVPS010000283.1:0-8313 GCA_036389555.1 Pyrinomonadaceae bacterium
CGATCCGACAGGAAACTGCCCGCGGCCAGACCGCCGAAGAAGACGGCCAAGACCACCTGAATCGCGTACGCCGTGTGACCGAACAGGTCGCCGAGGAGACGAATCCAGATGACCTCATAAATTAATGCTGATATTCCCGACAGAGTAAAAGCGAGTAGCAGGCGTCTAGGAAGAAGGCGGTGAGGCATCTTCATATCGTCACGTTGAATTCGTCAGTTGACCAAGCGCTACGGTGGAAACGAGGCGACCGGATCGTCGCTGCGACGACCGTGCGACAAACTTACATCTTAAGGTGAAAGGCCGCGCCGGAAGCCTCGAAACCGGAACGCCCTGCCCGCTTCTGCCTCATTCGGAGGACGAATGAAGTTGCGGGCGAATATAGCATAGGGCGCTGCAAGCATAATCATTAAACGGTCGCGCCGCACAGCACCGATAGTTATGACGAAGCACAGAGACTCTTCGCCGCCCGTCTAAGGGCGATAACCCATCAAACTTTTATCGCTCTCCCCTCACGCACAAAAAAAGGTATATTCCACGATCTGTCAAAGCATACCGCGCGGGGGTGTTTCTCTAACGATGATGACTAAACGCAATCTTCGAGTGCTGTTGTTTCTGGCCGTAGCGGTCGCTGCCGGCTGCGACAGGGGCGGCACACATCCTCCGACCTCGCAGTACGCGCCGGGTTCATCGCCCGGAGGAGCGGCGCTGGAGGTGAGAGAAAGCGAATCCCCGGCGGGGCAAGACAGCCGCGAGCCGGAACTCACGGCATCCGCAGACGGGCGCATGATCCTGAGTTGGGTCGAAAAGCTCGGGGAGAAGCGGCACGCGCTCAGGTTCGCGGTGCGCGATGCCGCAGGCTGGTCTGAGGCGCGCACGGTGTCCGAGGGGGACAACTGGTTCGTGAACTGGGCGGACTTTCCTTCGGTCATCGCACTCGCGGACGGATCGCTTGCCGCGCACTGGCTGGTGAAGAGCGGGAAGGGCACTTACGCCTACGACGTGAACATCGCGCGCTCGAATGACAACGGTCAGAGTTGGGCGCGACCCATAGTGCCGCACACGGACGGGACGCAGACCGAGCACGGCTTCGTCTCGCTCCTCGCGCTCAGCGACGGGCGACTCGGTGCGGTGTGGGTTGACGGTCGCGCCACCAAGGACGTAAAGGAAGGCCACGGCGAGGAGGATCGCCCGCTCCCCGTCAGCATGCAGCTTCGTTATGCGGCGATAGACGCCGAAGGCAAACTCTCTGACGAGGCGGTACTCGACGAGCGCATCTGCGAGTGCTGCCAGACCTCTGCGGCGATGACCGCGGAGGGGCCAATCGCCGCTTACCGCGACCGCTCGGAGCGAGAGGTGCGCGACATACACTTTGTCAGGCAACAGGGCGCAGGGTGGAGCCGCTCGCGTCCCATCCACGCAGACAACTGGGAGATCAACGGGTGTCCGGTCAACGGCCCCTCGGTTGCGGCCGAAGGGCGGCGCGTGGCGCTCGCATGGTTTACGGGCGCGGGAGACTCGCCGCGCGTTCAGGTGGCTTTCTCCGGCGACGCCGGGGCGACTTTCGGGGCGGCGACACGGGTTGATGACGGAGAGGTCATAGGCCGGGTCGATGTCGTGCTGCTCAAGGACGGTTCGGCTCTCGTCTCTTGGATGGCGGGCAACACCGAAGGCGGAGCCAACAAGGTGCGCCGCGTTGCGCCTGACGGCGCGCTCGGCCCCGTTGCGATCATCTCCCGTACGGACGTTTCGCGTTCGAGCGGCTTCCCGCGCATGGCGCGCTTCGGCGACACGGTGCATTTCTCCTGGACGCAGTTCGGCAAGCCCTCGCAGGTGCGCACGGCGACCGCCGACGTGAGTTCCTTCAAGTAAGGCGGGCGCTCCGTGCGAAACAAGAGAGAGGGAATGAGCGAACTTATTTCCAGCTTGACTCTGTACACGACTACAGGGTTTAAACTTGTTCGTGTCAGGAGCACAGGCGAGTCCCGGAAGAGGATGGCGCAGTGTTATACGGGTCGGCGGCGATAAGGCGGATGGAGGCGCGGACAATACCTCTTCGGGTATCCGGGGACACTCGCGTATACAAGATAGACAATCAGCCCCGTCGTGTGTAAATTAACCTGTCAAAGCGAAAATACCGTGGCGCGAAAGATCGTAAATATCTGTGTTGTCTTTGCCCTGATGTTGGGCTGCTGGGGCGGCGTGCTCGCCGCCGCGGTCTGCCCCCACGTGGGGTGCGAGACGACAGCTCAGGCACCCGACATCTACGCGACCGATGACAATCATGCCGACAGCCATTGCCAAGGCGCGACCGATTCCGCAGATTCTTCAACTCGCGACAAAGCGCACGAAGGACACGACGCAGAATTAACTGCCGAGGATCAATTCAAACGCGAGGAACATCAGAGCGCCGGCTCCCGATCTCAAGACGAATTTTGCGCCCACTGCGTGGACAGACCCGTCGATACGCCAGCGCCGGTCTTCGGGCATCAGTCCAGTTCAGTGAAGCGAGGCGTGGACTTCGCCGCGCCGCTGGCCGTCACACAGATCGAGTCGCCCGTTCCGGTCTTCCTACGAAAGATCGCGCCCGCACAGCACGCTCCACCCGGCCGATCTGATAGGCACCTACTCCTCAACGTCTTCCGCATCTAGACCCGCCCGCGGGCTTCGGCCGAAGTGTGCCGCCGCCCCGTACTCTGTCCCTCAAATAAAACTGTTACACGGTAGTCACGACACGGCGCGCCGATTTCTCGGCACCCGCGCGGGTCTGCTCTCTCAACACCACAGGGGAGGAAAGTCATGAACTACACACGGTGCCTCGGGGCGCTGGTCGCGCGCAAATTCTTCGGCGCGCTCGTCGTCGTGTCCCTGCTCGCCTCGGCATCTCTGCCCGCGCGAGCGCAACACGAGGGGCACACCAGCCCCGCGCCGGCCAAGCCCAGAGCTAAAAAGGCGGTCAGGAAACCAATACCAAAAAGAGCTCCCACGCGCCGGAGCGCGCCCCGCCGCGCATCACGCAGAACCACTCAACCGGCCGCGCGGCGAACGGGCGCGACACCCGCCGCTGTTGGCGTCACGCAGGCCGCAGACCCACATGCCGGACACATGCAACAGGCGCCGCCGACCTCGACGCCTGCCCCGACCCCAGACCCGCACGCCGGACACGTGATGCCCCCGACGGCCGCCCCTACGCCGCAGCAGCCCTTGACCACGCCGACGCCCGGCGGGCAGCCGGCGGTAGACCACAGCATGCACCAAACCACGCAGCCGCAGGCTCCCGTGCGTCGGCGCGCACGCGCCGGACTCATCCCGGAAGGCGCCGTCGTGACGCTCGACCAGTTGGAGCGTATGGCGGCGGAGAGGAACCCGACGCTTGCGCAGGCTGCGGCCTCGATCCGCGCCGCCGAAGGTCGCCGCCGACAGGCGGGCGCATTCCCGAACCCGACCATCGGTTACTTCGGCGAGGAACTGGCGTTTCGCGCGGCGGGCGACACGAGCGAGCACGGCGTCTTCGTCGAACAGACGATCCCGCTCGGCGGCAAGCTCGGCAAGTCGAAGCGCATCTTCGAGCGCGAGCGCGAGCAGGCCGAGGCCATCGCGGAGGCACAGCGCATGCGGGTTGTGAATTCCGTACGCATGCTCTACTTCGAAGCGCTCGGCGCGCAGCAGTTGGTGGAACTACGCGCCGACCTCGCAGCCCTCTCGCGCGAGGCCGTCGAGATCACCAGAGAGCTTTACAACGTCGGGCAGGCAGACCGCCCAGACCAGTTGGAGATCGAGATCGAAGCCGAACGGGCTGAGATCGAAAGCTTGCGCGCGCGCACCGACTGGGAACAGGCGTGGGGCGCGCTCGGGGCAATGGTGGGCGACCCGTCGCTTCGCCCCGCGCGCCTCGCCGGAAGTCTCGAAGAGAGCGCGGGGGCGCTCGATCAGGAGGGGTTGCTCACGACCATTATGCGCGACAGCCCGGAGATCAGGGCGGCGAGCGCCGGGGTTGAGCGTGCGCGCGCGGTGGTTTCGCGCCAGCGTGCCGAGCGCATCCCAGACCTCTTCGTCAATGCCGGCGTCGGCTACAACAACGAGATACTCGAACGCGATGGCAGGAAGACCGGCGCCGAAGGGCGAATCGAATTGGGCGTGAGCGTCCCCGTCTTCAATCGAAACAAGGGCGGGATCGCGGCGGCCGAGGCCGAACTCGCCATCGCCGAACGGGAACTCGAACGCCTCCGCCTCTCTCTGCGCACGCGGATGGCCGTCTCCTTCCGCGCGTACCGCAACGCCCAGACGACGGTGGAGAAGTACCGCACGCAGGTCATCCCACGTGCGCGGCAGGCTTACGAGATGTACCTCGGTAACTTCCGCCAGATGGCCGCCTCTTACCCGCAGGTGCTCATCGCGCAGCGGACGCTCTTTCAGGTGGAGGTCGAATACGCACGGGCGCTCGTCGAGTTGAGACGTAGCGCGGCGGGACTTCGCGGCTTTTTGCTCGAAGGCGGTCTAGACGCGGTCGCGCGCCCCGGCGAGGGCGGCGAGCGCACCGAAGGATTCACCCTGAGGTCTGCGAGCGAGGCGACGGGCGACTCCGACAACCGTTAACGCCCGCGCGGCATGGAAAAGATTTTTTACTAATACAGGAGTTAAGACAATGGACAACAGCAGACGCAATTTTCTGAGGCGCGCTTCCATCCTCGGGGCTACAGCGGGCGCGATGGCCGCCGGCTCGCAGGTCGTTCGGGCGCAGCACGAGGGACACACCGCTACGCCGCCGCCGCAGCCGCAGGCACCGCGCGCGACCGACAACAGGTCGCCCGTCTCGACCGGCCAGAACGTCCCCGTGCATGTGCCGGACGTGCCCCTGCTCCCGTGGAAGATGGAGGGCAACGTGAAGGTCTTTCACCTCGTCCCCGAAGTGGTCAAGTGGCAACTCATACCCGGCAAAGACATCTTCGGCTGGGGCTACAACGGGAGCGTGCCGGGGCCAACCATCGAGGTCAACGAGGGCGACCGCGTGCGCATACACGTCACCAACAAACTGCCCGAAGGGACGAGCATGCATTGGCACGGGCTGGAAGTGCCGCCCGCGATGGACGGCGTGCCGTTCCTCAACCAACCCATGATCGAGCCGGGGCAGACTTTCACCTACGAGTTCTCGATCCACCAGAACGGGACATTCTTCTACCACTCGCACATGGCGATGCAGGAGATGATGGGCATGATCGGGTTCTTCATCGTCCACCCGAAACGCCCCTTTGCGCCGAAGGTGGATAAGGACTTCGGCCTCGTCTTGCAGGAGTGGGCGCTCCTGCCGAACAACCCCATCCCGAACACGCTCGCGATGGAGTTCAACTGGCTCACGATCAACGGCAGATCAGGCCCGCACTCGACGCCCATGCTCGTCCGTCAGGGCGAGCGTGTACGCATACGCATGATCAACATGGGCATGGATCATCACCCGATGCACATCCACGGCAACCAGTTCTACGTCACGGGCACAGAGGGCGGGCGCGTCCCTGAGACGGCGTGGTATCCCGGCAACACCGTGCTCGTCGGCGTGGCGCAGGCCAGAGACATCGAGTTCGACGCAGTCTTCCCCGGCGACTGGATGCTGCATTGCCACCTGCCGCACCACATGATGAACCAGATGGTCTCGATGGTCGGGCCGATGGCGCACGCCGGGATGGGTTCGCAGACGGGCAAGGGGATGGAGGAGGGCATGGGCGTCGTCACGCAGGGGCATGCGCTGTCGGAAGACCTCGGCCCCGGCATGGGTCGCGGCATGGGCATGACCACTCAGGAGCGGAACGTCTCGAACATGGTCGGGCCTCAGCAACAGCCGCACGGGGGGCACGGGCAGCAGCCCTCGCCCGCTCAGGGAAAAGGCTCGGAGGTGCAGCCCGGCCAGACAGAGCGGCTCGGTCAGGTCACGAACCCGAACGACGAAAGGCGACGCAAGACCGTGCCCGGCTATCCGCAGGACATGGTCATGTTCATGGACAAGGAAGTGGCGAAGCCGGAAACATACGGGCTGCCGCCCGGCTGGACTGGGTCGTTCATGGGCATGATGACGATGGTCAGGGTGCTCCCCCCCGACTTGTACGACGAGATCATGCGCAGGGTCAGGGAAGGCATCGTCGAAGCCCCGCAGGGACAGCCCGCCGGGGCACATCAGCAGCACAAGCACGAATAACCATTTGAGAAGTCGTCGTGCGCTCCCGCGTGGGCGCGCGACGACAGAGCTGCAACGCTTGGAACCAGCGCCCGCTCACCGGGCGGATGAAACAATCGAGGAGGAAGTATGAAGACGTATGGAATCAAACGAAGGGCGGCACACGCGCTCGCGGTAGCTGCTCTCGCCGCCCTCTGCATCGTCTCTGTGGCGGCGCAGGAACGCACGGGGCAGGCCGGCCAGCAGCAGCAGCAAGATCACACGGGGCACGGCCAGATGGCCGGCATGCCCCACGAGTTGCACTACATCGACATGACGATCATGCACCACGAGCAGGGCGTCGAGATGGCACGCCTCGCACAGCAGAAGGCGACGGACGCTCGCATCAAGTCCTTCGCCAAAAAGACCGGCGACGATCAGCAGCGAGACCTCTTGGTGTTGCGCGGCCACCGGCAGCACTGGTACTCAGACCGAGCGCCCATGGATCACGCGCAGATGATGGCACACATGCAGAGCATGCCCGGTCACCAGAACATGAAGATGGACACGGAGGCCGACTTCCGAAAGCTACAGGCGGCCGAGGGGCGTGAGTTCGACCGCCTCTTCCTCGACACGATGACCCACCACCACCGGATGGCCGTAGACATGTCTACGGAAGCGGCCACGAAGGCCGAGCACAAAGAGATTAAAGACTTTGCCCGCACGGCTGTCGCCAAGCAGCAGGGAGAAATTGCCGAGATGAATCGCATCAGGGCTTCGCTCGGAGGCGCACGCCCTGCGGCCAAAACCGCCACGCGCAAGCCGCCCGCAAAGAAGAAGCCCGCGCCCAAGCCCGCCGCGCACACAGGCCACGGCAACCACTAATAGATGCTACGGGCACCCGCGAGGGCTGGCACGCCGTCTCGTCCTGACGGCGCGGCGTGCCGCCCCCTCATCCATTATCAGAAATCAATCACGGGGAAAGCCGGAACTCACCCGGCATCGAGGTCGGGGCGTCGCGCGGGCTTTTCCTATTTGCTCAACGGAGGAGTCTTGAATGGCCGCGCGCCGGCATGACAAAGGCATGCACCCGACCACGAAATAGCGGCCTTCTCAACGAGGGCTTGGGTGGTTTCGGCATTGTGCTCGCGGCGGCTGATGGCGGGCGTTAGATCGTATTAGTGGCAGGTGTTTTTACTCTAAAGTTCCAAGCAAAATTTGTAGTAATATTGTCCTCCAGATTGGAGGAGCCAGATGGAAATTGGTGCTTTAGTCTCGGCAGTTCGATCAACTCAGTCTCTGATCTCTTTTCTTCTCGGCGGCGCTTCCCATGACATCTTAAGTGGAATCGGAGATACGCATTTAGAGTCGGCTCTAAGCGCTTTAAGGAGTGCAAAGTCAGCCAACAATCCACACATCTTTATAGCGGAGGCGCGCGGGCATCTGCGAACAGCACATGTGTCTTACCAAAGAATATGGAAGAAGCGCGATACGACATTTCGCCGGTCGGTGCAGGGTCTTAGCGCGGAGACGGCAGCCGATAAGGACTTTTTTGTTTGTTGTTTAGCCGTTCTATGCTCCCTTTACCTTGAGGAGCCGAAAGATATAGAGCAGTCACTCAGCGATGCCAGAATAGCGCTGCGGCTGCGAAGGCGTTGGTTTGAAGCCGCGTCCGATGAAGGAGATGAAGGCACCCTCCATGTATTAGGAACTTTGGCCGGTGCTTTGCTGAATCCGACAGAGTGGGGTGTCTTTGGGCATGAGTGGATTTTTGATTTTGATTCGGCGGAAGATTTTGATGAATTTGGCAAATTTGAGAAAGCCGTTAAGTCTTATAAGAAATAGTAAATGTTTCTCCATCCACGTTGATTACGCACTCTCTCACAGCGATCTAACAACTCATTCAACCCGGCCGCCCGACAGCGTTCCTTTCATGCTCCTTTCCTGCGATTATGTCGAATGCTTCTCGCGGGCGGCAGGTTAATTCCGGCGTTAGGCCGACAGCAGAGGAGGGAGAGGTGAAGGCTGAACTAGAGCGGTTTTCAAATTAACGTAAGGCATAGCCACAATGTTTGAACCACGCACGAGCATCAGAGGCGGTGATGGTCTCGAAGGCTTGCTTAATCGCTTCGTCGAGTCTGGCGCTGGTGCGAGCTTTCGCCGCCCGTAAG
>DASVPS010000284.1:0-16213 GCA_036389555.1 Pyrinomonadaceae bacterium
TTCGTAGTTTGAAAATCTTTCGCATTCTGTTAGAGCGCTATCGCAACCGAAGAAAGCGCTTCGCCTTGCGGTTCAACCTGATTGCCGGGCTGTACAACTTTGAACTCAGCCTTTAACCACTTTTGCAAGAGGTCTAATGAAGAAATGGATCAATGAAGCAATGAAGCAATGAAGCAATTCTTAAATCATTCATCCCTCATCCCTCATCCCTCATCCCTTTTCTTTCCCCGCTCCCTGTGCTAATTTCGCTTCTCCCCCGACACTCGACCCGGCGCAATCCAGTAGAGTCGGCAGCCCTAACGGTCTGACCGTTCCCGTTTAAAAAAAACTTACATCGACGTTCGACGTATTTTCAGGAGGTTGTCAGTGATGCGTTTCCCCGTGCAATTGTCCCTCGCCCGCGTCGCGGCCGCGGTCGTCTTCGCGTTGTGCCTGTTCCTCTCCGCCGAGCAGTCCGCTCCGGCGCAGACGGTGAACCAGTATCGCCTCTTCGGCGCGAGCGGCGCGAGCATCGTGCCCGGCACGACGCAGGTCACCGGCTTCGGTTGCGTGGCGACGGCCGGCGACGACTGCGTGGCGACCATCGCGCTGCCCTTCGCCTACAACTTCTACGGGAACACCTACACGTCGGCCGTCGTCAGTTCCAACGGCAACGTCCAGTTCGCGAGCGCAAACCCCGACTACGGGCAGAACGAAGTCTGCTTTCCGCTCAGCCTCTTCAGCTATTCCATCGTTCCGCACTTCTCCGACCTGACCATCGGCGGCGCGGGCGAAGGCATCTTCACTTCCGTCTCCGGCACCGCGCCCAACCGCATCTTCAACATCGAATGGCGCGCCTCTGCGCTCGGTAAACCCGCGGGCAGTCTCAATTTTGAAGTGCGGCTCTACGAGGGAACGGGGGCGAGGAGTTTCGACATCATCTACGGCTCTGTGCCAAACAATGGCTTTGATGCGACGGTCGGCGTGCAGCGCGGCGCTGTGCCTGCGGGCGACGCGGCCGGCGCGTTCACGCAGTACGAATGTCACACCGGCGGCCTGCGCAACGGCCAGATCATCGTCGGCATCGGCACCACGGCCAACTCGCTCATTCTCGAAGGGCAGGCCATCGACGCGGAGGGCAATCCCCTCCCCGGTGTGACCGTCAACCTGACCGGCGCGTTGAACGCCACCACCACGACCAGCGCCAACGGCCACTATCTCTTTGAAGGACTCTCAGCGGGCGCGAGCTACACCGTTACGGCCGAGCAGGGCGATGCGACGTTTCTGCCCGCCTCGCGCACCTTCGCCGCGTATCAGGGCAATCAGACCGTCACCTTCACGCGCACCGTCCTGCCCGAAGCGGGACAACTGCTGATCAGCGAGTTTCGCCTGCGCGGCCCGTTCCCCACCGGCGGCGAGAGCGGCGCGCGCGATGAGTTTGTGGAGATTTACAACAACACTGATTCGACTTTCGTCGTCAACACGCCCGACGCCTCATCCGGCTGGGTCGTCGTCTCGTCGGAGACGTTCGCCCCCTCCGTGCGCTCGATCATCCCGCGCGGGACGATCATCGCGCCGCGCGGCCACTATCTCATCGGCAACGGCAGCGGTTACAGCCTCACCGCTTTCGCCTCGCCAGACCTTTTCTACATCGGCGATTTTCCAGACAACTCCGGCATCGCCCTCATCCGCACCTCGAACGCCGCAAACTATCTCGCGGCGGGTAATCGCATCGATGCGGTCGGCTTCGACTCGGAGACCAACGCTTCCTTCCGCGAGGGCGCGGGGCTGCCCGCCATCTCGACCAACGACGGCCAGTACAGTTTCGTCCGACGCCTCACGACCGGCACGCCGCAGGACACGAACGACAACGCCGCCGATTTCCTGATGGTCTCAACGAACGCCGCCTCTTACGGCGCGATCCAATCCGTGCTCGGCGCGCCGGGGCCGCAGAACTCCGGCAGCCACCTCCAGCGCAACGCGACCATCAAGTCGTCTTTCATAGACCCGCAGTGCGGCGGCTTCGGCGCGGCGACGAGCGCGTGCGCGCGCGTGCGCACCGCCGCCAATGCCAACCCGACGAGCGCCGCTTTCGGCACGCTCCTCATCCGCCGCAAGTTCACCAACGTGACGGGACAAAAGATCAACCGCCTGCGCTTCCGCATCGTCGATCTCACGACGAAGGGCAACGTGCAGGCCGGGCAGGCCGATCTGCGCGCGCTCACCTCAGATGACATCTCCGTCACAGACACCAACGGGCAGAATGTCATCATCCGCGGCCTGACGCTCGGCCAGGCGTCATTCCAACCCGAGGGCGGCGGCATCAACTCCACGCTCGCCCCGCCTTCGGTCTCGCTCTCGACGCCGCTCGCGCCCAGCGCCAGCATCAACGTCGAATTCCGTCTCGGCGTGATGACCAACGGCGGCTTCCGCTTCTTCGTCAACGTCGAAGCGGTCACGGCCAGCGTGGCCGCCCCGCCGACCGAAGAGAACGCCGCCGACGCCGCCACCACGACGCTCACCAAACGCGCCGCCACGGGCAAGCAAGCCGCCCGCCCCGCGCGTCAACGCTAAACTTTTCACCCCACGCGAGCGAAAGGCGCGGGCGACGAGAATCAACCTTCTCATCGCCCGCGCCTTTCACTTTCCCGCCTCCGACTCATGCACCGGAGAAAGTCCACTCAAATCCTATTCTTCTGATTCATCCCTCATCCCTCATCCCTCATCCCTTCTTTCACGCCAGCCACGGCAACACGTCTTCGTCCGCCGGACGCGCCCCGCCGATGACACGTATGAAGTAATCCTCAAGCGAGACGGGGCTGCCGCCCGTGCCTTCTCCCTCCCCGACCGCGATCCCACGCCGCAACTCGTCGAGCGCGCCTTCCACCACCAGCCGCCCCGCCGTGATGATCGCGATGTGCGTACACAAACGCTCCACGATCTCCAACACGTGCGAAGTGAGAAAGACCGTGATGCCCCGCGCCGTCAACTTCAACAACAAATCCTTCAGCGTCCGCGAAGCGAGCGCATCTACGCCCTCGAACGGCTCGTCCAGAAACAGAATCTCCGGCCGGTGAATCAACGCGCACGCCAGCGACAACTTCTTCTTCATCCCGTGCGAATACTCCACCACCAGCTTCTTCGGCTCCCCCTCCAAATCCATCAACGCCAAAAGCTCCTGCCCACGATCCCTCGTCTCCTCGCGCGTCAAGCCATACATCCGCCCCGTAAACGTCAACATCTCCGCGCCCGTCAAACGCTCGAACAAATTCAAGTCCTCCGGCACGACCCCGATCCGCCGCTTCACCTCCAAAGACTCCCCCGCCAGATCGCGACCCAACACGCGCACCCTTCCCGCGGTCGGCTCCAGCAACCCCGTCAACATCTTAATCGTCGTAGACTTCCCCGCCCCGTTCGGCCCCAGAAACCCGAAAAACTGCCCCCGCCCCACACGCAAATTCACACCATCAACGGCCGTAAAATCCCCGAACCGCCGCACGAGTTCAAACGTCTCGACGGCAGGCGCATTCTCCGATTCAACTGAGTTATTCATCACTTATTTTTGTACGCGCAATGCAGGCGAGTGGTCAAGGAAGGTACGCGACCATATAGACAGGGACGGCTGGAAGTGTGGTAATTACCACAACAGAAGAAGGGTGTTATGCGGGAGAATTGACGAGTTCGGATAAATTCTCAAAGTAGCGGCGATGCGTTCGCCGCAAAGCCTCTTCGGTGGCCGCCTCTAGTAAGACAACCTCGCGCTCAGTACCGAGACGGTTGAGTTCGAGTTCAATTTCGAGCCGCGAGTTCTCGGCAGTTTGACGCTCAGAGTCGTCAAACGTCTTAAAGGTAACTATGTCTCCGCGATTACGGTCGTATTCAATCAGAAAGATCATCCTTCTCTCCTACCAATTGTTCCACCCGCTCAATTCTATCACGAAGAATCTCGAATATATCCTGCCTCATAGAAGGCTGACACTCCTCAATCTCAGCAACCTTTTGTTTAGTAACGCCCGTTAACTTACCTTCTGAGGATAATTGTGCCTTCGTTTCCGCCACCCGTCTTTCAAATGATTCCATGCGGATAACTAGGCTGGATGCCTCTGTCAGAATCGCTCTTGCCTTTTCATCGCCCGCGCCATACTTAACCGCCGGGTCAACAATATCAGATAATTTTTCTGACAGTTCAGCCCAGAGATGTTGCAACGACGTTCTCACCTGTATCTCAATCATCTTGTCGAGACTACTCACAATCACGTGAACGGCGCGATAACCGTGGCTGGGTCGCTCGCGACGATCAACGATGGTGGTTTTTTCAAAGAGATTGGTGAGAGATTGAACGACTGAATCTTGCTCCGCGATGTCTGCGACAGTCAGCCTACAGCCCGCGATGTCTTGAATCTGCGTTAGACGGATGCTTTCTCTGCGCAGCTTCTCGGAGATGGATGTGGTTGACTTCGCCGGTCTGCCCGTCGGTTCGAGAGCTAAATCCTGACGAATAGTTCCGACGACAATTTCGTATGCTGCGGTAAATGAACGCCGGTACGAATCGAGAAGCCGCAGATCGGCTTCAGTGATATTGCCTTTCTTCAGGCGATCACCTAAACGGTCGATCTGCGACTTGGTTAGTTCTTTTGCCATCGGCGTCGGTGTTTGAGGCATTTTAGCATCTTCGCTTGCATTGTATGCCAACACCCTGCGACAGCCTATTAGCTCCCAACTACTCGCGTAAAAAAGGGCGCGCTTCGTTGGCGCGGACGTGGGCGGGGAACTGGCGATGCGTGCTCATGAGGAAGGCGGTCGTGCTGGCACGCAGGGCGTTGCCGTGGGTGGCGGCGAGGCGGACGAAGCGGCTGAAGAAGGACATGCCGTAGTAGTAGCCGTCGTGGCAACTGACGAGCACGTCGGCCGTGTGGCGCACGCGCGGGGCGTGGAGCGAGTCGTAGAGGTTGGCGAGCGCGTCGGGGTAGGTGTGCCCGGCGGTGTGGGCATACCACGCGGCATCGGGGGCGAAGCCGCGCGCGTCGAGTTGGCCGCCCGTGCGAAGGGCGCTTTGCACGGCGTCGAGCGCGAGCGGGTCGCCCGTTAGTTGTTCGTAAGCATAACGGGACTGGCCGTTCTGTTCGCGGGTGATGCGCGCCGTCCCGCGCGCGCCGCGCACGACGACCGCCGAATCGCCTTCGCGGTGGATGCTGAAGTCAACGCCTTCGAGCGTCGTGAGTGCGGCTGCGACTTCGGCCGGGTCGGTTTCGTCTGCGCAGTAGAGGGCGGCATAGCCGCACAGGCCGAAGGCGGGCGCGGCGACGCTCCTCTTGCCTCTGCCGCGCTCGAAGCGTTCTTTGACCTGATAGCCGCCAGCGCGCAGGTGCGTTTGCAGGTGGATTTTCCGGTTCTCTTCGAGGTTCATGCCGTGGTCGGAGAAGAGTACGATCTCGGTCTCCGCGCCGCAGTAGTCCTGAATCTCCGTGAGAATTCGGTCGAGCGATTCGAGGGCGACGTTCAACTTTTGCGGCCCGCGGATGTGGAGCAGCCCGTCCGTGCCTTTGAGGAAGGCGAAGAAATCGCGGTCTTGCGGGGCGGCGCGAAACTTCTCGCGGAAGCGGCGCATGTCTGCGCGCCACACGGCGTCGGGCGCGACGTAGACGAGAAACTCGAAGGGCAGCGGCTCTTGATAATCGAGGTCGTCCATGTAGGACGAAGGCACTTTGTCGGGCGTGCGCCGGCCGATGTACTTGCGTATGCCGCCGCACAACTCCTGCGAATCCTTGTCGAAGTAGAGGCTCTCGTAACCGTGCGGCGCGCTTGCACCGAGCATCGTCGAGAGCGCGATGTTGGTCATCGTCGGGAACGGCGAGAGGAGTCCCGCGGGCGCGCCGAAACGCGCGAACAGCCCGCGCGATCTGGCCGCTTTGATCACTTCGTAAGGCACGCCGTCGAGACACAACAGCAAGCGGCGCGGTCGCGTCTCACCCGCCCCGCCGGTCGAATACTTTTGCACTACTTCACCTATATCCTTGTCAGTCGTCCGTGGTCAGTTTGTACGTAGTCAATCGTCTGTTGCCCGTCGTCCGTGGCCGTCTCGTCGCTCGTTCAAGGCAGACTGTGGTAGCAGGTGACATGAACCGAAAACAACTGACGATGCGGCCACGGACAACGAACACTTTTAGTTCTCTTCCGCTTGCTTCGCCGCGGGCTTGCGATACGGCTCGCGCATTCCGCGCCGCGCTTCTTCGAGCGAATCGTAGACGTTCGGGCGCGCCAGAACTAACTTGTACTGCGCGAGCGCGTCGTTGCGTCTGCCCGCCAGGTCGAGCGTCTGTGCGGCGCGCAGACGCGCCAGCGTCGCCTGATTCGCCTCCGCGTTCGGGACGGTGGCGGCCGCGATAAATTCTTTCGCCGCGCGTTCAAATTGTCCGGCGACGAAGAGGGCTTCGCCATACTGGAAATGAATAAGGTCGAGCTGGCGCGCGGCCGCGTCGCGCGTGGCACGGTCGCTGAGGAGTCCGTCGAAGATGGCGAAGGCTTCGCGCTCCGTGTTTGCCGACGACGCCGCGCCGCCGCGCTCGCGCTCCATCGCCGCCTGCGAGACGAGCGCGTCTGCATACTCCAGCTTGAACAGGTAATTCTTCGGATACTTCGCGGCGAGTTCGCGCGCGAGCACGGCTGCATCCGCATATCGCTTCTCGCGCTTGTAGAGCGGGATGAGCATGACGCGCGCATCGTCGCGCGCCCACTGGCCTTCGCGCATGACACGTTCGAGCGTGGCGAGGCCGCGCTTCTTCGAGCCGCGCGTGCCGGTCATGCCTGCCAGTATTTTGTAAGGCAGGGCGAGGCCGCCGACGATGTAATCCTGCATGCCGATGGTCAACTCGGCGTCGTGATAGTTCGGGTCGAGTTTGATGGTCTCGCGGTGGCGATCAACTGCGTCCGAGCCGCTCCTGAGCGCCGAGACGAAACTGCGCTCGACCGCCCCGGCAAACGCGGCCTTCAACCCCTGCGTTGCGCCGAGGAAATAGAGGGCTTCGGTGTCCTTCGGGTTCTTTTTCAGGCGCGCTTCGGCCAGCGTTTTGGCCTCGCGCGTCCACTCTTTGAATTGCGCGACGATCTTCGGGTCAACCTTGTCTTCCGTCTTCGCGTAGAAAGACTCGTTGTTATACAAGCCCGACTGCAAACGACGCGACGCATTCAAGGTCTCCAGCCACAAACTCGCCGCGAGAAATTGCGCTCCCGCCGGGTGATCCGGGTAGAGGCGCGCGAGTTCGCGGAAGCGCGCGCGCGCCGCTTCGTAGTCTAGATTGTAGAGCGCCTCGAATCCTTCCGTGCGCGCCCGGTCAAAACGCGCGCGGTCAACTTCGGCACTCGTCCCCACGGCCGGAGTCTTGCCGGTCGGAGTCTTCCCCGCCGTCGTCGCCGTCGCGTCCGGCTGCAACTTCGCCTTCGCGCCGCCTTGCGCGTGCGCGAGGCTGTACGAGGCCAGCAGAATGATGAGCAGCAGCACCGTCACGTGAATCACGAAGAGCACCGCAGGCAAACGCCGTTTCATTACAACTTCTCCAATCATTTTCTTCCCGTCTCCCACGTCGCGCGCCACGCGACGCCCACTTTCCACACCGTCAACAAGTTGATCCCGAACCCCGTCGCATACCACACAGAGCGCGTCGCGCGCTCGTTCCAGGCCAACACGTGCGCGCCTAGAAAGACTGACGAGGCGAAAAATATCCCCGGCATCATCAAAGTGAATCCGAGCGAATCGAGCAGCGCCGCCCAGCCCCTCGACCAACCCCCGTAGCCGAACTCCGGCGTTACCACTACCGGCTCCGGCGCGCGCGTTGCCGCGTTGAGACACAGGATGCCCGCCACGTTCAAGGCCGACGCGCAGAACATTAGACGCGCCCAGAACGTACGGCTTTGCTTCTCAGTCTGACGCTTCACTATGAAAAATTCTCCAGCCATTTCACGCCCGCGCCCGCTCGAAAGTCCGTGCGCACGGCGATCTCAAACGTCACTCTAGCTACCCTGACACTCGGAACTCAACGCGCAGACCGCGACGACGAACATCAGGAAGCCCGCCGCGCCGAGGATGAAACCTTTCGCCATCTTCTTTACCGTGAAATTTTCTTTCAGCGCGGTTCGCAAACGCGGCCTCAATTTCACCTTCTCCACCTGCGCGAACATGATGTCGGTCGTCGCCCCCGTCTTCTCGTCCGTGAGGGCGAACTGCTCTGTGCCCATTTCGCTGACGTACCCTTTAAGCTCGGATTTGTCTCTGAGTTTAACCGCGACGCGCGCCTCAGTCCCCGTCCCCGCCAGTGCGATCTGCGACTTCACCTTCGCCGCGCGCCTCTCCTCTTTGCTCTGTTTCTGCGCGCCCGCCGCGACCGGCGCGGCGCAGAACAGGTTGAGCATCAAGGCCGTCAACGCGAGGGTGAATATTTTCCTGATCATTCTTTATCTTAACCTTTCGGGATAATCGTTTAACCGTCGTAAGACTCCAGATACTTCACGCCCGCGCCCGTGTTGAACAGCACAATGCGTTCCGTGGGTTTGACTTCGCCCCTTGCCAGCAACCCCTTGAGCGCGGGCAGGCACGCCGCGCCCTCCGGCGCACAAAACAATCCTTCGGCCGCGCCGATCTCGCAGGTCGCTGCGATCAACTCCGCGTCCGTCACGCTGATGGCCGTCCCCCTTGACGCGCGCAGGGCGTCCAGTATCAAAAAGTCGCCGATGGCCTTCGGCACGCGCAACCCCGAAGCGGTCGTCGCCGCGTTGGGAAACTCTTCCGCGAAACGCTCGCCCCGCTCGAACGCGCGCACGATGGGCGCGCACCCGGCGGCCTGCACCGTCACCATCCGCGGCCGTTTGCTTCCGATCCACCCCATCGCTTCCATCTCCTCGAAGGCCTTCCACATGCCGATCAGCCCTGTGCCGCCGCCCGTCGGGTAGATGATCACGTCGGGCAACTCCCAGTCGAATTGTTCGGCCAACTCGTAGCCGAGCGTCTTCTTGCCTTCCACGCGATACGGCTCTTTCAAAGTCGAAACGTCAAACCAGCCTTCCGCCTCTTTGCGCCTGCCCACTTCCGCGCCGCAGTCCGTGATGAGTCCGTCCATCAACCTGATGTGCGCGCCCGTCTGCTCGCATTCGACGATGTTGGCGCGCGGCGTGTCGCGCGGCATGAAGATGTGCGCTTCGAGTCCGGCGCGGGCGGCGTAGGCGGCGAGCGCCCCGGCCGCGTTTCCCGCAGAGGGCACGGCGAGTTTACGCGCGCCCAACTCCTTCGCCATCGAGACGGCCGCCGTCATCCCGCGCGCCTTGAAACTCTGCGTCGGGTTCTGCGACTCGTCCTTGATGTAGAGTTCGCTCAAGCCCAACTGCCCGCCCAGCCGCGCGGCTCTGAGCAGCGGCGTCCAGCCTTCGCCGAGCGAGACGATATTTTCTTCGTGCGCGACGGGCAGCACCTCTCTGTAACGCCATAAATCAGCCGACCTCTCCCGTAAACTTTCCTTCGTCAAACTCGCCGCGGCGCGCTCCAGATCGTAACGAACCAGGAGCGGCTTGCCGCACTCTCGACAGAGATTTAGCAACTGCCGTGCCTCGTGCCTGAGGGCGCACGCCGCGCATTCCAGATGTGTCACATACATGAAAAATCGAGTCCTTTCAGAATTTTCCCGCTATCATTCAAGCGCCCGCATCATACGCCAGCCACCAAACATCCGTCAGGTGGAGCGATCCTACGGCAGTGACAAGCAGTAAAAGATGTAAATCGTGAATCGTAAATCGTGAATAGAAAGACCCATTTTTCTCTATTTACGATTTACGATTCACGATTTACTGTTCTATCTTGTCACTTGTCACCCGTTACTGCTCTTATGATTCAACTGCTCGCGCTCGATCTCGATGGGACGCTGCTCAATTCGCTCGGCGAGTTGTCGGCGCGCAACGCGCACGCGATAGCGTAGGAGCGCGCCGCCGGCGAGCGCGGCGCGCTCGTCACGGGCAGGCGGTTCCGCGACGCGCGCCCGCTCGCGCTCAAACTCGGTCTGGACGTGCCCGTCGTCGCGCATAACGGCGCGCTCACCAAACACGCGCGCACGCTCGAAACCGTCTCGGCGAGCCTCCTGCCGTTAGAGACCGCGCACGAAGTCCTGCGCCTCGGACGCGCGCACCGCGCCGACCCGCTCGTCAGCGACGACCCGGCGGGCGCGGGACTTCTCGTCTACGATCACCTGCGCGACACGGGCGGCCCCGTCGCGGAATACATCGAATGGTCGCGCCGCATCCACGGCGACGAGGCCGAGCGCGCCATCCTCCACGTCCCCTCGCTCGAAGACTATCTCGACCACGCGCCCGTACACATCACCTTCTCCGGCACTTACTCGGACATCGAACGCCTGAGCCTCGTGTTCGGGACGGAACTCGGCGGGCGCGCCCGGCTGATGACGACGCTCTACCCCTCGATTGATTTCGGTTTGGTGGACGTGATTCACCCGGACGTGTCGAAGGGCACGGGGCTGGCGGCCATCGCCGCCGAGCACAACCTGACGCCCGCAGAAGTGATGGCCGTCGGCGACAATCACAACGACGTGGAGATGTTGGAGTTCGCGGGCACGCGCGTCGCCGTCTCGAACGCAGAGCCGCGCGTGCTCGAACTTGCAGGAATTCAAGTCACCGGCAGCAACGACGAGGACGGCGTGGCCGCCGCGATTGAGAAGTTTATTTTGGCAGAAAGGCCAAACGGAAATTCAGTAACTTAACGAGGAGAGACTAATGGCAAACCGTATCGCAAACATCAAGACGAACCTCGGCACGATCCGCTTCGAGTTGTTGGAAGAGGACGCGCCGAAGACAACCGATAATTTCATCAAACTGGCCGAGCGCGGCTATTACGACGGCGTGATCTTTCATCGCGTCATCAGCGGCTTCATGATTCAGGGCGGCGACCCGACGGGCACGGGTCGCGGCGGCGAATCCGCTTCGGGCGGTCGCTTCCCGGACGAGATCAACCGCTCGTCCGAACTCTACAAAGGCGCGTACACGAAGGGCACGGTGGCGATGGCGAATGCCGGGCCGAACACGAACGGTTCGCAATTCTTCATCATGCACGCAGACTATCCGCTGCCGCCGAGCTACAGCAAATTCGGGCGCGTCATCGAAGGGCAGGAAGTGGTGGACGCCATCGCCACGGTCGAGAAAGACCGCAGCGACAAACCCCGCACGGATGTCGTGATGGAGAAAGTGACCATCGAGCCGGGCGACGGGCAGTAAGAAGCGGAAGAGAAACGATGAAGGAGAAGTCAGAAAACAGAAAACAGGAGTCAGAAGAAAAGCTAAAAAGGCTTTAATTCTGACTCCTGTTTTCTGACTCCTGTTTTCTGACTTCTGACTCCTGACTCCTGCTTTTCATCATTCCGCGTTTCTTCACCCCGCGGTGGAGGCTTTAATCCTCTCCAATCGAGACCCCGCCCCCTTCATCAAACCGCACGCGCAAATTGTGATTGACCGGGCTGAAGCCGCGCCCCAGTTGCGGCGAGCTGCGGATGGCCTCGGTGACGAAACGCTTGGCCGCGCCGACGGCGTCGTCGAGGTTCATCCCGCGTGCGAGGCAGGCGGTGATGGCGGCGGCGAGCGTACAGCCCGTGCCGTGCGTGGCGTCCGTGTCGATGCGCGGCGCGCGGAAGAGTTCGATCCGTCCGCCGTCGTCGAGCAAGTCAACGGCCTCACCCGTCAGGTGTCCGCCCTTGACGAGCACGGCGCGCGCGCCCATCTCGCGCATGCGTGCGGCCGCGCGGCGCATGTCCGCTTCGGTTTTGATTTCGAGTCCGGTGAGGCGTTCGGCTTCGGGGAGGTTGGGCGTGACGAGGCGCGCGAGCGGCAGCAGTTCCGACTTCAAAGCGGCGAGCGCGTCGTCGTCAATCAGATCGAAGCCTGAGGTGGAGCGCACGACCGGGTCAACAATCGCCCCGACTTCGCCGAGCGGCGTCTCGCGGAGCAGTCGCGCGACTTCCGAGATCACTTCGCGCGTCGGGAGCATGCCCGTCTTCACGCCCGCGACGCGAAAGTCTTCAACTACGGGCAACACCTGCGCGCGCACGTCTGCCGCCGTCTGGTGCGTCGCGCCGAAAACGCCCGTCGTGTTCTGAAAAGTCAGCGACGTGACGGCGGCGGTGGCGAAGCAGCCGAAGGCGGTGAAAGTTTTAATGTCGGCCACGACGCCAGCCCCGCCCGAAGGATCGAAGCCGGCGATGGTCAGCGCGACGGGCATGTCGTTTGTCGTTTGCATGTGGAAGACGGTAAATAAAAAAGCAGTTTCACGCAAAGGCGCAAAGACGCAAAGGAAGGAGCAAAGGAAACCGCAAGGGAAAACGCAAGGGAAAGCGCAAGGGAAAGCGCAAGGGAAAGCGTAGAGAGGGGTAGGCGGCCGTGTCGTGCGTGCTTTTCCTGCACGCCCTTCGCTCCGTTCTCACTTCAACACGCTTCTCTTCCTTTGCGCCTTTGCGTGAACTTTACTCTCCGCAACTTTCTCTCAACTCCTCGACGATTGCATCGAGTTCGCTTTCGTCACGGAAGAGGCGTATGGCGGCGACGCCGCGCGCGCCCGCTTCGATGACCTGCGGGATGTTCGCGCGCGTGATGCCGCCGAGCGCGAGGAGGGGGAAGGGCGCGACGGCGTGCGTCGCCTCGCGCAGGGCTTCGAGGCCGAGCGGCTCGCCGTAGGCGTGCTTGGAGGGCGTCTCGAAGACGGGGCCGAAGACGGCGAAGTCCGCGTCGCTTGCGCTCGCGGCGCGCGCTTCTTCGAGCGAGTGGGTGGAGACGCCGATGAGAAAATCGCGCGGGGAGATGTTGCGCACGACCAGAGGGTCGAGCGAGCGTGTGGTGAGATGAACGCCGTCGGCTCCGGCGGCAAGCGCGATGTCGGCGCGGTCGTTGACGAGGAGGCGCGTCGCGCTTCCGCGCGTCAGGTCTGCGGCGCGGCGCGTGAGTTCGTAGAGCACGCGCGGGCGCATCTGTTTCTCGCGCAGTTGGACGAGGGAGACGCGGGCGAGGACGCACGCGCCGACGAGGGCGAACAGGCGCGTGAACTCCGCGCTCGACGACGTGGTGTCGCGCGTCGTGCTGCCGTCAGTGATCAGATAGCTGATCGGCTTGGTCAGGTCGAGCGGCATGTGTCGAAGGCGGCGCAGGAGGAGGAGGAGGGGCGGCCTGTCCGTCGAGCGCGCGGGTGGTGCGACGGAAGTGTGCGATCTCCCAGAAGGCGAGTGCGAAATTGACGAGGCCGAGTCCCGTCACCGCGCCGCGCACCCAGCCGGAAGCGATGGTCTGTTGCAAGCCGTAGAGACCCGTCTTCTGCACCGTGTAGACTAGGAAAAAGTTGTCGCCCCAATCGCTCAGCCCGAACGGGTGAACCCACGGCAGAAACGTCAGCACGATGCCCGCTTCCAGGCACAGGATGATGTAGAAGATGACGGTTAATCTGGCGGACATAAAAATAGAGGCTAGAGGTCAGAGGTCAGAGGTCAGAGGTCAGAGAAAGCTTTTTTTACTAAACTCTGACCTCTGACCTCTAGCCTCTATGTCTTCTGCGTTTGCAGGTCGCGCAACTTGGCGGCGACGCCGCGATAGTTGACATCCGTGCCGTACACTTCGGAGAAGACTTCGATGGCGCGTTCGAGGTCGCCCATCTGCTCGTAGGCCGTGCCGAGTTCGAAGCGCAGTGCTTGATATTCGTCTTCGGTGTGGCCGGGCGCTTCCAGTCCCTTCTTGAACCACATCGCGGCCGGGCGCGGCATTTGTTTCTCCATGAAGCAGTGGCCGAGCAGATTGCAACACTGGAGATAGCGGGGCGTGCCGTCGCGCGGCGCGGCGAGCGCAATGGCCGCCTGCAATTCCTCTACGGCTTGATCCACCAAGCCCATCTCGCGATAGGCGATGCCTGTGTTGTAGTGCGTCTCAAAGTCCCCGGACGATGCGGGCGAGCCCGCTTCCACTTCGTCGCGAAACTCGTCGAACATGTCCGCCAGATCGGGATGGAGTCCCGGCTGCTGCGTCTGCGGCTGCATCTCCGGCGCTTGCGGCGTCGCCTGCTGCTGCTGCGGCTGGGGCGGTGCCTCCTGTGGCTGGGGCGTTGCCTCCTGCGGCGGCGCGGCCGGCTCCGGGTCAATGATTGTGGGTTCGTCAGCGGGTGAGACGAACAACTGCCCGCTCAGTTCGACATCCTCCGTCGCCGTCTCTTCGACGGGCGCGAAAGTCTCGAACTGCGCGAACACTTCAAACTCCGCGGGCGTGTCCGCGCCTCCTGCTGCCGCCTCCTCCCCCGCGACGGAAGGCATGGCGAAGCCCTCCTCCTGCGCAAGTTGCTGGCGGCGGCGGGCGATCTCTTCGTTAGCGCCGTACTGGCGTTCGAGCATGTCGAGCGTGTCGCGCGCGATGTCGGAATACCCCTGTGCGAGGTAGTAATCCACGCTTTCGAGTTCCTGCGCGAGCAGCAACCGCACGCGCCCGTCGCCCGTCCCCTGTTCGGGAGCGAGCGCGGCATCGTCGAACGCGCCGCCCACATTGAGATCGGCCGTCCCGAAGGTGTGCGTCTGCTTCGCGCCGGACGAACGTGCCGCCATGCTGTCCAAATCTTCGTTGAGGTCGGCGAACGAAGAGTTGGGGTCAATCGCCGCACCGGCGACCTCTTCCGCCTTAGACTCTTCCGCCTCCGGCATGGCGACGGAGTTCCATTCAAACTCGACCGCGCCGCCGCCGCCCGCCCCCGCGACGTTCACGGGCGGCGTTTCCTCCACGGTGAAGGCGTCACCTCCGCCCCGCTCGATCATGTCGTCGTCGCCGCCGCGCTCAAACACGTCGCCGCCACGCTCGATTAAGTCGCCGCCGGTGCGCTCGATCACATCGTCAAAGGCCGCGACTTCCGGCTCGGCGGGCGTAGCAGTCGTCTGTACTTCGATGGGCGGCTCGTACCACGACGCCGCTTCGTCCTCCGAGCCTTCGGGCGCTTCGCCGAGTTCGCTCAGGCGTTCGTGATAACTCTGATCAAAGGGCACGAGGCGTACGAGGTGTTCGAGCGCGCGCCGCTCTTCGGCGACGAGGTTGTGCGTCTGCGCCGCCTCGGCGAGGCGTTCGAGCGTGACGCGCATGTGGTCGTCGTCGCGCTGCCAGGTGTAAATGCGCAGGAGCAGGCGGAGGGCATCTATTTGTTCGGGGTCGCGCGCGAGCGCCTCGTTCAAGAGTCCGAGGAGAGTCTGTTCCTGTCGCTTGGCGAGGGCGGGTTCGGTGGCTCGCGCCAGCACAGCCACGGCGGCGTTCGTGTCGCCGCGTTGCAGGTAGAGCCGCGCCACTTCAAAAAGCTGCGGGTAGTTCGACGCTTCGAGTTCGATCAGGCTGAGGGTGGCGCGCTCGGCGGCGGGCGCGTCTTCGGCGTCGAGGTAGGCGCGCGATAGCATGGCGCGCAACTCCACGTCGTCCGGCTTGTCGGCCACGGCCTGTTCGAGCACGGCCGCCGCTTCGTCGGGCGCGCCGATCTTGGAATAGGCGGCAACCATCCCGTGCAGCACCGCATGGTCGTGCGGCCGGATGTCGTGCGCCCGCGTGTAAGCTTTGAGCGCGCGCTCGGCATCTTCGCGCGCCAGCAGCCGCTCGCCCGCTTCGGTGAAGGCGTCGGCCGCCTCTTCGCTCAAGCCCTCGCCGATGTAGCCCTCGCCGAGCCGTAGACGAATCTCGACGTTGTTCGGTTCGAGGTCGGCGCTGCGGCGGAGTGCGTCGAGCGATTCGCGCATCTTCCCGGCGCGCGCGAACGTGTCGGCGATGGCGAGATACTGCTCGCGCGCTTCGACGAAATGCCCCTGCTGCTCGTAGAGCACGGCGAGGCGTTGGGCGACGACGAGCAGCGACGGGTCGAGGCGGGAAATCTTTTTGTAGACGGCGATGGCTTTGAGCGTGAAGCCTTGTTCGCGATAATGGTCGGCGACGCGCTGGAAGCACTCGATGGCGTCCTGCCGCTTGTTGACGCGCACGTAGAGATCGCCGAGCGTGTTGAGCGCGCTTTGATCGTTCGGATCGCGCTCGACGATGCGGCAATACTCCGTGATGGCCGATGGAATCTTGCCTTGCGCAAGGTACTTCTCAGCCGCACTGATGGCCTTTGCTTTATCGAATCCCATCGGGAAACTGTTCGTGTCCGCGTCGCGCGTAAGTGGTGGGTTTGCCCTAAAGTGCCAATACCGCGCTCATACCG
>DASVPS010000285.1:0-6640 GCA_036389555.1 Pyrinomonadaceae bacterium
TGGCTCAAGACCAACCTCGCGCGCTTCACGCGCATGTTGCAGGGGCAGCGCGACATGGCGACCGTCTCGCAACTCGTCCTCTCCGAACTCGCGCCGCTCGTCGATGCGCAGCAGGGCGTCTTCTACGTCAACGCTTCCAACAACGGTCAACCGCTGATGAAACTGCTCGGCGGCTACGCCTTCACGGAGCGCAAGAATCTGTCGAACGAGTACAAGCCGGGGCAGGGACTCGTCGGCCAGTGCATTCTGGAGAAAGAGCGGATACTTCTGACGAACGTGCCGGACAACTACATACGCATCGGCTCAGGACTCGGCGAAGCGCCGCCGCTCAACATCATCGTGCTGCCCGTTCTGTTCGAGGGCGAGGTCAAAGCGGTCATCGAACTGGCGTCGTTCAATCGCTTCAACGACACGCACCTGACCTTCCTCGATCAACTGACCGAATCCATCGGCATCGTCCTCAACACGATTGAGGCCAACAGCCGCACCGAAGATTTGCTGCTGCAATCTCAATCGCTCGCGGCCGAACTTCAGAGCCAGCAGGACGAACTCAAGAAGAAGAACGAGCAACTCGAACAGCAGGCCGAGAGCCTTCGCGAATCGGAAGAACTGTTGAAGAGCCAGCAGGAAGAGTTGCAGCAGACGAACGAGGAGTTGCAGGAGAAGGCGACGCTCCTGGAGAAGCAGAAGGCCGAGGTCGAGGCGAAGAACCGAGAGGTCGAGGAAGCGCGCTGGGCGATGGAGGACAAGGCCGAGCAGTTGGCGCTCACCTCCAAATACAAGTCGGAGTTCCTGGCGAACATGTCACACGAACTGCGCACGCCTCTGAACAGCATGCTCATCCTCTCGCGCCAGTTGTCGGAGAACAAAGACGACAACCTGACGCCGAAGCAGGTGCAGTTTGCCGAGACGATCTACTCTTCGGGGGCAGACTTGCTCTCGCTCATCAACGACATCCTCGACCTCACCAAGATCGAGTCCGGCATGATGGGCATCGACATCACCGATGTCTCGTTCGCCGAAGTGGGCGGGCAACTCGAACGCAACTTCCAGCACGTCGCGCTCGACAAGAAACTCGATTTCACCGTCGAACGCGACGAGTTGCTGCCCGTCTCGATGCGCACGGACGAGAAGCGTTTGCAGCAGATTCTCAAGAACCTGCTCTCGAACGCCTTCAAGTTCACGGAGCAGGGAAGCGTGACGATGAAGATCGAACCGGCGTCGCCGGGGCAGAAGTATTATCAGGAGACGCTCAACCGCGCCGAGCGCGTCGTCGCCTTCTCGGTCACGGACACGGGGATCGGCATCGCGCCCGACAAGCAGCGCCTCATCTTCGAGGCGTTCCAGCAGGCCGACGGCACGACGAGCCGTAAGTACGGCGGGACGGGTCTGGGGCTGTCGATCAGCCGCGAGATCGCGCGGCTGCTCGGCGGCGAGATTCGCGTCGTGAGCGCGCCCGGCGAGGGCAGCACCTTTACGCTCTACCTCCCGCTCGCCTATACACCCGTCCCCACGTCGGGCAACGGCCACAACCTGGACGTGACGGGCGGCACGCACACAGCCCCGGCGGGAACCACCGGCTACGCCGCTTGGGAGTCGTCTTCGATTTATGAAGCGGAGGCCGCGCTCGTCGGGATGGGCGACGTTGCCGACGACCGCAACAACATCTTCGACGGCGAGCGCGTCGTGCTCATCGTCGAAGACGACCTCAACTTCGCGCGCATCCTGTTAGACCTCGCGCGCGAGAAGAACTTCAAGGGACTCGTCGCCACGCGCGGCGACGCTGCCCTCGCCCTCGCACGCAAGTACAAACCCGACGCCATCACGCTCGACATCAAACTGCCGGATCGCGACGGCTGGACGGTGCTCGACCGCCTCAAGCACGACCCGAACACGAGCCACATCCCCGTCCACATCATTTCGGGCGAGGAGCAGCGGCAGCGTGCGCTCCACCTCGGCGCGATCACGCACTTGCAAAAACCCGTGAGCCGCGAAGATTTGGCCTCAGCCTTCGACCACATCACGGCCTTCGCCGAGAGACGTATGCGCCACCTGCTGGTCGTCGAAGACGACGACGCGCAGCGCATGAGCATCGTCGAACTAATCGGCAACGGCGACGTGACGACGACGGCCGTCGCCACGGGGCAAGAGGCGCTCGACGCCTTGCAGTCCGAGCCGTTCGACTGCATGGTGGTTGATCTGAAACTGCCGGACATGACCGGCTTCGAGTTGATCGAAAAGATTCAGAAAGACCTCGGCCGCGCAGACCTGCCGATCATCGTCTACACGGGCAAGGAGTTGACGGCGAAAGAGGAGACGCAACTGCGCAAAGTCGCCGACGCGATCATCGTCAAAGAGGTGAGTTCGCCGGAGCGCCTGCTGGCGGAAACCGCGCTCTTCCTGCACCGCGTCGAGGCCAACCTGCCGGAGCCGAAGCGTCGGATGCTCGAACAGTTGCACCGGCGCGACCCCGTGCTCGCCGGCCGCAAGGTCTTGATCGTGGACGACGACGTGCGCAACATCTTCGCGTTGACGAGCGCGCTCGAGAGCCACAATATGGATGTCGTCCACGCCGAGACCGGGCAGGAGGGCATCGACATGTTGCAGCAGACCGAAGGCATCGAGGCCGTCCTGATGGACATCATGATGCCCGGCATGGACGGCTACGAGGCCATCCGCGCGATACGACAGATCGAGCGGTTCAAGAATCTGCCGATCATCGCGCTGACCGCCAAAGCGATGAAGGCCGACCGCGACCGCTGCATCGAGGCCGGGGCTTCCGATTACATCTCGAAGCCTTTGGACATCGATCAATTGCTGTCGCTCCTGCGCGTCTGGCTCTATCATCAGGAGGAAGCGCAGGCTTAATGAGCGCACTCTTGCAATCAGACCAGACCCAACTCGAAGACATCGAGATCGCTCTGCTGCTCGAAGGGTTGTATCGCGTCTACGGTTTCGACTTTCGCGATTACTCGCCGGCCTCGATCAAGCGGCGGATTCTCGAACGCATGCGCGCCGAGAAGATCGCGACCGTCTCGGCCTATCAGGATTGCGTGCTGCACGACGATGCGTGTATGGAGAGGCTGCTCGTCGGCCTCTCCGTCCACGTCACTTCGATGTTTCGCGATCCGAGTTTCTATCACACGTTTCGCCAGAAGGTCGTGCCGATACTTCGGACTTACCCGACGGTTCGCATCTGGCACGCCGGCTGTTCGACGGGCGAGGAAGTCTACTCGATGGCGATTCTCCTGCAAGAGGAGGGTCTCTATCGCAAGTGCGTCATTTACGCGACGGACATCAGCCGCGACGTTTTGCGCAAGGCGCGCGAGGGCATCTTCCCGCTCGCAGCGATGCAGGAATACACGGGCAACTACATGCGCGCCGGCGGCAAGCACGATTTCTCCGACTACTATACGGCGCACTACGACAACGTGATCTTCCACCCTGCGCTCAAGACGAACGTCGTCTTCTCCGAACACAACCTTGTGACGGATGGGTCGTTCAACGAGTTTCACGTTATCCTGTGCCGCAACGTGATGATCTATTTCAACAAGGCCTTGCAGGAGCGCGTGCATAACCTGATCTACGAGAGCCTCTCGATGTTCGGCATCTTCGGGCTGGGCAACAAGGAGTCTCTGAAGTTTACGCCGCGCGCCGATTTTTATGAAAAGCTGGACGGACGCGATAAACTGTACCGGAAGGTGAAATAACGTTGGCGTTCAAGATCGTCGTCGTCGGGACATCATATGGCGGGTTGTCTGCGCTGCAAGTCGTGCTGCCCGCGCTCGCGCCCGACTTCGGGATGTCGGTCGTCGTCGTGCAGCATCGGGGCAAGGATACGGACAACCTCTGCGAATTTTTGCAGCGTCACTCGGCGCTGCCGCTCAGCGAGCCGAACGACAAGGAGGCGATTGCGCCGGGGCGCGTCTATCTCGCGCCGCGCGACTATCATTTGTTGATTGAACGAGACGGCTTCGCGCTGTCCACGGAAGCGCCCGTGGGTTACGCGCGGCCATCCGTCAACGTACTGTTCGAGTCGGCGGCGGAGGTTTATCAGGCGCACGTCGTCGGCGTCATCCTGACGGGCGCGAACGCGGACGGCGCGCGCGGTCTGGCGAAAATTAAAGCCTACGGCGGGCTGTGCGTGGTGGAAGACCCGGCGAGCGCGGAATCGCGCGGGATGCCGCAAGCGGCGATTGCCGCCACGAGAGTTGACGCGATTCTGCCGCTCGGTGAGATCGCGCCCTACCTGAATCAATTGTGTCAACACGAGCCGAGACCGTCTTATGCAAGCTGAGCCGCAAAAAATCAATATCTTGATGGTGGACGACAGCCCGACGAATTTGCTCGCGCTCGAAGCCATTCTGCAAGCGCCGGATCGCAATCTGGTGCGCGCCGCCTCCGGCGATGAGGCGTTGCGTTACCTGCTCGACACGGACGTGGCCGTGATTCTGCTCGACGTGTACATGCCGGGCATTGACGGTCTGGAGACAGCCGCGCTCATACGCGGGCGCGAGAAGTCGCGCGACATCCCGATCATCTTCCTGACCGCAGACTCCACCGGCAACCGACACATCGCGCGCGGCTATTCGCTCGGCGCGGTCGACTACATCCTCAAGCCCATCGACCCGGACATCCTGCGCTCGAAGGTCGCCGTCTTCGTCGAGTTGTTCAAGAAGACTGAAGAGATCAAGCGGCAGGCGGAACTACTCCACGAGAAGAACATCGAACTGGAGAACGCCAACCTCCAGCGCCTCGGCAAACTGATCGAACTCGGACAGGAACTCGCCGCCGAGCGCGACCCTAAGCAGGTGCTCGAAAAGTTTTGCGGCGCGGCGCGCGACATCATCGGCGCGGAACACGCGGGCGTCGGCGTGCTGGCGGAAGACGGGAGCACGCTCCGTTATTATTGCCACTGCGAGGTGTGCGAATCGGGCGACGACACGAACGCTTCGCCGCAGGCGAACGAGCAAGTGCTTGCTCTGCTGCTCAGAGGGGGGCAACCGCTGCGCCTGAGCGACGCGGCGGGCACGCTCGAAGTCGAGCACCTCGCGTCGCCGGGCGTCTCGATGCAGTCGTTCCTCGGCGCGCCGATCCTGTCGCCCGCGGAGGCTTACGGTTGGCTCTACCTGACAAACAAAATTGACGCCGATGAGTTCAGCGAAGCCGACGAGCGACTCGCCGTGACGCTTGCCACGCAGGCCGCCTCCTCCTACGAAAACGCGCGGCTCTACGCAGAGGCGCAGCAACACGCCTCCGAGTTGCAGCAGGAAGTGGCCGAGCGCAAGCTGGCCGAAGAGGCGCGTGCGCGCCTGCTCGTGCGTGAACAGGCCGCGCGCGCCGACGCCGAACGCGCCAACCGTACCAAGGACGAATTTCTCGCCACGCTCTCGCACGAACTGCGCACGCCTTTGACCGCCATCCTCGGCTGGACGCATCTCATTCGCGGCGGCAACCTCGACGATTCGATGATGGCGCGCGCACTTGAAACCATCGAACGCAACGCACGCGCGCAGTCGCAGTTGATCGACGACCTGCTCGATGTGTCGCGCATCATCACCGGCAAACTCATGCTCGACTTCCGCCCCGTCGAACTCTCCTCGATCATAGAGGCGACCGTGGACACGGTGCGCCCGATGGCTGAGGCCAAGTCCATCCGCGTCCAGCCATCGCTCAGAACCTCCCACTGCGTCGTCTCAGGCGACCCGGCGCGTCTGCAGCAGGTGGTCTGGAACCTCTTCTCAAACGCCGTCAAGTTCACGCCCGAAGGCGGGAGCATCGAAGTTGGCCTGACGTGCAACGAGCGGCGCGTCGAGTTGGAGGTGAGCGACACGGGGCAGGGCATCAGTCAGGATTTTCTCCCCTACATCTTCGACCGCTTCCGCCAGGCCGACGGCACGACGACGCGCAAGCACGGCGGCCTCGGTCTCGGCCTCGCCATCGTGCGCCATCTCGTCGAACTACACGGCGGCTCGATCCGCGCGCGCAGCGACGGCGACGGCTTGGGGACAACTTTCACGCTCACGCTGCCGCTCGCTTCGGCCTTGAGCGTGCCTGACGAGGAAGAGGACAAGGCGGCGACGCGGCCAAAGGAAGTCGTGGCGGCGGACGGCAAAGAAGCGCCGTCGCTCGGGCAGTCGGAAGTGCTCGGCGGCCTGCGCATACTGATCGTGGACGACGAGGCGGACACGCGCGAGTTGGTGCAGGAGGTGCTGGCGCGTCAGGGCGCGGAGGTGAAGACGAGCGGTTCTGCGGCGGAAGCCTTGCGGGCGCTCGCGGCGTGGAATCCCGATCTGCTCATCTCAGACATCGGCATGCCGGTCGAGGATGGTTACGAGTTGATCAAGCAGGTGCGCAAATTCGATGCGGAACACCACGGGCAAATCCCGGCCGTCGCGCTGACCGCTTACGCCGGGGCTGAAGACCACCGCCGCGCGCTCGCCGCAGGCTTCCAGACGCACCTCGCGAAACCGATTGTGCCGAAAGCCCTGATCGAGACGGTCGCGCGCGTCGCCGGGCGCGCAACGCCGATAGACGCCTGAACCGCCCGCAGATGCTTCAATCCACGGCAGACGCCGAAACGCCGCCCCGGTCGCTTTGAGATGCAGAATCCGAAGGTTAGCCCGCGTGCAGCAGCGTC
>DASVPS010000286.1:0-5964 GCA_036389555.1 Pyrinomonadaceae bacterium
AATGATGCAATAAATTATGGTCGTGTGATCGATCACCGCTCCCCTCCTGCTTTCGTTTGGCGACGAACTGGAGGGGATTTTCTTTTGCTTTCAAAGAACTGGCAAATCACTAACTAGCAACTTGGATTAAATAGTGAATCGTAAATCGTAAATAGATTCAATCTGGTTTTATCTATTTACGATTTACGATTCACGATTCACAAATTATGGCTATCAGAAAACTAAACAACCAACGCACGGATGCGCGGCTGCTGCTGGAAGCGGACGAGCCGGTGGAGTTGCCGCCCGCCGAGATCGAGGAGAGCGCGCTCGTCGTGCAGTTTGACAACGTGCGGCCGTACATCCCCGAACTGCTCGAAACTTTGCGCGCGGGCACAATCGCCGAACTCGTCCCCGTCATGATCGACGGCTCGACCTTCGCCATCCACACACGGACGCGCACCTTCTGGGTCAAACTCTGGCACGCGAACGGCGGCGACCTCTCGCGGATCGAACGCGCGCAGGTGATTAGCTGCCTGCCCTCCACGCGCGGCCTGCAAGTCATCGTCGGCGACGAGGACGAAGACGACGACTTCGACGACGAGGAGTTGGACAGCGTCGAGTTTGAGGAAGACTACGATGACGACGATGACGACGAAGTAGGCGCACCCGTCAAGCCGCAGCCCGAAAGCTAAACCCCCGATCATCTCGTTTTCCTTCGCGCCTTTGCGCCTTTGCGTGAGTTTATTCTTTGACGAGGATACATCTCACGCAAAGGCGCAAAGGCGCGAAGGGAAGACGAGTAGTAGTTTCTAAAACCCGCTGGCCTTTCACTCAATGGATAAAGTCACTTCTAAAATTCGCGCGCTGGCGTCGGCTGTCCGTGAGGCGGGCGGGCGGGCGCTGCTCGTCGGCGGTTGCGTGCGCGATGCGCTCGCGGGGCGCGAGCCGAAGGATTGGGACGTGGAAGTCTACGGCGTCGAACCCGCCCGCCTGCGCGCGCTGCTGGAACAATTCGGGCGCGTGGACGCCGTGGGCGAGGCGTTCACGGTCTACAAACTCGGTCACGATCTGGACGTGTCGCTCCCGCGCCGCGAGCGCAAAGAGGGGCGCGGCCATCGCGGCTTCATCATCGAAGGCGACCCGCACATGACCGTCGCAGAGGCCGCACGCCGCCGCGACTTCCGCATCAATGCCATCCTCCAAGACCCGCTCACGGGCGAGGTGCTCGACCCCTACGGCGGCCGCGCCGATCTCGAACGCAAACTCTTGCGCGCCGTCTCGCACGAGACGTTTGCCGAAGATTCTTTGCGCGTGCTGCGCGCGGCGCAACTCGCGGCGCGTTTCGAGTTCGACATAGAGGCGGAGACGGTCGCGCTGTGTCGCACGATTGACCTGTCGGACTTGCCGGCCGAGCGCGTCTGGGGCGAGTTGGAAAAGTTGCTCCTCAGCGCCGCGCGGCCTTCAATCGGATTACAGTGGCTGGCGAAGTTAAACGCCACGCCGCAACTCTTCCCCGAAATCCAAGCCCTCTCCGGCGTGCCGCAGGAATACGACTGGCACCCGGAGGGAGACGTTGACGTGCATACGTGGCTCACGGTTGACCGCGCGCGCGAATTGATCGACGACCTGCCTTACGCGAAGGCTGTGACGGTGATGCTGGCCGCGCTGTGCCACGATTTCGGGAAGCCCGCGACGACCGAGTTTGTGGAAGGGCGCATACGCTCGCGCGGGCACGACGAGGCGGGCGTCGCGCCGACAAATGAGTTTCTTGAGCGTTTGAAAATCTACACGCTCGACGGCTACGACGTGCGCGCGCAGGTCTGCGAACTCGTGCGTGCGCATTTGAAGCCGGGCGAGTTTTATCTCAAGCGCGAGGAAATTTCGGAGGGCGCTTTTCGCCGCCTCGCACGCCGTTGCGAACTCGACCTGCTGTACCGCGTGGCGCGTGCGGACACGCTGGGGCGCAACGCCGATTGGGTTCCGCGCGAGCGTTGGTTTGACGCTGTGCCGCAGGAGTGGTTCATCGCGCGTGCGCGCGAGTTGGCGGTGGAGACGCGCCCGCCCGCCCCGCTCCTGCTGGGGCGGCATCTCCTCGCGATGGGACTCAAGCCCTCGCCGCGCATCGGCGAGATCACGCGCGCCGTCTACGAGATGCAATTGGATGGGCGCGTGCGCACGCTCGAAGAGGCGCTGGCGGCGGCCAGAGTGTTAATTGAGACGGAGCGTGCGGAGTGAGATTTCGCGGCGACGAGATGTGTGCCCCGCGCTATTCCCACTGCGCGCATTTCAATCCGACGACATATGCGCCGAGCGCATTCCCCGCCCGCGTCGTGTCGGTGAAGGCGTACATGAGCGCGGCCTGCCCGGCCAGGAATCTCTCATCCAAAATATCTCTGTCATCCGATGGCGTATGCGGTGTGAGTCCACAGATCAACTCGATGAGAGCCTCCAAACTCTCACTATCCTCGCGCCGCGTGATCAAATCAATCAACTCACACGCTCGCTCTCGTGTAACGGGCAGCATTGACCAACGCCTGATCGGTTCGTCAAAACTTGGGTCTTGTCGCGGGCGAGCGTGAGGCGTGTGCGTGCTATTATCTTTTCGCATCAGTAGCTTCCTTTCACGAGTGTTACTGGTGTAGAGGGCTTACCGAGACCACGAATCTCCGGTAAGTCCTCGCCTTTTTAGTTTGCCATTATTGAGAATAAATTTACTCTAGACCAAGAATTTTGTAAAGAGAAAAGTTTTAGCCTTGACCAAGAATTTTTCTTGGATATATAAATCTCACATGAAATTATTGACTACTAAAGAAGCCGCTGAACGGTTGGGCGTGACTGTGACGCGCATTCAGCAGTTAATTGGGGAAGGAAAGCTGCCGGCCGAGAAGATGGGACGCGACTATTTCATAAAGGAAGATGATTTAAAACTCGTTGCGGATCGGAAACGTGGCAGACCTCGCAAAGCGCAGGATGAGAAGGGGGCGCAACGGGTGAGCAAGAAAGGCCGTCAGAAATAACCTCCCGGCGCACGCGGTTGGTTTGTGACCGCGCCGTTTATCCGAGCAGGCGGTCGAATTCATTCTTCACAATCGCGTAGCATTCGCACGAGCGGGCTTCCAGTTGTTCGCGGTCAACGATCTGGACGTGGCCGCGGTTGTATCTGATCGCGCCCGCGTCTTGCAGTTCACCTGCGGCCTCGTTAATGCCGGGGCGGCGCGTGCCGAGCATGAGACTGATGAAATCCTGCCTCAGTTGCAACTCGTCGGACATCGCCCGGTCGTGGCTCATCAGCAGCCACCGCGCGAGCCTTCCCCCGACAGGGTGTGAGCGGTTACAGGCGGCCGTCTGCGCGATCTGTATGATGAAGGCCTGCGTGTAACGCAACAGCAAATCCTGTAGCAGCCCGTCGGCCTTGAACTCCTTTTTGATCACGTCGGCCGGTATGCGCAAGCCGTCGCCCGGCAGTTGCACGAGGGCTTCGAGCGGCGTCGTGACGCTCCCCAGCACGACATTCACGCCGAAGACGCCTTCGTTACCGACAACGCCCACTTCGACGCCGCCGCCGGCGGCGAAGGTGGAGACGATTGAGAGCGTCCCGCGGTTGGGAAAATAGACGTGCGTCACCGGGTCGTGTGGATAATAGAGGATGTCGCCGACCGATAGCCTAACGGGGTCGAGATATGGAGATAGGCGTTCGTATTCTTCCGGCGGCAGTTCGCTGAGGATTCGGTTTGAGGTCTTCGGGGGCGCTGCGTTAAACTCGGACATCGTTGGCCTTTCTCGTGTTGACCAGGTCTCGACAGGACAGCACGCGGTGAAGGCGTGTTTAGCCGGACTAACCTGATGTCGCATGTTGTGCTGCAAAAAATATCGTGAACTGCGGGGATTGTTTCCCGCCCTTCGTCCGGCATGCACAATACGTCATACTGATAGCGAACACGGGGTGGCGTCTGTCCTCAACCGGATAAACCGATGAGTTGTAATGTGTGATAATGTCCGGTTATTACAAGGAGAAATCAAGGGATGAATCAAGAACCGGGTAGCCAACTGACTATTTTTCTGGTTGAAGAGGACGACGACACGCGTCCCATTCTGAAGCGGAATTTACAAACTTACGGTTATCGCGTATTGCTGGCGTTGGATGAAGAAGATGCACTGGAACGAATCGTCGGCGTCCGCCACGCCGATTTACTCCTGCTCAATCTGGTCGGCAAGACGCCCGTAGAAGTTTTGCAAATCGGGCGACGCATCCGCGAACATGCGAAGTATGACGGGCACACGCCGCTCGTCGTGATGGCCGAAAAATACGGCGCGGACGTGGAAGGCACGGACGTGAACATGGGCGGCAACGACTGGGTGACGTACCTTGAAGAACCCGGACAGTTGAGGAATCTCCTCCACCGGCTCACGTCGAAGCCCGTGGGTGAATAGACGATTTGCCCGACATGTTACCCGGTCGCGCGCCTGCGCTCAGGCCGCGCACATCCGCGTTGACATGTTGCCTCATAGCCCAAACTGAGGGAATAGCTGATGACCCAACACAGCCACGTCACGGACACCAACCGCCTGCTGGCGCATCTGCCCGACGCAGAACTGGCGCTGCTGCGGCCGTACATGGAGCAGGTGCAACTCGCGCACGGCGAGTCAATCATCGTGCCGCACGCCCCGATCAAAGACATCTATTTCCCGTTAACCTCGCTGCTCTCGATGGTCACGACGATGGAAGACGGCTCATCGGTCGAATCCGGTTCCATCGGGCGCGAAGGGATGTCCGGCATCCCAGTCCTCCTCGACGCCGAAGAGACCACGATGCCGACCTTCGTGCAAATCGCCGGCGAGGCCATTCGGATCAAATCTGCGGCCGTCAAAGAAGTTTATGAACGGGGCGGCCAGTTGAAGAAAATCCTCAACCGCTATATCCACACCGTCATCGTCATCGGCTCGCAGTCGGTGGCCTGTAACCGTCTGCACAACATCGAAGCGCGGCTCGCCCGCTGGCTGCTCGCCAGCAGCGACGGCGTCGGCTCGCACGAAGTGAACATCACGCACGAATATCTCGCCGTGATGCTCGGCGTTCGCCGCGCCGGCGTCAGCGAGGCCGCCGCCAAACTTCAGGAGCGAAACCTGATCCGCTACAACCGCGGAAACGTCATGATCCTCGACCGCGAGACTTTGGAAGCCAGCGCGTGCGAGTGTTACCGCACGATCAGAGAAGAATACGAACGCCTGTTCAGTTGAAACTTCGCGCGCCGCTTCAGAGTTGCCGCGCCGCCGCCGTAAGCCCGCGCACCCGCCGACAGCCAGACTTTTACGCGCCCGTCCGTAAAAAATATAGGGGCTGCGGACATCTCCGCAGCCCCTACATCGATCTTCGGCTCCCGAACTGTGTACAAACCGCCCTAGCCTGTAGGCGCGACCTGTTCGTGATGCGATGTCAACGCGACGTGGTGTTGATCGACGCGCACGACTTTGAAGTGCCGGCCGGAGGGGTTCAGTAACTCGGCCATCAGGTGCTCGGTCGGCGCATGCTTCGTCACGGGGGTCACGTTCAGCGTGGTGACGGTTTCCGGCGGCGGGAGCGCCTCGGAGGTCAATTCGAGCAGGATTCCCGCGCGGGAGAAGTTGATGATCTTGGCTTTCGCTTGAAGCTGCGCGCCCTCGGCGGCCGTCCAGGTCACTTTGATCTCGGGCGGGCGCGGCGATTCGCATTTGCGGCGGGTGTGCTTGCGCTGGTCGTCGGCGGGAGCCTTACCGTTCGATTTGTACATCACGTCGTAGACATACTCGAACCATTCCTTGCGCTTCGTGAAGATGCGTTTGAGGATGTCGTGATTGTGCGCGAGGCGTGCGCCGAGGTGGAAGAGGTCTATGTCGGAGGTCACCCAGAGTTTCTTAAAGTGGTCTTCGAGGATGCTGAAGGTCTCTGTGTTGGCGCGGTCTTGCAGTTCGAACTTGAAGACGGGCATCAGCGGCCCGAGTGTG
>DASVPS010000287.1:0-8067 GCA_036389555.1 Pyrinomonadaceae bacterium
GCGAGCATATACCTCTCTGCGGGGGTGAGTTGACGATACGACATGGCGAATATCCTCTTCCTGGTCGTTGAGAATCTTCGTCAGTATTGCCGCTCACCTCTACTTCAGGAAAGCGTGTTGCACTTAGTATATGAATCCGCGGCCTCTAACAACTCATTCAACCGGACTGGCAATCAAGCAAGTCTCTTATCTTTGAAGTTGATAGCTCGCAGGTTGACTCGGGCGTTAGGCGGCCTTCATTTCTAAGGTCATCAAGGAACTTTCTCATGCGAAAACTTATCCTGACCGTGGCCTTGCTAGTGCCGATTTTTCTGGCACAGGGGCAAGCAGCCGGTGTGGCGACCGAACGTAAGAATTACGAATTTGCTCATGGGCAGTGGTTCGACGGTCAGAAGTTCGTCATGAAAAAGTTCTACGCGGTCGGCGGCAGGCTGACCTCTAAGAAGCCTTCCCGCGTGCATTCGGTTATAGACCTTTCCGGTAAGTACGTCGTCCCTCCTTTCGGAGAGGCGCATAACCATAATGTGGAACAGTCGTCGCGGCTCGACTCAGTCATACGCATGTATCTTGAAGCGGGAATCTTTTACGTCAAGAATCCGAACAGTCTGCCCAGAGTGACTACGCCGCTGGCCGGTAAGATTAACGTTCCCCGGAGCGTTGACGTGGTCTTTTCGGGCGGCGGGCTGACCGCCTCCGGCGGGCATCCGATAGACCTGGCCGAGCGCAACATTTCGAGAGGTACTTGGAGCAAGGCTGATGGGGAAGGTGCCTTCTACTTTGTCATTGATAATCAAGCCGATCTGGATCGGAAGTGGCAGTCAATCATCGCAGGGCGGCCTGATTTCATTAAGACCTACCTCATGTATTCGGAGGAGTACGCAAAGCGTAAGGATACGGCCGCGTATCTTAATTGGAGGGGACTAGACCCCGCGCTCTTACCCGAGATCGTGCGGCGCGCACACCGTGCGAGATTGCGCGTCTCGACCCACGTGGAGACGGCAGCAGACTTTCACAACGCGCTGGCCGCGGGCGTTGACGAAATAAATCATCTCCCCGGATTCAGGCCGGAGAAGAACGATCCCGCCAATTATCAAAACCTCTCGCGCTACGAGATTTCAGAGGCCGATGCTCGTCTCGCGGCGCGGAATCAGACGGTCGTCGTCACGACGATCAGTGAAGTCCTCGAAGTGATCGACAAGCTCGACGAGCGCAGCCCGCAGGCGTCTATGGCTCAGGCCGTCCGCAACCTTCTCTCACGTAATCTTCAACTATTAGCGAGGCATCACGTTCAGATCGCGATTGGCAGCGACCGCTATCGGCAGACTTCTCTGCCGGAGGCCATGAGTTTGCACGGGCTGAAAATATTCGACAACCTCACTTTGTTGAAGATGTGGTGCGAAGTCACGCCCCGGGCGATCTTCCCGAACCGCAGAATCGGACGGCTGAGGGACGGCTATGAGGCCAGCTTCCTGGTCTTAGCCGACGACCCCGTAAGAGACTTTATGAACGTCAAGAAGATCGATATGCGAATAAAGCAGGGTGAAGTTTTACCGCTGTCTAAATAAAACGGTAAGAGAGTTGAACAGGAAGGGATATTCGACCTGTGATGGAGTCAGGAGAGAATCTGCGACAGCAGTTCGGAGGCATAGACGTCTATCTCTTCGACCAGCTCCTCAAAGGGCGCTTCGAGCCGCGTATGAGGATTCTCAACGCCGGCTGCGGCACGGGGCGCAACCTCGTCTACTTTCTCAGGGAGGGCTTCGACGTGTGCGGCGTCGATCTCTCGCCCGAGGCGCTCGCGCGCGTCCGTTCGCTGGCACGCTCACTCGCCGCTCACCTGCCGGAAGAGAATTTCCGACTGGAGCCGGTCGAGAGGATGTCTTTCGAGCGTGAGAGCTTCGACGCTGTGATTAGCAGCGCGGTGCTCCACTTCGCCCGCGATGAGGCGCACTGGCGGGCAATGCTAGGGGAGATGTGGCGGGTACTAAAGCCCGGCGGCGTCTTCTTCGCCCGCCTGGCCTCCTCCGACGGCGTGGAAGGCGACTTGGAGCGCTTGGGAGGGAGGCGCTACCGTCTGCCGGACGGGGGCGAATGGCTCCTCACGGACGAGCGTATGCTGCGTGAGACAACCGCTTCGCTGCGCGGCGAACTGCTGGAGCCGCTGAAGACGGTCGTCGTCCACGGGGCGCGCTCGATGGCGGTCTGGTGCCTGCGCAAGCTCTAGTACGACCCCGCGCCGACGCCGGTAGTGTTGCAACAGTTTCCATGCGGCATGGTGATAAGTGAATCACCTCAGACGCCGCATATCGCGGCTAAAACATTTTTTGCAACCCTACCTTTTTTCATCACAATCCGTTCCTCACTTCGCATCCACGCTTCAAAGGCTTGATGATTACCTTGAGCACGCCTTCCGCGCGCTTGCCGAAGGGTTCATAGGCGTCCTTCGATGTCAGCGAGCGAAGAAGGTAGTGGCGCGCATCTTTTCTTAAGCCCCTCGCATGTGCGCGTTACGCGCGTATTCTGCCTTGACCACCGCATAGCACTCGCAGGCTGTCGCCTCCAGCCTGCGCCGGTCGAGGATGGTCACCTGCCCACGGCTATAACGAATCATCTTTTCGTTTTGCAGATGCCCGGCCGCCCTCGTGACGATGGAACGGGTCACGCCGAGCATCATCGCCAGAAACTCGTGCTTCATCTCAAACACATCTCCCGGCGCATGATCATGAGTCATGACCAGCCAACGCGAAAGTCGTTTATCCAATGCGTGCGCGCTGACGCAGGCCGCCGATTGGGAAACCTGTGTGAAGAGCGCGTGAGCGTAGCGTTGCAGCACGTTCGGGAGTGAGCCGCCGCGTTTGAGTTCGTCTCTGAGCGCCCCGGCCTTCATGCGCATGGCGCTGCCCGGCAACTGGATGAGCGCGCGCGTCGGGGTCTTCTTCATCCCCAACGCCACCGCGATGCCGAGCATCCCTTCGCGCCCGATGACGCCTATTTCTCTGAGCGTCTGATCTTCCATGACGACTAACAGCGAGACGAGTCCATCGTTGGGGAAGTAGACGTGTTCGATTGTGTCTCCGCTCTCATAGAGGACTTCCATGAACGGCAGAGGAATGGATTCAAGGTGTGGGAGCAGACGTTTGTAATCTTTACCGGGCAGGGCGGCCAGCAGTTGGTTGTGGATTGGCGGCGTTCGAGACTTGTTGGACACTTGATGCGCTCCTTGGAATGTAGCCCGTGGTGAAACCAGCAGACGACACAAGGAGACGCTTCGCGAGTCAAATCCTGATGTCGAGAGATGAATTCTAAAAGAACAGTTATCGCAACTGTACTCGATCTAATCTAACCAGTCCGTGCTCTAACACACATATCGTAGACAATCGCCAAAGCCGGCAGCGAAAGGAATTTAGTTATGCCTCACGCCTCAGCATGCGTCTGCACCTACAGAAAACGCTACGCATGACGTTCGCACCAATACCAATAAAGAAACCCCGTGGGCGATCCCTATCGCCCACGGGGTTGGAGTGGTCACAGATCAGCCACTAATTTTAAAAATGGAACTGAATGTTCCCGCGACTAATGACACGGAGCGACCTGTGCTCGTTCTTCGTACCCGTCACGGTTAAACCGAACGTGTCGAACGTGCCCGGCTCGCCGACGTCTTGCACCGTCACGGTGAACGCGCAGTCCGTCCCGCACTCGCCGGAGAACTGGACCATGTTCGTCCCGATGAGCACCGAGTTGAGCACCTTGCCGTTGACGTGCAGGCCGGTCACATGGTTGACGTAGTTGAAGTGGCCTTTCGCAGCGCCATCCGTGCAACCCTTTTCCGGCTGCGAGTTGAAGCCGAAGCTGGCGCGGCCTGTGCCGGTGGCAGCCTGGACATTGCTATCGGGATCGGGGACAGGTATCTGCCCGCCACCCGTCACCTTGGGCGCGCATGTAATTGTCGGAGGAGGCGTAGGATTAACTGTCGGCGACGGATTAGGCGTGGGCGGCGGTGTCGGCAGCACGCCGCTACCGCAAGCGGCGATGTGGTTGGTATCCATCGTCACTGCGCCGGTGAGCGCGATGACGTTACCGGCCACGCTGGCATTGAAATTCAAGGTGACGCTGGTGTTAGCGACAATGTGTCCGACAAATTGAGAGCCTGTGCCGATAGTCGCGGAACTGCCGACCTGCCAGAACACGTTCCCCCCGCCACGGCAATTTGTAGCGCAGGGGTTATTGATCACTTCAACTGACGAAGCGACTGAGGTGGTGAGGGTGCTCCCGGTCTGGAAAACGAAGAGGGAATCACACGAACCCTGCGCGTCGAGAATGAGCGTGCCCGTCAACTGCGCCGACGAATCGAAACAATAGACGCCCAGCGTAAGTGTTATCCCGCCGAGGTCAACACCCGTTAAGTTAGTGCCGCACGGCAAGCCATCCAGATAAGCGTACTCGACTTGGGCATCGGCCAGAGCCTGCGCCGAGACCGGATTACCTAATTCTGTCGCTCCGTTTATGATCCCCGGAGGAAAGCCCGTGAGTGCAGTTCCCGGACTGATACCCAGATCGCCGTTGACCATGGATAAGCCGGTGCTCGTCACTGCTTGGCCGGCCAAAATAGCATAGGTCGTCGTCGTGCCCCGTGGCACTGTGCTTTGTGCTGATGTTGCGGGGACGAGAGACGGGAGGCTCGCCACGCCGAGAAGTATGGCGAGCGCCACACCTGCTGCGAATGTGAAGTACTTGTGAGTAGTCATTTGATTTTCCTTATCTGCGGTTAAAGCCGAAGCGGAGCTGCACGATTCTGTCTAACTTCGACATCACCCTGAACTTCACGGCCTTGAGGCACATCGTCCGGCAAGTAACACTGCTTTATGTGGGTAGCGCTGCTCGCTGCCGCTAATACATCCCGGCAGTTGAGCAGACTCCGGCACTTACCGGATTAAAATGGGGCGTTGGAAAAAGTAATTGCGGATTGAACCAGAGTTCTGGAGAATATACCTGCGTTCGGTCAAGTATAGATAAACGGCTCGCTATTGATACCGTTACCAGTTTTCTCTCCCTGCTAACGCGGTCTTAGTCGGGTAAACGTTTGTTAAGGAGTGAGAAGTTGCAGAGCAAGGCATCCCGAAGCGACCGTCTGTGCGCTAACACACATATCGTGTACTATCCTGCATAACCCGATAACGAAAGGAACTTCGTTATGCCTCAGAGTATGCTTGAGCCGGTGGGGAACCGGTTGCTCGCCCGGTTGCCCGTAGATGAAATGGAGCGTCTCCGGCCTCACTTAGAGCACGTCTCCTTTGCGCTCGGCGAGGTCATCTACGAATCCGGTGGGCAGCAGAGCTACATCTATTTCCCGACCACCGCCATCATCTCCCTGCTCTACCTGATGGAGAACGGCTCATCAGCCGAGATGGGTGTGGCGGGCAACGACGGGTTGGTCGGCATCGCCCTCTTCATGGGAGGCGATACGGTGCCCAATCGCGCCGTCGTGCAGAGCGCCGGGGATGCCCTCAGGATGAAGACGAAGGTGCTGCAAGAGGAGTTTGCGCAGGGCGGCATGTTTCAACGCTTGCTCCTGCGCTACACGCAGGCGTTGATGACACAGATGTCGCAGACGGCCGTCTGCAATCGCCTCCACACGGTAGAGCAGCAACTTTGCCGCTGGCTGCTGCTGAGCCGCGACCGACTGGACTCGGACGAGTTGGTCATGACGCAGGAACTCATCGCCAACATGCTCGGTGTGCGCAGAGAAGGCGTGACTCATGCGGCCGGGCGCTTGCAGGAAAACGGTCTGATCTCTTACGTGCGCGGGCGCATCACGGTTCTTGACCGGCGCAGCCTGGAAGCGGCCGTCTGCGAGTGTTACCGTGTGGTCAAAGACGAATACGACCGTTTGCTCGGCTGAGAGTCTCCTCTCATCGTTTCCTCAACTCCCCTTATAAGTGTGCTAACGCACGGACGCCCCCTCCTCTCCCGTGATACTCATCAAGGGTCAATACTCGCCGACACTTCAGCTCACAACAACCGGATCGAGCCAATCATTTTCTTCTTGAGCTGCCTGTCGTCCTTTCTGACAAGACCCGATCAAGGAGTTCCTTATGGTATCCCCAAAACGAGTCGTCCCGGTTGAAAACGAGCCGCTTGCCGCCGTGCCCGTTGAGGCCAACGACATGATTGAACCCAAACCGATGCCGGAGGTGCGGGCTTCCGAAATCCGCTACCGGCGGCTCTTCGAGGCCGCGCGCGACGGGATACTGATGCTTAATGCCGCCACACTGAAAATCACCGACGTGAATCCGTTTATGACGGAATTGTTGGGCTACTCAAGCGACGAATTTCTGGGGAAAGAGCTGTGGGAAATCGGTCTCTTCAGTGATAAGGAAGCGAGCCGCGCTGCGTTTCGAGAGTTGCAGAAGACAGGCTATCTCCGTTACGAAGACTTACCGCTGCAAACCTTGCACGGGGAGAGTCGTGAGGTGGAGTTTATCAGCAACGTCTATGAAGAAGACGGCCACCAAGTCATTCAATGCAACATCCGCGACATCAGCGAACGCAAGCGTTCACAGGCAGAATGCACGCGGCTGTTGGAGAGTGCGATGGCGGCGCAGGCAGAAGCCGATACGGCGAACGGCATCAAGGACGAGTTTCTCGCCATCCTCTCACATGAGTTGCGTACTCCCCTGACCTCGATTCTCGGTTGGTCACACATGCTCGCCGCCGGCAATCTCGACGATGCGGCGACAAAACGCGCGCTTGAGACCATCCTGCGCAGCGCTCGCGCGCAAAGACAACTCATAGACGACCTGCTCGACATCTCGCGCATCATCACGGGCAAGCTGCGCCTCGACGTGTGCCCTGTAGAACTCGCACCGATGATCGAAGCCGTCGTTGACGGCGTGCGCCCGGCGGCCGATGCCCGAAGCATTCATCTCCGCACGGCGCTGGATTCACACACCAGCCCCATCTCCGGCGACCCCGACCGGCTCCGACAAATTATCTGGAATCTATTAACCAACGCGATCAAGTTCACGCCCGAAGGCGGACGCATCGAGGTCGGACTTGAGCACACCAACTCTCACGTCGAGGTGAACATCAACGACACCGGGCAAGGCATCGCCCCGGAGTTTCTGCCCCACATCTTCGAACGCTTTAGCCAGTCCGACTCTTCGAGCACGCGCAGGCACGGCGGTCTTGGACTCGGTCTCTCCATCGTGCGCCAGTTGGTTGAACTACACGGCGGGACGGTGACGGCTCAGAGTCCGGGGGTAGGAGAGGGCACAACCTTCAAGGTCATATTCCCGCTGATGAGCGTATGCCCTGAACCGAGCGACGCAGAAGTGCTGCCCCCCTTAACCGGGAGCATCCCGCAGACCAACCGGCAGTTGTCGCTTAATGATCTACGGGTGCTCGTCGTCGAAGACGTGCCGGACGCGCGCGATCTGGTGACCGCGGTACTGACGGAGAGCGGCGCTGAAGTAGTGGCCGTCGGGTCGGCCGGTGAGGCGCTCGCAGAGATGGAGCGACAGAGATTCGACGTGCTGGTCTCGGACATCAGGATGCCGCTCATGGACGGCTATACGCTGATTGAGCAAGTGCGCCGATTATCGTTAGAGCGTGGGGGCAGAATTCCGGCGGTAGCCTTGACGGCCTACGCCGGAGCAAAAGACCGGATGCGAGTATTCACGGCCGGCTACCAGAGGCACCTTCCGAAGCCGGTCGAGCCCATCGAGTTGACGACCGTGGTGGCAGACCTTGCCGCGCGATACGCCGTGCCGCTAGGTGTTTAAGCGAAGCTGAGGACAGCGGACGGGTGTTCATTGCGGACGGGTGTTCATTAAAGATAAATTTTGCAACACACCCGAATTTGGTAGTGGTTCGGATTGAAATCCCGAGCCAAAGATTATGAATGCTTTAATTTCAAACTGAACCACTACTCATCGTTTCAGCGGGATGAAATGTTAAGATGCTGACACATCAATGTCAGCGGTTGGTTAAACCCCCGTTACTGATTCAACCGGGACGGGAACCCAGACGTACACCACCGCCTACGACTTCCCCACCGGGCTCGTGACG
>DASVPS010000288.1:0-15877 GCA_036389555.1 Pyrinomonadaceae bacterium
CCGGCATTTTATGCGGACGCTCCAAGTCTCAAAGTCAGACTAAGGAGTGTTTCTGTTCGCGCCCGTGCCGGTGTTGGTGTTGCCGTTGCGCACGCTGCCGGTTCCGTTGGTGTTGCCGCCCGTGTTGGTGTTCGTGTTGCGGTTGGCACCTGTGCCTGTGCCGGTGTTGCCGTTCGCGTTGGTGTTGCCGTTGTGCGTGCCGCCGTGCGTGTTCGCGTTGTCGGGCGCGGCGGTCGTGCCGGTTGGGCCGCTGCCGGTCGTCGTGCCGGTGTTGGTGTTCGTCCCGCCGATGGCGTTCGTGTTGTTGGCGTTATTGGCGTTCCCCACGTTCGCGTTGTCGGTGGCGGCGCAAGCCGCGCCGAAAGTCGCCAGAGCCAGTAAGCTCATGAGAGCTAAAGTTCGTCGCATCGAAGTTCTCCTCCTGTGTTCGCTGAAACCAAAAGTTTAATTTAACCGCGCACGCTTTCGCCCGCCCGGCATTCCCGGCCGAACGCGCGCGTGCGGTTCCGAGCTACAATGACAAGAATGACGATCAACTCACATTCTTGCGCGCCATCGTTTGCAAAATTTTTACACGTCCTGTTTGGCGAAATTATAACGGCGGAAAGTTTTTATTCTCTGTACGAGATCGCACAGACAAGCGCGCGGGGCGGGCGTAGACTCCGCTGCAACACGTTGACGTGGCGCCATGTCCTGTCAGAGTCTCCTGTGAGGCAACGCGGCCGACGTGATCTCCAAGCATGAAGAGCTAGAGGCGAAAAGGGTGAGTCTCGTTTACCCGCAAGTTTCCGAGACTCATCCTTTTTAATTTACCGCGCCCCCGCAAGAACCCTCCCGCGCCGCGTTTTTTGCGCGCGTCGCCAGCTTCCCAATCAAGTCGCCAACTTCCCATTAAGTCGTCAACCTGCGGTAGATCGCGGGCATGCGTTCCGGCAGGGTCAGCACGTCGTCAATGATCGTGTAACCCACTTCGCCGTAGAGGTCTTTGAGTTCCGCCTCGGAGTCGCGGTCGATGGTGATGCAGAAGGGCGTGATGCCGGAGACGCGCGCCTGGCGCAGAGCCTCGCGCGTGTCTTCGCGTGCGTAGCGTGCGTCGCCGTAGTCGTGGTCGTAAGGCCGCCCGTCGGAGAGCACGATGAGGAGGCGCGTGCGCGCTTCCTGCGCGTGCAGGCGCGCGGCGGCGTGGCGCACGGCCGCGCCGAGCCGAGTGTTGTGCTGGTAGTTGATGCCGCCGATGCGCCGCTCAATCTCTTCCGAGTGGCGTTCGTCGAAATCTTTGACGACGTAAAACTTCACGTTGCGCCGCCCCTCGGAGGTGAAGCCGTAGATGGCGTAGGCGTCGCCCACGGCTTCGAGGGCTTCGCTCATCAGGACGAGTCCCTCCTTTTCGATCTCGATGATACGGCGGCCGGGATGCGTGTAGGGCTGCAACGGGTGGCGGCCGATGGTGCGCGCCGTAGACGAAGACTGATCGAGCAGGAACGAAACGGCCACGTCGCGCTCGCGACGCAGGCGTTTCGTGTAGAGCCGCTCGGACTGTCGGCCGTCGGCGCGTCGGTCGGCGACGTAGTTGATGACGGCGTCCAGATCATAGTCGTCGCCGTCGAGTTCGTTTCTGACGCGGAGCAGATTTTCGGGGCGCATCAACTGGAATTGATGCTTGATCGAGGAGATGACGCCGCGATAGCGCGAGCGCGTCAGTTCGACGAACGAGCGGTCGCCGCGCCGGACGCGCTTCTCGACGACGCGACACCAGTTGACGCGCGTGTCCGAGAGTTCGCGATCCCACTCGTCGTAACTGTAGGCCACCTCGCCCGCTTCCAACTCCTGCTCCGGCGATTGCGACTGCGTCCAACGCTCCGCGCCGAAGAGTTGCTCTGCCGCGTCCTGCTCGGACGAATTTGATTTAGCCCACGCATTGAAGAGTTCGCGCGCGTCGTTCGGCGGCGGGTCGTTTTGCGGCTGCGCGTCGGGGTCGCGCGCGTCGCGCCGGTTCGCATCGTCGAGTTGCGATTCCGCGCCGCTGCCGCCGTCGTCCGAAGTTTCGGCCTGCTCCTCCTGCTGTTCGGTCTCTTGCGGCGTGACGGATTGAAAGAGCGTGTAGACGCGGCTCGTTGCTATCAGTGTGTCGGCGACCGATGAGTTCGCGCCGCCGAGATAATCTGCGACGATTGTTTCGAGTTCCGAGACGATCTGGCCGTAGAAGGCGCGCGCATCGTCGAGCGCGCCGCCGCACAAAGTGATCTGGAAGAGCAACTCAAAGGGCACGAGCGTGAGCGGCACGGTGGCGATGCGCGGGCGGCTCGCGCGCAGGTGCGCGCGCACGAGGTCGAGATCGCGCGCGAGTCCGCGATAGGCGTGGCGCAGGCGTCGATCAATGCGCCCGTTCTCCAGTGTGCCGAAGATGCGCGCGGCGAGCACGGGGAGCGGGAAGAGCGCGAGCACGGCGCGATAGTCGGCCTCTTTCGGCATGCGCCGACGTTTACGTTGCGCGCGGCGAGCCTCCTCTTCGGGCGCGAGGGCGGGTTCGCTTCTGGCCGGGTCGTTGATGTAGCCGTCGAGCGCGAAAGCGTCGCGCGCGTCCGCGTTCTCTTCCGCGTAGAGTTCGGCAATCGAGGCGAAGGCGGCGCGCAAGTGTGCGCCCGTCTCCTCTTCGTTCCCGGCGCGCGCGTGTGTGCCGAATTCGATCTGCCCGGCGGCGTGCGCGGCGAGCACTTTGTAGAGACGGAAGTTTCGCTCGTCGTCTGCAAACTCCGCGACGGAGGCGGGCAGGTGGATCGTCCGCCCGTCGCCGATGCGCGACTCGTCCGGCACGGCGGCGAGCGAGGCGACATCCACGGCGCGCCCCGTTAAACCTTCGACGTAGAGGCGCAGCGTCGGCGCAACGGCGTCGAGCGAGAGTCCCATGCCGCCTTCGGCAAGGGCGGCGTTGCTCTGCCGGGTTTCGAGCGCGTAGTAACTGCGGCGCGAGCGCGCATCGTTGCGCCGCAGCGCGAGGCCGCCCTCTGCCCACTGCTCGAACTGTTCGATGGAAGTCACGCGCAGCGCGCCGGGTGCGGAACGAAAACAGGAGATCGCCGCTTCCGCATCAACCTCGGCCACGGCACGTGTCGCCGCGATGACGCGACGCGCGAGTTCGCCCGCGCGACCCGCGCGCGCCCCGTGTGAGGGGAGAGCACGAAAGAACAGCGGGCTGTGGCGCGCGAGCGAAACGAGCGGGGCGTTGCCCTGCGAGGCGACCGCGTGCAGCAACGCCGTCCAATCCGTGAAGACCCCCGGCGCGAGCCTGAGCACCTCGCCGCCCGCCACGAGCACGTGCAAGGCCGCCGCGCCGCCGCGTTCGAGAAATTGCTCCGTGTGGCGAAAGAGCGTGCGGACTTGTTCGGCATCGAGCGCGGCTGTGGCCGCCGGAAGGTTCGCCCACGCATCGGCGGCGATGCCACCCGCGCGTTGTGCGAACACCCCCGCGAGGTGCAGCGCGGCGCGCGCAACGTCATTCCGCCCCGCGCCCTCCTCCTCGTCAGTCGCCCCGTATTTTTCGAGATGCGCGAACGCGGCGGGCGAGGCCGCGAGAAAGTCCGCGCTGTGGCGTGCGGAGCGGCGCGCGATCTCAAGCGCGACTTCAAAGGTCGCGGCCAGCAACTCGCCGTTGCCGGCGGCGCGTGCCAGTTCCGGCGCGCGTTTGAAAGTCTCCGTCGAGATGGAGGTCGAGAGCGGCAACTGGCGCGCGCAAACTTGAAACAGCAGCGGCCGCGCCTCTGCCGGAACTTCGAGCAGTTCCGCCACGCCCGCCTTGAAGAAGTTCACGCCCGTCTCCACGTCGGCCATCGCGAGCCGCCGTCCCATCTCGCCCCACTCGCGCAACTCCGCGGCTTCCAACACCTGCGACGCCCCGACCGCCGCGCGCAAAAATTCCAGCCCGACGCGCAAGCTCAAACCCGCAAGCTGTGCGCTCACTTCGAGCGCGGCGCGCGCTCGCTCCGCAGGGAGTTTGCCGATCTCGCGCACGAGTCCGGCAATCGTCCGCCGCTCGCTCGCGCTCCGCACCTCGCCGAACTGTTCGCGCAGAACTTCGGCGAGCGGCTGCGATTCATACGCCTCCGTTTCGCCCACTTCCGCACGGCGCTTCTCTCTGTCTTCCTGTTCGCTCATCGCTTCATAAAACCAACTCCACGCGAATTGATCGGCTTGCGCGTCAAGATGTTTCGCGCTTGCGCATGGATCGATTGAACGATTCCGACGCCCCCGGCGCGATGCTCAGAGATTGCCAGTCCGCCGATTTGAAATGCTTCGCCAGCAGCACGATCTGCCCGACGTGGTAAGCGTAATGCGTCAACTGCCGGTTGATCGCCTTGACGACCGTGTGCGGCTCGCCCCTAATCTGCACCGTGCGCGAGAGGTCTTCCGGCCGGAGCGGTTCGACCGCCTCGAACACACATCGCCAGCCCGCCTCCCACCAGTTCGTAACCTCCGCCCGCGTCGTCTCCGCTTCGATGCGAAACTCCGCGTCGCGATCCCTGTCGGGCTTCTCCCCGTCCGCCGTCAAAAAGTCCGTCCAACGCGAGCGCATGTTGCCCGCCAGATGCTTGACGACGACCGCGACGCTGTTGGCCTCCGCATCAATCTGCGCGAAGAACTCTTCGTCGCTGAGTTGCGCCATCGCGTCTTCACCAAGTTTCTTGTACTTGCGAAAGACTACGAGCGCGTCTTCGAGGAAGTGTTCGGCCAATGCTTCGTTCATGGTATTGGAGTTTAAATCACGGTCGTGATGATCTCGCGGATGCTGCGTTGAAGTTCGCGGTCGTCTGTGATGGGCGAGGCGAGTGCGACTTCGGCGGCGGTGATCGAGGGGATGCCGCGCGCGATGAGTTGGGCGGCGTAGATGAGGAGGCGCGTGGAGACGCCTTCTTCGAGGCCGTGGCCGCGCAGGTTTCTGATCTTGTGGCCGATCTGTACGAGGTCGCGCGCCGTCGTCTCTTCGATGCCGCCTTCGCGTGCGACGATCTCTGCTTCGAGTTCGGCGGGCGGGTAGTCGAATTCGAGCGAGACGAAGCGTTGGCGCGTTGACTGCTTGAGGTCTTTCAAGACCGACTGGTAGCCGGGGTTGTAGGAGACGACGAGCATGAAGTCGTCGGGCGCATCGAGTATGGTGCCGCGCTTCTCGATGGGCAGGCGGCGGCGATGATCCGTGAGCGGGTGGATGATGACGACCGTGTCCTTGCGCGCTTCGACTACTTCGTCCAGATAACAGATCGCGCCGCTCTTGACGGCCGACGTGAGCGGCCCGTCGTGCCAGACGGTCTCCTCGCCTTCGAGCAGGAAGCGGCCGACCAGATCGGTTGCGGACAAATCTTCGTGGCAGGCCACCGTGATCAGCGGACGACGTAGACGCCACGCCATGTGTTCGACGAAGCGCGTCTTGCCGCAGCCCGTCGGCCCCTTCAACATCACGGGCAGGCGCGCCGCGTTCGCCGCCTCGAACATCTCCACCTCACCGGCCACGGGCAGGTAAAAGGGCTCTTCGCCGACGGTGTACTCTTCGATGGCTCTTTCGGACATAAGTTGATTCACAGGAAAGTTGAAGAACTGAAATTATTACCCGGAGGCGAATTCCGACGCCCGGCTCCGTTGATTCGGAGGCTGACGTTTCGTGCTCTTTCAGGTATCCTTAAGTGTTAATTGTCAGGCACATTTGTTGTCTTAGGCGAGCATCTTAACACCCGCCTCAGAGGGGAAGCAAAAGCGGTAAATAGTAAATGGTGAGTGGTAAATGGTGAAACACGGATTTTCTCCATTCACCATTTACCGTTCACCATGCAAGAGGTTTTATGAAGATTGCAGTGGCGATGAGCGGGGGCGTCGATTCTTCGGCGGCGGCGGCGATTTTGCAGGCGGCGGGACACGAACTCGTCGGCTTCACGATGCAGTTGTGGAATCAGAACCGCAACATCAACGTGGACGAACATGGCGACCCGCTGCCCTCGCGCTGCTGCTCGCTCGACGACGTGTACGACGCGCGGCGCGTGGCCGGAGAACTGGGTTTTCCCTTCTACGTCCTCAATCTCGAACAGGATTTCGAGCGCGACGTGGTGCAGCCCTTCGTCACAAGTTATCTGGAAGGCGAGACGCCGATTCCGTGCGTGGCGTGCAATAGCCGCCTGAAGTTCGCTTCGCTCGACCGGCTGGCGCAAAGTCTGGGCTGCGAGCGGGTGGCGACGGGTCACTATGCGCGCGTCGAGTGGGACGAAGCGAGCGGGCGGCACAGGCTCCTGCGCGGGCGCGATGCCAACAAGGATCAATCATATTTCCTGTGGGAATTGACGCAAACGCAACTGGCGCACGCGATGTTTCCGCTCGGCGAGATGCGCAAGGAAGAGGCGCGTGCGGCGGCGCGGCGTTTCAACCTTGCGGTGTCGGAAAAGGCCGAGTCGCAGGAAATTTGTTTCGTGCCCGACGGCGACTACGCGGGCTTCATAGACCGTTATCTGGAAGCCGAAGGCGAGACGCGGCGTCTGCCCGGCGCGGGCGAGATCGTAGACGCATCGGGGCGCGTGCTCGGCGAGCATCAAGGCGTGCATCATTACACGGTCGGCCAGCGTCGCGGTTTAGGCATCTCGCGCCCGCTGCCGCTCTACGTCGTCAAGGTTGATGCGGAGCAGAATCGCGTCGTCGTCGGCGAGAGCGATGAGTTGCTCGCCTCCGAATTCACGGCCGCGGGCGTCAACTGGATCAGTTTCGACGAGCCGGATGCCTCGGTGCGCGCAGAGGTGCGCGTGCGTTATCGCCACATGCCCGCGCCCGCAACCATCGAACCGCTCGCGGACAAACGCGCGCGCGTCATCTTCGACGAACCGCAACGCGCCATCGCGCCGGGGCAGGCGACCGTCTTCTATCGCGGCGACGAAGTGTTGGGCGGTGGCTGGATCGTGAAACGGTAACGGGCGAGAGGCACGCTAAGGCCGTTCGTTCTATCTGTTAGTCGCCGGTGCTGCGTGCGCGTCGAAATATTATTTGCGCTTGCAGGCAAAAAAGGGGCGTGGATATTCCAAGCCGGAATGTCCACGCCCCTGTTGTCTGAGCAACTCCGCCAGTTGTTAAGTCGCGCCGAAGCGTTGGCGGTATTCCAACGAGTTAACGAACTGCTCTGCGCGGATCGGGCGCGCGCCTAAACTTTCGCGCGATTTTCGCGTATTTACATTGACCTCCCTGTGTGGCTCAATACTTGTAAGGGGAGGGCTAATGTTAAGGAGTCCTTGAAAAGCAATCATATGGCAATGTCACGCGGTGGAAAAATCTTTTTGTGGGTGGCGGGGCTGCTCGTCGTGCTCGGAGTGTTCGTCGTCATCTGCATCGCTTTGTTGTTCGCCGCCTTAGGCGACGGCGAGCCGAACATCCGCGACAACAGCGTGCTCGTGTTGAAGATCGAAGGCGCGCTGCCCGATTACGTGCCGGAAGACCCGTTCGCGAGCCGGTTCTTAGGTCGCAATGATCAATCGCTGACGCGCCTGCTCTCGGAGATCAAGAAGGCGAAGGCGGACAAACGCATCGGCGCGCTCCTGCTCGAAATCGACATGACCGTGATCGGCTGGGGCAAGGCCGAAGAGATACGCGACCAGATCGCAGACTTCCGCTCGACCGGCAAACCCGTCTACGCCTACATGGAGTACGGCACGAACAAAGAGTATTACCTCGCCACGGCCTGCGACCGCATCTACGTCGCGCCCATCGGCGATCTCTTCATCGTCGGCCTCGCCGCCGACGTGATGTCGCTCGGCGGCTCGCTCGACAAACTCGGTGTCAAACCCGACTTCTACCAGATCGGAAAGTACAAGACCGCGCCCGAACAGTACACGCGCAAGGAGATGTCTGAGGCGAGCCGCGAAGTGATCAACTCGATCCTCGACGAATTTTTCGCGCGCTACGTGAACACGATTGCCGCGACGCGCAAGAAGTCTGTGGAAGACGTGCGCGCGCTGATCGATAACGCGCCGCTCGGCGCGTGGGAGGCGAAAGCGGCGGGGCTGATCGACGACGCGAAGTATCGAGACGAGGTCGAAGACGAACTCAAAAAACGGCTCGGCTACAAAGACGCAGACAAACTGCACAAAGTGGGGCAGGCGGATTACCGCCGCGTGCGCCCCGAATCCCTCGGCGAAGGTGAACGCATCGCGCTCATCTTCGCCTCCGGCCCCATCGGCGGCGGCTCGTCCAACGACGGCAGCGCGTTCAGCGGCCAATCGACAGGTTCGGATACGGTCGTCAAAGCGTTGAACGACGCGCGCGAAGACAAGACGGTCAAGGCCATCGTGCTGCGCGTGGACAGTCCGGGCGGCACTTCTTACGCCTCCGATGCGATCTGGCATGCGGTCGAGCGGGCAAAGTCGCAAAAGCCCGTCGTCGTCTCCATGAGCGACGTGGCGGCCTCCGGCGGCTACTACATCTCGGCGACGGCGAACAAAATCGTCGCAGAGCCTTCGACCATCACCGGCTCCATCGGCGTCTATGCGGGCAAGCCCGTGATCAAAGGTTTCTACGATTGGATCGGCGTCAACAACGAGTATGTGCTGCGCGGCAAACAGGCCGGGATGTTCCGCGAGACAGAGCCGTTCAACGACGACGAGCGCGCCAAGTTCGAGGCGATGCTCAAGAGTTTCTACTACGACGACTTTCTGCCGAAGGTGGCGAAGGGGCGCGGGCGAGAGGTGGAATACGTTGACTCCATCGCGCAGGGGCGCGTCTGGACGGGCACGCAGGCCAAAGAGCGCGGGCTGATAGACGAGTTCGGCGGGCTGGACAAGGCCTTCGAGATCGCCAAGGGGCTGGCGAACATCCCGGCCGACAAAGGAGTGCGCCGCGTCGTGTTTCCCGCACCGCGCACCTTCCTGCAACAGTGGATGGGCGGCGGCGACGAAGACTCCGCGAGCGTCAAGGCCAGAGAACAACGCGCCGCAATCGAGTCGGCCTTGCCCGAAGACATGCGCCGCGCCCTGCGCTACGTCTCCATCCTCGAAAAAATGAAACGCGGCGAGACGATGGCGATGCTGCCGTTCGATCTACAGATCAAGTGAGCAATGAAAAGTGAGCAGTAAGCAGTAAGCAGTGAAAGAGGCTGTGTGGAGTTGACGAGCGCGAACGCGCACAAGTCAGAACTACTCACAGCCTCTTCCTACGTTTTTAACTGCTTACTGCTTACTGCTTACTGCTCACTGCTTACTTTTCACTGCTCACTGCTCACAATCTTCTCCATTCCATTCATATACGGTCGCAGCACTTCGGGGATCAGGATCGAGCCGTCCGCCTGTTGATAGTTCTCCAGAATGGCGAGCCACGTGCGCCCGACGGCGAGACCGGAGCCGTTTAGGGTGTGGACGTATTCGGGCTTGCCGCCGCCCGCCCGTTTGAAGCGTATCTGCGCGCGCCGCGCCTGAAACGCCTCGCAGTTCGAGCAAGAGGAGATTTCGCGGAAGGTGTTTTGCGAGGGCAGCCAGACCTCTATGTCATAAGTCTTCGCGGCGGAGAAACCCGTGTCGCCGGTCGAGAGCGTGACGACCCGGTAATGCAAATTCAACTTCTGCAAGACGCGCTCGGCGTCGCGCGTCAGCGACTCCAACTCGTCGTAGGAGTTTTCCGGCAGCGCGAGTTTGACGAGTTCGACTTTCTCGAACTGGTGCTGGCGAATCAACCCGCGCGTGTCGCGCCCGTAACTCCCCGCCTCAGAACGAAAACAGGGCGTGTAGGCCACCATCTTCAAAGGCAGTTCGGCCGCGTCGAGCGTCTCTTCGCGGTAGATGTTCGTGACGGGCACTTCGGCCGTCGGGCTGAGGTACAACTCGCGCTCGTCCGTCAGCTTAAATAATTCCTGCTCGAACTTCGGCAGTTGACCCGTGCCGAAAAGCGCGTCGCGGTTGACGATGAAGGGCGGGAGCGTCTCTTCGTAACCGTGCTCGCGCGTGTGCAGGTCGAGCATGAAGTTGATGATGGCGCGCTCCAGTTGCGCGCCCGCGCCGCGCAGGATCGAGAAACGCGCGCCCGCGATCTTGGTCGCGCGCTCGAGGTCGAGTATCCCGAGCGCCGCGCCGAGGTCTACGTGATCCTTCGGCTCGAAATCAAAGACGGGCGGCGTGCCCCAGCGACGCGCTTCCGTGTTGGCCGATTCGTCCGCGCCGACGGGGACAGACTCATGCGGCAGGTTGGGCAGAGTCGAGAGCAGCGTACGCATGTTTGCCTCGGCTTCGTCGCGCCGTCGGTCGAGTTCCGCGATGCGCTCCTTGAGTTGCCCGACCTCCCGGCGTTGCACTTCCGCCTCGTCGCGCCGTCCCTCTTTCATCAACGCGCCGATAGCGCGACTCGCCGCGTTGCGCCCGGCGTTGAGTTCGTCGGACTCGGCGATGACGCGCCTGCGCTCTGCGTCCATGCGCGCGAAATCGCCGAGCGCGGCTGTGGGCGCATTGCGCGCTTCGAGCGCGGCACGGACGCGCTCCAGGTTATCGCGTACAAAGTTGAGATCGAGCATTTGTGCTGTCCTTTAAACGTGTGGTATGAAGTTGTCTCTTTAACGCCAGTGCCAGTTGATGAAAGGGGTCACGCTAGCCGACCGTCTGCGAGCGTGTCAAGCAGCCGCCCTGCTCGCGCCGCTGCCCGCGACGGCGAAGGCGTGTGGCAAATTTAAATTTTCGGCAAGGGGAATAGTTGAATATGGCACAGAAGATTCGCAAGGCGGTGTTTCCCGCAGCAGGACTGGGCACGCGCTTTCTGCCTGCGACTAAAGCATCGCCGAAGGAGATGCTGCCGCTCGTCGATAAGCCGCTCATCCAGTACGGCGTCGAAGAGGCGGTCGCGTCGGGCGTCGAATCAATTCTCATCATCACGGGGCGCGGCAAGAACGCCATCGAAGATCACTTCGACATCTCCTTTGAACTCGAAAGCCTCTTGCGCGAACGCGGCAAGGACAAGTTGCTCGCCGTCGCGCGCTCCGTCTCCGAACTCGCGCGCATCAGCTACGTCCGCCAGAAGGAAGCGCTCGGCCTCGGCCACGCCATCTTACAGGCGCGTGACTTCGTCGCCGGTGAACCCTTCGCCGTCATGCTCCCGGACGACATCATGGACTGCGAAACTCCCGCGCTCAAACAGATGCTAAGGGTTTACGAAGAGTATGACGCGCCCGTCGTCGGCACGATGCAGGTTGAGGGCGAAGCCATCTCGCGTTTCGGCGCGATTGACGCGGAGGAGGTCGCCGAAGGCGTCTACAAGATCAAAGACATGGTGGAGAAGCCGCCCTTTGCCGAAGCGCCCTCAGACCTCGCGATCATCGGGCGCTACATCCTGACGCCAGACATCTTCGACGAGATCGAGCGCACCGAACGCGGCACGGGCGGCGAGATACAGATCACGGATGCCATGCGTTCACTGCTCAAACAGAGACCCTTCTACGCCGTGCGCTTTGAAGGCACACGCCACGACGCGGGCGACAAACTCGGCTTCCTCATCGCGACCGTCGAGTTCGCCTTGAAGCGTCCAGACCTCGCGCCTGAGTTCAGGGAGTATTTACGTTCGTTGGATTTGAACAGATAAACGCAGACGCCCGGCCGCGTCTGCACGGCAACTGAGGAGGAAAATTTTGAGCGACGAGACTAAACCTTTCGACGGGCGGGCGGCGATTGTGACGGGAGCGACGCGCGGCATCGGACGCGCCATCGCGCTTGAGTTGGCACGGCGCGGCGCACACGTCGCGTTCAACTACGCGCAGAGCGCGGAGGCCGCCGAAGAGTTGCGCGCAGAGATTGAGTCGCTCGGCGTGAAAGTGCTGGCGACGCAGTGCGACGTGGCGCAGACAGAGGCCGTGGCCGAGATGGTCAAGCAGACCAAAGAGGCGTTCGGGCGCATAGATTTTCTCATCAACAATGCTGGCGTCACGCGCGACAATCTGATCCTGCGCATGAAGGAAGCCGATTGGGACGCGGTCGTGGACACGAATTTGAAAGGCCCCTGGAACTTCGCGCGCGCGGCGCTGCGCGTGATGCTCAGGCAGGAAGAGGGCGGCTCGGTCTTGAACATTTCCTCGATCAGCGGGCTGGTCGGGATGGCCGGACAGTCGAACTACTCTGCGTCGAAGGCGGGACTCGTCGGTTTGACGAAGGCGCTGGCGAAAGAGGTGGCGAGCCGCAAGGTGACGGTCAACGCGCTCGCGCTCGGCCTCGTCGCGACGGACATGTCGGGCGCGCTCGACGACGCTTACAAGACGAAGTTGCTCGAACAAATTCCGCTCGGACGCTTCGCCGAACCGTCGGAAGTCGCGGAGATTGCCTGCTTCCTGGTCTCGCCGTCGGCGCGCTACATCACGGGGCAGGTGATTCAGGTGGACGGCGGGTTGGCTATGTGAAAAGCTGAGGTAAAGCTTATGAAGTCGGATAAAACACGTAACGCCGTGCGGAGAGTACAAGCACAGGGCACAGGTCGTGTAGCTGTCCAGTCTTCGTCCGAGCTAATTCAGTTCGACCGTCAGGAGATCGTCGAGGTCTTGCGGGCGGAGATTCAAGCGGCCTTAAATACCCAACTGAAACGGTACGACGTGGAAAGCATCACGGAAGCCATCCGCATAGAGTCCAAGCTTTCTTTCTGGCAAGGGGTATCAGTGGCGCTTTTTATGTTCATCCTCAGCCTGTTCGTCGCCATCCTCTTTCTGATCCTACAAAAATAATTACCGTACAAAGAGAAGCAGCCTCGTTAGCTTGGGGAACTAACGAGGCTGAAATTTTTGGGCAGGCTCGGAGATTCAGGGTGGCGTTGACTTGGGCGCTGGAGATCGTCACTTACGGGCGATCCGGCATGTTGGTCGGCTGCGTTGGTACGGGCGAGTTAAAATTGCAAGGCTCGGAAAAAATAACGTTTCGTAAAACTGGCCTCTTCCGTCCCGTGGCACCTTTGCCTAAAGTCATCTGCGTTCAAACATCTCGAAGGACAATCTCTTGAAGAACTTTGTTATAAAACTCACTGCCCTCCGACGTGTGTGAAATTACACCAAACCTTAGCCGTATGTCAAGAATAAAATGCAAAAAAATGACAATTTCGTGACAAGGCTTTTCGCCCTGCAACCTAAATGTTGATAATAAAGAATAAAAACCGTCGGCGGGAAAGAAAAAAGTTTTGAAAATTGTGCTCAGGAGAAACTGTTGCGGCTGGTAGGAGCGCTCAGTTGTGCCTCTTCTGTGTCGGATTGTGTTGGTTGGGTGTAGAGATCAGGCTCTCCGTCGGGGCGCGTGCGCCAGCGTTTGTGAATCCAGAGCCACTGTTCGGGATAGGCGCGGATCATGCGTTCGATGGCGGCGGTGAAGTTTGCCGTGTTCGTCTCGACATCGCGTCTGTCGTCGCCGGTGCGGACTAATGCGACGGGCGGGTCGCCGTGAAAGAAGAAACGCTTGCGCTCTTCGTCCCAGACGGCGCAGGTGGGGATGACGAGCGCGTCGGTGCGCAGGGCGAGCGTGGCGACGCCCGAAGTGGTGCAGGCGAGGTGGCCGAAGAAGGGGACGAAGACGCCTTCGTTCGGGTGCGTGTTGAGGTCTGCCAGAATGCCGAGCGTGCCGCCGTCGCGCAGGACGCGCAAGGCCTGGCGCGCCGCCATTTTCTTGTTGATGGCCGTGTTGCCGTAGCGCGTGCGGATGCCCTCGACAAACTCCTCGACGCGCGGATTGTCTATCGGGCGCACGAGAAAGCTGATCGGATATTCCAACGCCGACCAGGCGAAACTCAGAAACTCCCACGCGCCCAGATGAGCCGTCAGGAAGATGACGCCGCGCCCCTCTCCCTCCGCCGCGCGCAGGTGACTCAAGCCCACCTGATCGTACTCGACCAACTCGCGCAAACTCTCCGGCGTCGCGCGCGGAAACTGGCTGAACTCGCCGAGCAGGCGTCCCAGATTATCGAACGACGCGCGCAGCATCAAAGCGCGCTCGCGCTCGCTCATTTCGGGGAAGGCGAGTTTGAGATTGATCTGGCCGGTGCGTCGCAGGCCGCCCGCAAGCTTGTGCGCGAGCCTGCCTGCCGCGCGACCCGTGGCGACGGCCGCCGTGCGCGGCAACAGTCCGAGGCCGCCGATGAGGGCGCGCGTGGCGGCGTATTCTAAAGTCGTCTGGAGTTTCCCGTGTTTGCTCATTAGCCTACTCACGAAAGGCGCGACAGTGTAGCGCGCCGCCTGCGCGACTGGCAAACGGCCGTTTTTGCGTCGCCCCGCGCCCGCATGCTATATCTTAGAGGTCAGAGGTCAGAGGTTAGAGGTCAGTGAAAAGAGAAGAACTGATTCTTGACTGACCTCTAACCTCTGACCTCTGATCTCTGCTCTTATGCCTTCTGGAAAAACACACGACGCCATCACGCTGTTGCTCACCGTGCCGACTTTCGTCGCCGCATGGGGCGTGACGGGGAGTTTACTGCTGGCGGGCGTGGCGACGGGCGCGATGGTGTTCGGCGGGCTGATGTTCGGCCCCGACTTAGACATACAGTCGCGGCAGTACACGCGCTGGGGCGTATTTCGTTTCATCTGGTGGCCGTACAAAGTGTTTTTCCGACACCGCTCGCGCTGGTCGCACGGCATCATCTTCGGCACGCTCATCCGCGTCGTCTATTTCGCTTTCATGCTGGCGCTCGTGACAGTTGCGGCCGTTTACCTGCGCGCACTGCTCGTCGCCAGCGCGCCGCCTGATTTCGCCGAACTCCTCGGCGCATGGCGCGCGATAGAGGCGGGCGCGCGGCTGGAAGGCACGGGGCGCGCCGCCGCGCTCGCCGCGCTCGCAGGTCTCTGGTGGGGCGCGGCCAGCCACACCCTCACAGATGTCGCGTGGTCTGTCCTGCGCAAAGGCTCGGAGATATTTTAGTAAATCGACAAAAGCCGTAAATCGTGAATCGTAAATCGTGAATAGAAAGAACAGGTTTTCTCTATTTAACCCAAGTTGCTAGTTATGGGCTGATAGCTCTTTGAACAACAGAAAGTCCTCTCTTAAGATTTTGTTGCGACACAAAAGACTTAAAGAGAGGACTTCGATGTACGACCGTACCCTGGCAATATACTGTTTGGTTGACGATTTGCTCAAGGCCATGCAGCACCGCGAAGACCGGAGATGCCAAGTCAGTGATGCCGAAGTGGTGACGACCGCGCTCTGTGCAATGCTCTGGTTTGGCGGCAACTTTGAGCGCAGCCGCTCCTTTCTGCACTCGTCCGGCCTGATGCCACGCATGCTTAGTCGCTCGCGGTTGTCGCGGCGTTTGACGAGACTCGCCGAGTTGGTCGAGCTGATCTTTCACCAACTTGGCCTGACGCTCAAAGAACTGAACACGGAGAGTCGTTATGCAATGGATTCGTTTCCCCTGGCCGTGTGTGACAACATTCGCATCTCGCGCTGTCGGCTGACTCAGGAAGCGAACTATCGCGGCTATCTGGCGAGCAAACGTCGGTACTTTTATGGCGTGAGGGTGCAAGTCATGGTCACGGTCGAGGGCGTCCCCGTCGAGTTCTGCATCTTGCCGGGCAGTCTCTCGGATGTCGCCGCACTGGCGCACTTGCCGTTGGCTCTGCCAGCCGGAGCAGAAGTGGCGGCAGACGCCGCTTATACCTTCTATGAGTGGGAAGATGAGTTGGCCGAGCGGGAACAGATCAGTTTGCTGGTCGGACGCAAACGCAACTCCAAGCGGCGAGATGCTCCGGCCCTGCATGACTACAAGCAGTGGCTGCGCCGTCGGATTGAGACAGTCTTCGGTGAAATCGCAAAGTTGTTTCCCAAGAAGATTCACGCCACGACTCTTGCTGGCTTCATTTTGAAGGTCACGTTGTTTTTAGTCGCCTATCAAATTGATAAGGCGTTCATTCAATAACTGGCAACTTGGGTTA
>DASVPS010000289.1:0-28625 GCA_036389555.1 Pyrinomonadaceae bacterium
ACAGGGAGAATTGTAAACTCTTTGGTTAGATCGCAGAGATAGCAATCTACGGCTATTCTTTCTGGAATGAAAATCCCCCCTGAACAAAGCTGAGGGGCAAGGTTTATTGTGATAGCCACCTGCGGCTCTTTCTCCAAAGCCGCTTGCATAGCTTCCACCACCACAATATGTATGACGTGAGGCGCTTCCTGCTTATAGGAGGCAGCGTCACACTGTATAATAGCCGCGCATGAAAGTGCTTAGCCCAAAGGCTTGAAAAATACGTTGCGCCGCGTCCAAAGATCGTCTGTGAATATCGAGTAGAGTGAACTGTATCTCGGCAGAGCTGAACCGACTGGTCAGTGGAATAGCCAGAGGCGTGAAAGGACCGCATCCGGCGTAAAGAATCTCTATCACAGCATCAGGAAAACGCTTCTGCGCTTAAAGTATCGCAGCATGTATGCCTCTCAAGAATTTAGAAGTTCGACTGTAGTCCAGTACACATCGGGCAGCATCCCTGGGTGAGATGGCTTTCCCGGCCGGAAGCACGGTTTCCTCCCAACCATCTGCGAGTTTTGAATTTTCGTCTATTCCAGTGACCGCCGAGCACATTGAATATAGCTGTGCGACCGCCGCACTCAATCTATCGTCAACTGCCTGGTCACTCAGCAACTCATCTGCAATCTGCTTCAATAAGATCGAATATTCATCAGCTGTAGCCGGCCTGTGAATGAGGTGCATTAGCTATCACTTTTAATTTTCTTCAAGCCCACATGGTTCAAACATGATAGCCGTCTCACGCCCGGCATACCCGCCGCGCATCCAACTACGCCACAGACGAGTTGACGATGGCATTCTCGCTGACTCGCGGCCGGGTACATGCTGTTGTTAGGCATCTCCGCACCCTGTGAGAAACTAAACCATAATCGGAGCGACAGGTATAAGGGCGTCTGCCACTAACTCTACGCTCTATTCATTATTCTCCTTTTCAACTTTATAAATGCCCACCCGACCAAAGCGAAAACAGTATCTACGAACAGACTCTCCCATATCTTCGCATCGAATATGTAAGTACACCATACAGTTAACAAACATAATAGCAATATAATTACTGCCGCTTTAATTACGGGCTTCCTCTTCTTTTTTTTCTTAGCTTTTACGCTGTCGGCCTTTGAGAAATTACACTTGCTATTGCCACAAGGTTCACTGTCCTCTTCGTTCCACGTCCAACAACGATAACACTTCCACCCCATGTCTCCTCCAAGAACATCAAAGGTTATGACGACCTTTAAAACCCTCAGTAGTGTTTTTTGCGACCCGGTCGCATACCACTGTCGTCTAACGCCCGAATTAACCGGGCGCGCATTTAACATGATTAGCAGCAAGTCTCGCGAATGAAAGCCCCGCTATTCGCGGTCGGGTGCATGCCATTGTGAGGCCGCAATTCGTTCCACTCAACTCGCCACCTTTCTTCGCTCATACCGCTACCCCTGATCTACTGTGGGGAGGAATGTGCCGAACGTCCAGAGATGCCCCTCAACGTCACGGACGTGGTACTCGCGTGAACCAAAGTCTGTATCCTTGGGCGGGCTCACAATCTGCGCGCCCGCCAATCGCGCCCGTTCGTAATGCGCGTCGAGATCACCTACATACACGTAAAGGGCTTGGGTAGCGACCCCGAGCGCCTGAGGGCTTGCCATGCCTTCGTCGGGTCTGACGGAACCCAGCATGACGACGTTCGTGCCGAGCTTCAGTTGCGCATGCCGCACGCTCGGCCCCGACTCCGGGACCGAGAACAACTCAATGAAGCCGAACATCGCGCAGAGAGACCGAATCGCCACGCGCGCATCGTTGTATCGAAGAATAGGAAAGATTGTCTGCATCACCCTCCTTGCGGCCTAACGCCCGGCATCACCCGCGCCCCTGCGCAAGTTCCATGAGAGGCACCGTGGCGGGGCGTCGGGTGCATGCCGGGCGTTAGGCCGAAGCTCAAATCTCAACCTGCCATTAATGCCTAAACAGCACTCTAAGGTACAACTTCTAATTCAATTTTGATTCGTCATCTATATCCTCAATCAAATCCTCATCTGCTTCATTTATGACATCCTCATCCTTTTCACCAATGAGCTTGATTGATTTAATTGGAGGATGCTCAGTACCGAACGGCAAAACACTCGAACGCAAACTGTCAATGAACTCCTCCCGCAGTTGTTCATCTGGTATCTTCTTCACAAGATTCAAGGCCGATGCTGCGTTCTTTAACCTTTTTTCAAGTACCTGCTCACGCATCATTAGGATTTCGACACTACGCTTCTCACGTTCGAGATCGTTATAGAGTAGATGGTTAATGATATACCGATAAGATTTTGAAAACGCTTTTTGCGCGCTCTTTGATAATTTTTTAAGCTGTAGTTCTACAAAAAGAGGGCTGTCCATTCTTATGTGAACAACCGTAAGTTCTGCCATGCCCAATTCTTCCTCGGTAGCCTCAATTAACCATTTGTACTTTCGCTTGTAGGGATCAAAAACTATGTCATTGGGTTTAAGATTGTCTTCCGCTAATGCACGGGTCACAATCGCAAGGTGCTGAATGTCTAATAAAAGTCGAGCCAGATTAACTGGGTGTAGTTCAAAGCCGTCAGTTTCAAACTCGATTAAGATTCTCATGAGCTTTCTCCTTCAGATTTGATTGTACATAATTCGAGTTTGTTTCTTCGGCCTAACGTATATTGTGCCGAATGAATCGGCCTAATTCCGTCATAGAGCGGCAACAGCCGAATTCATCACCCGACCTCATAACGGCGAATGTATAATTCTGCCACCTCGTCTCATAACTCAACAATTTTTCCTCCACTCAAGATCAACCCGAAATAGGCGGCGGGATGGCTTGAATTTATACTCAGTCCGGGCAGGTATAATTCCACAAAAGGGGTCTTTTGTGGAATTATAATGCTCTCCGGCTGATGCCTTCTGCGTTACATTGAATTTGGCACACTACTAGGCACACAAAGAGAGACGGGCAGCTAATTGGCTGCCCGTCTCTCTATTGATTTTAATGGTGCACCCGGCAAGATTCGAACTTGCGACCCCATGATTCGTAGTCATGTACTCTATCCAACTGAGCTACGGGTGCATAAGGGGTTGATATGTTAGGGACGAATATACGGAATGGCTCTCGCGGGTGTCAAGCGCGCTTCGGGCGGGCTTGGGACATGTGCGAGGCGGTAGTCGTTTCGCTCGTCCGCGACGCTCAGCGCGCGTAGTAGCCGGGGCGCGTGCGTGCGATCAGTTCGGGGCGCGCGACCTGAATTTGGATGGCACGCCAACCGCCGTCGCGCGGGCGTGAGCCGGCGGATTGATAGGCGATGGTGTAGAGCGTGCGCATCTCTGCGGCGACTTCGGCGTAGATGCGCGCCATGTCTTCGAGACGGTTGATTTCGTGCAGACGCCCGCCGGTGCGTGCGGCCAGGGTGTCGAGGCGCGCGCGGGCGGAGGCATAGATGGCGGCCTGCTGCGGCGTGGGTTCCGTCAGCCGCTTCACTTCTTCGGGCGGCGTGCCCTTGTTTGAAGAGATGCTCAGGGTGGCGCGGTCTGCGAGACGCTTGAGGTTGCCGGAGGGCAGCGCGAGCGGGTAGATCGTGACGCCCTGTGCGTCCGCCGCGTTGAGCACGGCGGCGAGCGTCTGGTTCGCGTCGGGCTTGATCAAACTGATCGCTTCGTCGGCCGTCCGCGCGGCGATGGTGGCGGCGCGGTCTTCGCGGCGCACGTCGCTGTCGATGCCGTCGGTGAGAACGACGATGGCCTTGCGGCGTGCGCGTTCCTGCCGGAGCGCGCCGAGCGCATGGCGCAGGGCTTTGTAGAGATTGGTGTCGCCGCCGCCGCGCGCGCGTTCGATGGCGAAGGCGATCTGCGAGCGGCTGTTGGTGAAGTTAGTGAGCGTCTCGATGTGGTCAACGGGCTTGACCGTTTTCTTCTGCTCCTTCATCTCCGTCCAAAAGGAGACGACCGAAACGCGGTCGGCGGGCGAGAGCGCGTCTATGAAACGCAGTGCCGCCTGTTTGAGTTGCGTGCGGAAACTGAGGGTCGAGCCGGACATGTCCAGCAGGAGCACGAGGCTGAACGGCTGCTCGGTCGTCTCGAAGTTGAGGATGGTCTGCGGCACGCCGTCCTCGAAGACGGAGAAGTCGCCGCGCGTCAGGTTCGTGACGGCGCGCCCCCTGGTGTCGGCGACGCCGACGTTGAGGCGGATGAGGTTCGATTCCACCCTCACCTTATCGTCGTCATCCTCCTGCGCGCGCGCCGTCGTCGCACAGGCCAGCACGCACAGGACGAGGGCGAAGAGTGCGCAGCAGAGGTTTTGAAAAAGATTATGGCGGAAAAAACGTTGATGAGTCATCGCTTCAGAAATTCGCACGAGGCATAAGTTGTAGATGCTGCCAGTATGCAAAGCCGCGCCCGCGTTTGCAAGCGGCGCGGCTTTAGAGCGCACACGCGCGCGTGCAGAAAAGCGCGCGTGTGCGCGCTCTGCGGGCAGTCACGGGTTAACTTCAAAATAGCAAACAAGTCTCGCACGCAACTGCCGTAGGCGAAGCGTGCGAGACTTGTTTGGTGCTCGGAGCGATGGGCGAGTTGCTCGGACGCGGCCGACGTAGGGCGCGCTTTTCAAGCAAGTTCGGACGCGGGCGGTTTTAGCTGACGGCTTTCAGCGTACGGCGGCGCGTGCGACGCGGCGCGGACGCTGTTGTGGCGGCAGCGATGCCCGTCGCCGCGGTTTCCTCGTCGAGTTCGTCGAAGGGCTGCGGGGCGGCGGTTCTGGCGGTCGTGCGGCGCGTGCGACGCGCCACGGCGCGCTCCTCTTCGACTTCGGCGAGGCGGCGCGCACGCTCTATGCGCTTGCGCGGCACGAGTTGGAATTTCAGTTCCATCTCCTGCGCGACTTTGTAGATCGTCTGTGGTTTCGTCCCGCGCGCGGCGCGGCGCAAAATTTCGTCATGCCCCAGCAACTCCGCGCGGCCTTCCTTGTCAATCCAGATGTATGTGGCTTCGGCCATCTCTTGCTTAACCTCCAAACGTATCAACTCGCGCATGTCCACGGCGGTCGCGATGGGTTTCACGACCGGCAGGACGGGCAGCGAGCGCGACGTGGCAACTGCCTGCGCGCCGCGTTCGTTCGCGCGCCGGCCGGCGTAATAATCACCGACGAGCGTGTCCACCGCCTCCCGGTGCTCGTCGTAAAAGAGCGCGAAATCCTGACAGCGCGTGCGGTACAGGCAGTTGACCGAACACACGAGCGCGTCTTTGAAGTGCGCGTAGCGATTGCAATAAAGTTTCAAACCCATCGGCTTAACCTGGTGCGAACTGGCGGCGGGAGAACGACGAGCGAGGACACACCGAAGCACGCCTCTCAAGGGCATTCTCAATCGTTCGGGAGTGACTGCGGACTATAACACGTTTGTGTTGCACATGCAACGCTCGCCAGCGCATGAAACGAAACGGGGTCGCCAACTTTAAGCAGAAATGGCTTGCGCGCGGGCGTTCGCTTCGACAATAATTCGTCGCAACAGACGACACGCACGAACGTTTCCATTTGACCGTCTACTCTCGCCGACGTTCCTTTAGTTAACGTTTACGCTCGTCTCGAAGCGACCGCCCGGTCTCTTTGTTAGCGACGCGCCCCCACTCACGCCGACAGCAACGGCGGCGCGTCCTCACACGCGGAGGGAGTTCCGAATTTATGTACAAGCCGAATTTCTGCGCGGAGTGCGGCGGGCGCATTACCCGCCTGCGTTGGCGTGTGTGGACGAGTCGCCGTTTTTGCGATGGGTGCGACAAGAGGTTTCGGCGCGGGCGAATCCTTCGGCCGCTCGTCGCATCGGTCGCGCTGTTGGGCGCGGGCTTCGCGGGCGGTCGCGCGATGCGAACTGCGCCTCCGCCGCTCCTGTTTGAACGAAGCGCGCTGAACGCTCCCGCGCCCGCCTCGCAACTCGCGTCGGCGGGCAGAGCAGAGGCGCGCGCGACGAACGAACCACGGCGCGCTCCCGTCTACGGCGCGGACGGCACGGAGACGGAACGGCCGACCGACCCGGCCGAAATCGTCTCCGTCTGCGGCGCGCGCACGAAGAAGGGAACGCCCTGTTCGCGACGTGTGCGCGGCACGGGTCGCTGCTGGCAGCACAGGGGCAAATCCGCGATGCTGCCCGCGGCGAAATTGATCGTGCGGGAATAGCGCGTCGGAAAACTTTTCTCGCCCCTTCTTCGTAACATTAGCGTTCGCGCGGCGTTTTAATTACAATGCACGGGCTAATCCTGCAAAGCGCTTCCGCAAGGGGGCGCATAAAGAATTTCCTGTCAGACTAAAAACCCAAGCTGTCGCTGCTCGGAGCAGCCCCTTCGCGCCGGTCTCCGTAATCGAGCGGCCTTTGAACTACCTAACTGTCTGGAAAAAATGATGAAGAAAATTTACCTCTCGGCAATCGCGTTTCTCTTTCTCGCCTCAACGGTCGCCGCGGCCAAAGAGGCGAGGCTCGTGCGCTATCCGCACTATCATCAGGGGCGCGTCGCGTTCGGCTATCTCGGCGACATCTGGACGGCGGATGAGACGGGGCAGAACGTACAGCGTCTCACCGTCCACAAGGCGCGCGACGTGTATCCGCGCTTCTCGCCCGACGGCAAGTGGATCGCTTTTTCGAGCGACCGCAACGGCAACCTGGATGTCTACATCATGCCCGCGAGCGGCGGCACGGTGAAGCAGTTGACTTCGCACTCGGGCGACGATTCCGTGTTGAACTGGACGCCCGACGGCCGCAGCGTACTCTTCTCTTCAAATCGCGGCGAGGACTTCGCGGCGCGTCTCTACACGGTCAGCACGGACGGCGGCATGCCCTTGAACGCGGGCGTGGACATGGGCGTGCAGGGCTCCTATTCGCCCGACGGTCGCCGCATCGCCTACAACCAGAAGGCGCAGGCGTACTGGCGCAAGTTCTACCGCGGCTCGAATCAGTCGGACGTGGTGGTGATGGATGCGGCGTCGAAGAGTTTCAAGAACCTGACGGAGTTCGAGGGGCTTGATTCGTGGCCGATGTGGGCGCGCGACGGCCACATCTATTTCGTCAGCGACCGCGAAGGCGGCGGTCTCACCAACATCTGGCGTGTCCCGGAAGCGGGGGGCAAGGCCGCGCAGGTCACGACGTTCAAGACGGGCGACGTGCGCTGGCCGGCCATCAGCAACGACGGCCGAACAATCGTCTTCGAGCACGACTTCGGCATCGCGAAACTCGATTTGGCCTCAAAGCGCGCCACGCCGATCAAACTCGACATCGCCGCTGAGACGCAGGAAAGTTTGAGCGAGGTGCGCGACTTCGCCTCGCAGGTTGACGACTATGCGCTCGCGCCCAACTCGCGCCGCATCGTCCTCTCCATTCACGGCGAAGTTTTCACCGCGCCCGTCGAAGAGGGCGACCTGCGCCAGTTGACCGACAGCCCCTTCCGCGACCGCAACGTCGAATACTCGCCCGACGGCAAGTGGGTGGCCTTCGTCTCAGACCGCAGCGGGCGCGAAGAGATTTACATTCTCGCCACGGACGGCGCGGGCGAAGCGCAGAAGATCACAGACCTCGACGAACTCAAGTTCGGCTACTCCTGGTCGCCCGACTCGACGCAGATCGCCTACACGTCTTCGGACAACAAACTGCGCGTCGTCACGCTGGCGAGCAAACAGTCGAAGGAGATCAGTGCGTCGCGTTATGGAAACGTCGGCGCGCCCTCCTGGTCGCCCGACGGCAAATGGCTCGCCTATTCCAAGCCAGACTTCACGCGCAACAGCGACATCTACATCGCCCCTGCGGCCGGCGGCGAAGAGCGGAAAGCCTCCTTCGATTCCTTCAACGAGGTGAACGCGCGCTTCTCGCCCGATGGGAAGAAACTCTATTTCCAGCGCGTTGACCAGAGCAGCTTCAACTCGCTGACCTCCGTGCAAATCTATTCGGTCGCGCTCGAAAAACTCGAACGCGACCCGGATGACCCGGAAGAACGCGCCGAGCAGGAAGCCGCGCAAGCCGCCGCCGGCGAAGCGGGCGCGGCCGGTGCGGGAGGCGGAGGAGCGGCGGCGGGCGCGTCGCGCACGAATCCGGCGCAGCGACCCGCGCCGAAGCCGGTCAACATTGATTGGGCGGGTCTCAAGCGGCGCACGCGCCAGTTGACGCGCATGCCCTTCGCCGTTACGAGCTACAATATCTCGCCCGATAGCAAAACAATCGTCTTCGTCACGAGCGAACTGGCCGGGGCGGCGAACCTCCCGGTCATCTATACGATTCAGGACGACGGCAAGCGTCTGACGCGCCTCACTTCGGGCGTGCCCCCGACGGACGGCGCGGCGCAGGGCGGCGGTGGCGGCGGCTTCGGCGGCGTCGGCATCTCCAATCTGAATGTCTCGCGCGACAACCGCACGCTCTTTTTCCAGGAAGGCGACTACGTGTATTCCGTCTCGATGCCGCCGCCGCTCCCGCCGGGAGCAAGCGCGTCGAGCGCGCCGCCCTCTACGTCGGCCGCGCCCGCGCAGCGTCGTCGCATCAACTTCACGGCGAAGGTCAGGATTGATCGTCCCGCCGAGTGGGCGGAGATGTTCGACGACGCCTGGCGCACGATGAAGTATCGTTTCTACGACGCGAAGATGCACGGCACGGACTGGGATGCGATGCGCGCCAAGTATCGCCCGCTCGTCGAATACGTCGGCGACCGGCAGGAACTGCTCAACATCATCAACGAGATGATCGGCGAGCTGAACGCTTCGCACACAGGAGCCGCGCCCCCGCCGGGTGGTGGACGCGAGCCGAGCGCAGCGCAGACCGGCCACCTCGGCCTCGAACTCGAAGCGGACGCGCAGGCGGGTCGCTACCGCGTCACGCACGTCTACGAAGACGGCCCTTCGGATAAGGACTGGGTCAAGGTCTCGGTCGGCGATTACCTGATCGCCATTGACGGCAAACCCGTCAGCGCCGGCGACGAATACTGGCGGCATCTCAACTACCGTCTCAACCGCAAGGTGGCCGTCACCTTCAACAACAAGGCGGCGGAAGAGGGCGCTTGGCGCACGCGCATCGAACCCACCTCGCTTGGCAACTACGGCCAGCTTCGCTACGAGCGCTGGGTCAAGCAGCGTCGCGACATGGTGTCGAAACTCTCGAACGGCCGCATCGGCTACGTCCACATACAGGCGATGAACCAGCCTTCTTTGCGCAAGTTCGAGAAGGAACTGCGCGAGTATCGCGACAAGGAAGCGATGGTCATAGACCAACGCTGGAACGGCGGCGGCAACATCGAACAGGAGTTGCTCGGCATACTCGTCCAGCGCCAGTATCAGGTCTGGCAGCCGCGCGGCACAGAGGCCACGACGCGCCCCTTCGGCGGCTTCTTCGGCCCGAAGGTCGTCTTGCAAAACTGGCGCTCGGCCTCGAACGCAGAGATGTTCCCGGCGGGCTTCCGCGCGCTCGGCTTAGGCAAAGTGATCGGCACGCCGACGGCGGGCGCGGTCATCGGCACGGGCAGCTACTCGCTCATCGACGGCTCGACCGTACGCACGCCCGGCGTCGGCGTCTACCTCGCCGACAAACAGCAAACCAACATGGAGAACACGGGCGTACGCCCCGACATCCTCGTTGACAACACGCCCGAAGAGACCCTCGCCGGGCGCGACCGCCAACTCGAAGTCGCCGTCGAAGAATTGCTCAAGCAACTCAAGACCGGCGGCGCTCAGGTGGCCGACAGGTAAGCCAAATTATCGGCCAGCAAGCTAACGGCCGGTAACAAAACAAAAGGCGAAAGTGAACGCGGAAGCCCCGACAGCTTCCACCTCACTTTCGCCTTTTCCTCTTTTCCACGCCCGCTTCCCGACGGGTAAATTCTCCGCGCCCCGCTACACGCTTGATGTATCATGCCTCCCGCCGACAGCCAACAGTTTCCAACCGGATAAGCGCCCGACTGACCCACAACGCGCAGCGTCCGCCGAACGAGCAGAAAGTCAACTGATATGCCTGACAAAAACGCACCCAGCCCCGTCCCGCCCGGCTTCACACTCCGGCACACACTTCAAGGGCATGAAGAAAGTAGCGTGGCATGGTCGCCAGATGGGCGGACGCTCGCCTGTGTGGGCACTGACGGAACTATCAAGCTCTGGGATACTGAGACGGGGAAGTTGCGCCGCACGATTGTGGGGCAAGCAAGTACAATCGTGGATATTACATGGTCGCCAGACGGGCGAACGCTAGCCTCCAGCAGCGATAGAGATATCAGGCTGTGGGACGCCGCGACGGGAAAATTAGCTCACACGCTTAAAGGCCACTTCGGTTCTATCATTAGTATGGCGTGGTCACCGGACGGGCGGACGCTAGCCTCCTCGAATTGGGATGCTGAAACTGTTCAACTGTGGGATGCCGCGACGGGGAAGTTGCGTCACACGATTGAAGAGTTCTCCAACGCAATTATGAGCATGGCATGGTCACCGGACGGGCGGACGCTAGCGTCTGGAGGGCAACACGGAACCATACGGCTGTGGGATAACGAGGCAGGGAAGTTGCGGCGCACAATTGAATGTCCTCCCAGCTGGGTAAATAGTGTAGCGTGGTTGCCCGTTGAGCCAATGCTCGCCTCCGGGAATACTGACGGAATTATCAGGCTGTGGGAAGCGGAGACGGGAAAGTTAGTTCGCACAATCGAAGGGCACACCAAAGGTGTTAGGATTATCGCGGGTTCCTTTGATGGTTCTCTCCTTGCCTCAAAGTCCTATGATAGAACTGTTCGACTCTGGCGGTGCGATAGTGGACAGAATGTTGCGGTGCTGCATGAACTGGAAGAATATTCGCTGCACGGCTTGGCTTTTCATCCGACATTGCCCGTTCTGGCTACGCTTGCTGAACGCGGCACGGCTATCCATATCTGGGATTTAGATTTTGATGTCCTTGTCGCTCGCGGCGTCAGTTACACGAATGCAAAAGTAGTGCTTGTGGGCGAGACGGGCGTGGGGAAGACGGGGCTGGGCACGCGGCTGGCCGAGGGCGTGTGGCGAAAGACGGAATCGACGCATGGGATGAATGTGTGGACACTGCATAGCGAGCCGGAGCGCGAGGTGATGTTGTGGGACTTCGCGGGGCAGGACGAGTATCGTTTGGTGCATCAGCTTTTTTTGAACGAGACGAACGTCGCGCTGCTGCTCTATGACCCGACGAAATCGCAGGACACGTTTGAGGGAATTGATTACTGGGAGAAGGCGCTCAGGAACGCCGTGACGGGCGAGGTGCAGAAGATTCTTGTGGCGGCGCGTGTGGATGTGGGCGGCGTGCGTTTGACGGCGGGCGACATCGAAGCGCAGTGCAGGGAGCACGGCTACCTCGCGCACTACACGACGAGCGCGGAGACGGAGGAGGGCTGCGCGGAGTTGCGCGCAGCGATCATGGCGGCGATCCCTTGGGACAAGTTGCCGCGCACGAGTAGCCCCGAAGTCTTCAAGCGCATCAAGGATTTTCTCGCCGCCGTGCGGCAGGGCGAACGCATTCTCGTGCGCGAGCCTGATTTGCGTGCGGAGTTCGACCGGCAGGCGGGCGCGGAAGGCGCGCCGACCGAGGCGGAGTTTCGCACGGTCATCGGCCACGTCGAGACGGCCGGACTCATCAAGCGTCTCTCATTCGGCGATCTGATCCTGCTCAAGCCGGAACTACTGAACGGTTACGCCTCGGACATCGTGGATGCCGCGCGCCGACACCCCGACGGCCTCGGCGCGGTGCGCAAGTCGGACGTGCTCGACGGGCGCATCCGGCTCAAGGACGAGGGCGGATTGATAGCTTCGGACAAGATTTTCCTGCTGCACGCAACCGTGGAGTTGTTTCTGCGCTTGGGGCTGGCGCTTGAGCAGGACGGCAATCTCGTCTTCCCGTCGAAGTTCAACCGGCGTATGCCGCCGCTCGCGGAAGACCCGTCGGTCGAAGTCGAGTTCACGTTTGAAGGGGCGGTCGAGAATCTCTACACGACGCTCGTCGTGAAGCTCTACTACGGCGGCATCTTCCGCCTTGAGAAACTCTGGAAGAACGCCGCCGAGTTCCTCGACGCACGCGACCGAGTGTGCGGCTTTCAACTCTACAGCGAAGGCGACGGGCGCGGCACGCTGAAAGTGTTCTACGCAGAGGGTGTCGGCGACAACGACAAAGCGCTCTTCCTGAAGATCGTCGCAGACCACTTCAAGGATAAGCGTATCGAGGTGCGGCGCGAACGCATCTACTATTGCCCGGGTTGCCGGCAGGTGGTGCGCGACAAAGATGCCGCGCGCCGCGCGCGGGAAAAGGATAAAGACAAGATTTTTTGTCAGGAGTGCGGCGGAGCGATCCCGCTCGTGGACGCGCTCGAAGTGCTCTATCGCGACGAACGGAAGTTCCTCTCGCAGATCGCCGAGATGGAGAGCCGCGCGGAGGCGCGCATGGAGCGCGGCGGCGAACTCGTCGCGGCATCGGCCGAGTTGCGCACGGAGAACTTCAAACAGTGGGCGGGCGGGGCGGACATCGCCACAGTCGCCATCGTCTTCACAGATGTCGTTGACAGCACCACACGCAACGTCGAATTAGGCGATGAGCGCTGGCGGCAGGCGCGCGAGGCGCACTTCGCAGAGGCCAGAGCGTTCATCAAACGCGGACACGGTTACCTGATCAAAACCATCGGCGACTCGGTCATGGCCGCTTTTCACAGCGCCGCCGACGCGCTGGATTTCGCGCTCGCCTTACACGGGCAGACGGGGCACGATTTGATCAGGATTCGCGCCGGCATACACATCGGCGCGGTGGAAGTTGCCGCGGGCGACGCTTTCGGCCAGCAGGTGAGCATGGCGGCGCGAATCGAGGCCAAAGCGAAGGGCGGCGGCATCTGGACGAGCGCGCAAGTCAAGGCAGACATAGACACGTGGCGCGCCGCCAAACACGCGCAACTCAAGTGGACGGAACACGCGGACGAGGAACTCAAGGGCTTCCCACACAAGTGTACGCTCTGGTCGGTTGAATAACGTGAACCTCCCGTGAGCGGAAGACGCGCGGGCGGCGGACGCTTGGCAGCATCGGCCGGGGCGACGTTCAAGGGTCGTCCGGCTCTAGCTTTTCGAGCCGGTTGAGATATAGAATACGAGCGCGGGCATCCCCTGACCGCAGCGTGTGGCCGAACCCCAAATGCTGAACTCGCCTGTCGTCTTGACGAGAGCAGCGTGGCCGCCAGACACTTCCCTTGACATCACCACGCCCGTCGCGTTTGAACAGACGCTGGCGCGCCGGCGATTTCATCACGGGTCGAGCGTAGCGCGGACGTTGACGCCGAAACCCTGGCCTGACGGAGAGACTGATTTGATCGAAGCGGAAAATATGAGCGGGGCGGTGCGACAGCAACCGGGCGCGCGTGATGTGGTTTCGGGGGAACTCGCGCCGGTGTCGGCCTGGAGCGGGGCGTGCGAGCCGGAGCACTTCGTACAGTTCTACGAGGCTGATGCATTCCTGATAAGTTCGCTCAGTGGCTTCATCGGCGCAGGACTCGGCGCGGGCGATGCCTGCATCGTCGTGGCTACGGGGGCGCACCGCGACGCGCTCGACGAACAATTGCGCGCCGCCGGGTTCGACCCGGACGCCGCACGCGCCTGCGGCCAGTACGTCTCGGCGGATGCCGCAGAGCTTTTGTCGCAGTTCATGGTCGCGGGGCTGCCGGACGCGGGTCGGTTCTCGGAAGTCATCGGGGGCATCGTCGCGAAGGCGGAAGCGGGGCGCGGGCGCGTGCGCATCTTTGGCGAGATGGTGGCGCTGCTGTGGGCGGAGGAAAATTACGACGCCGCGATCCGCCTCGAAGAACTCTGGAACGAACTACACAAAACGCACCCCTTCACGCTCTTCTGCGCCTATCCCATGCAGGGCTTCGGCGGCGAGGGACATGCACGCGGCCTCGGCGACGTTTGCACGACCCACGCGCGCGTCATCCCGGCCGAGAGCTATTCCGCCATCACGGACACAGACGAACGCCTGCGCACCATCATCGCGTTGCAGCAGAAGGCGCGTACGCTCGAAGCCGAGATCGCTGAACGCAGGGACGCGGAGGAGCGTCTGCGCGCCGCGCTCGTCCGCGAGCAGGCGGCACGCGCCGACGCAGAGCAGGCGAACCGCCTCAAAGACGAATTTCTCGCCACGGCCTCGCACGAGTTGCGCACGCCTCTGACGGCCATCCTCGGTTGGTCGCACATGCTGCGACAGGGCAGGCTGGACAAGGCGGCCGCGGCGCGCGCCGTGGAGACCATCGAGCGCAACGCCAAGTCGCAGGCGCAACTCGTCGAAGACATACTCGACGTGTCGCGCGTGATCACTGGCAAACTCCGGCTCGACATCGCGCCGGTTGACCTCGCCCCGGTCATCAACGCCGCCATTGATTCCGTGCAGTTGGCGGCCGACTCGAAAAACATTCAACTCTCTGTGACTTTCGACCCGGCGGCACGCCACGTCTCCGGCGACGCCGGACGCTTGCAACAGGTCGTCTGGAATCTCCTGTCGAACGCCGTCAAGTTCACGCCCGCCGGCGGGCGCGTCGAGGTGCGTCTGGAACGAGCGGGCGCGCACGCGCAACTCACCGTGAGCGACAACGGCTGCGGGTTCAGTCCGGCTTTCGTCCCTTACATCTTCGACCGCTTCCGGCAGGCCGACGGCAGTACCACGCGCCGCCACGGCGGCCTCGGCCTCGGTCTGGCAATCGTGCGTCATCTCGTCGAACTGCACGGCGGCATAGCCCGCGCCGACAGCCCCGGCGAAGGATCGGGCGCGACCTTCACCATCACACTCCCGCTCGCCGTTGCCCCGCAAGCCGCGAGAGACCGCCAGACGAGCGAAGACTATTCATGGCGCAAGGAGGAAGCGAGCGCGCGCACGCGGCCGCTCCCCTCGCTCGCGGGCGTGCAGGTGCTCCTCGTCGAAGACGACCCGGACAGCCTCAACACGCTTGCCGCCATACTCACCGGCTACAAGGCCACCGTCCAAACGGCCACCTGCGCCGCCGATGCGCTCGACATGCTCTGTTGGTACAAGCCCGCCATCCTCATCTCCGATCTGGCGATGCCCGGCGAGGACGGCTACTCGCTCATCTCCAAACTCAGAGCGCGCGAGGCCGACACGGGCGAGCAGACGCCCGCCATCGCCCTGACCGCCTACGTCAGAGTCGAAGACCGCGCTCGCGCCCTCTCCGCCGGATTCAACACCTTCGTCCCGAAGCCCGTCGACCCCGACGAACTGATCAATGTCATCCTCAGCCTCGCCAACCCCCACGCGACCGAACTGCTCCTCTCCGATTCCGAGATGTGACGTCCTTCAACACATAACACACAGACGACCGACAGGCGCTTCATTCGAGAAGCGCCTTTTCATTTTCATTAGCCGCAATGTCTCGTGCTGTGCCCGGCAGTTTATTCAACCTCCCCTCACCGCGCCACGACGCACCACACCGCGCCGCCACGACGTAACACGCGCCACGACGTAACATGCGCGGCGGCTTCAACCACTGACGACGAGAAATTTTTCGCGGCGTCGCGCAAAATCCGTATACTCTGCGCCAGCAGTTCGAGTTATATCTGAAAGCCGTCGCTCACAAAGATATGTCTCACCCATCAACAGTCAAGAAGGTCATGATCAGTAGCACCGCGCGCGACCTGCCGGAGCACCGCAAACAAATTGTCGAAGCCTGCCTGCGCCAGAACATGCTTCCGCTCAGGATGGAAGACCTGCCCGCGAATAGCGACGAGGCGGTCGCGGCGTCGCTCAAGATGGTCGAAGAGGCGGACGTTTATATCGGCGTGTTCGCCAACCGTTACGGCTACGTCCCCCGCGCGAATAACCCGCGGCAAATCTCCGTCACCGAGATGGAGTACGACCGCGCCGCCGCGCGCAAAATCGAGCGTCTCGTCTTCGTCATGGATAAGTCGCACCCGATCACCGTTGACGACGTAGACATCGAGAACGCGCCGAAACTCAAAGCCTTCAAAGACCGCGTGCAAACCGAGAACATCGTCAACTTCTTCAAATCGCCCGCCGACCTGCGCGCGGAAGCTATCAACAGTCTCTCAAAACTTCGTCAGCCCGACCTCACCACATTTCACTACGTCAGCGACATCCCCCCGCCGCCCGAACCTTTCATCGCGCACCCCTACACACTGCTGCAAACGCACCGCCTCGTCGGCCGCCAGCCCGAACTCAACCTCCTGACCGACTGGGTCGCCAAACCCGGCGCGGAAGTCTACCGCGCGCACATCCTCAACGTCGTCGCCATCGGCGGCCTCGGCAAAAGCGCGCTCACCTGGAAGTGGTTCAACGACATCGCCCCGCAGGAGATGTCGCCCCTCGCCGGCCGCCTCTGGTGGAGCTTCTACGAATCCGACGCCACCTTCGAAAACTTCGTCACCCGCGCCCTCGCCTACGTCACCCGCCGCCCCCTCGCCGAAGCGCAACAAATTCCCGCCCCCGAACGCGAGACACAACTCCTCGCCGCCCTCGACCGCGAACCCTTCCTCCTCGTCCTCGACGGCCTCGAACGCATCCTCATCGCCTACGCACGCATGGACGCCGCGCGCCTCGGAGATAGTCAGGTAAGCAATCAAAGGAGTCTCCGCAAAACGGCTGATCCGCGCGCCGGGCGCTTCTTGAAGAAACTTGCTCAGGTCGAGACCTCGCGCATTTTAATAAGCTCACGCCTGTACCCCGCCGAACTTGAGACGGAAGGGGAAGAGCCAATGCCAGACTGCTTCAGACACGACCTGACGGGTCTGACCGACGAAGATGCAGTCGAACTCTGGCGCGCTTTCAACGTCTCCGGCTCGCGCGACTTGCTGCTCCCTGTCTTCGCCACTTTCGACAAACATCCTTTGCTCATTCAAGCACTGGCAGGAGAGGTGAAACGCTATCGTCGCGCGCCGGGCAATTTTGAAGAATGGCGCAAGTCCCACCCGCGATTCGATCCGACCAAGTTCACCCGTTTGCACGATGCAATGAATCACGTGCTGGAATTCGCCTTGCGCGGACTGGGCAATGAAGCGCGTCAGGTGCTGCAACTCATTGCAGCGTTTAGAATGCCAGCTACTTACGACACTCTCACCGCGCTCCTAGTTGGCAAGGGTAAAACCCGCTTTGAGCTCGGCACCGGCAAACTTATAGCTGAGCAAGGAAAGCTTTTTGATGAAGAAACAAATTTAGATACCGCTCTAACAGATTTAGAAGATTGCGGATTGGTCGGATGGGACAAGCGAGCGAACCGCTACGACTTACATCCGATTGTGCGGGGTGTGGTGTGGAGCGGCTTGGGCAACGACGCCCGGCGCGGCGTCTACACGAGTCTGCACGCGCACTTTGAAGCAGTGCCGAAGATTGACGATCCTCTCAAGGTCAATAGCCTCGAAGACCTCACGCCCGCCATTGAGTTGTACAACACGCTGATCGGGCTGGGACGCTATGACGATGCCTATGATCTCTTTTACGAGCGATTGGGTAACGCCACGATTTATCGTCTGAGCGCTAGCCGGCAGTTGGTCGAACTATTGGAATTGCTCTTCCCTGAGGGACAGGAGCAGTTGCCGCGTTTGAACAAGCAAGCCGGCCAAGCCTACACGCTCATTGCGCTGGCGACGGGATATCAATTCAGCGGACAGCCAGAGCGCGCAGCAGCGCTGTACCACCGCGCGATCACAATTTATTCAGAGATGAAGAATGACGTTCATCTCAGTGGCGGGCTGCTTCATCTGTCAAGAGCGTTGCTGCTGTCGGGTGCGCTGTACGAGTCGGAGTCTGCCGCGCAGCGCGCTCTAGTCATCTCATGTGAGTTGGATGATCGTTTTGCGGAAGCAGCCAGTCTGCGCTGGCTTGGCTTGACGCTGGCAGCGCGTGGCCTTGCGAATGAATCCGAGTCTGTTCTACAGCGATGTTTGCGCCTGCTTATAGCGCCGTTTGCAAGGCAAGCTAAAGGCACGGTCAATTCTGATCTCGCGCAGGGCGCGCTGCGACTCGGCGAGTTTTCGGGCGCGTTATCGTTCGCCAGTCGCGCGTGGGAATTGGCTCACGTTAAGAGCCTTGAAGGTGATTTCATTCGCGCAGCGCGGGTACACGGCGAGGCAGCGTTGGGCTTGAATGATCTCGCCACCGCCGACGAACGGCTGCACCATGCGCTCACCCGTGCACGGATGGTGAATCTAGTTGACGAAGAACTGCCCGCGCTCACCGCGCTGACCGAGTTAAAACGGCGACAGGGGGAGTTGAAGGCAGCGCGCGAATTTCTGAATGATGTTTGGGAGGCGGCGGAGCGCGGGCCGTATCCGCTCTTTAACGCGGATGCGTGCAACGTGCTGGCGCAGATTGAGAGGGACGCGGGCAATATTGGTGCGGCGGTTGAGGCGGCGGGGCGGGCGTACGGGTTGGCGTGGTGTGATGGGCCGCCGTTTGCGTATCACTGGGGGTTGGAGAAGGCGCGGAGGCATTTGCGGGAGTTGGGTGCGCGTGAGCCGGAGATGCCGCCTTTTGATGCGTCGAAGTTTGAGCCGATGCCGGAGGTGGAGATTGACCCGGAGGATGAGTTTCACGTGGGGGAGAGTGGCGGCGGGGAAGGTGGCGTGTAGGTTGTTGGGGGAGCCGCACGTCAGGATGTAATGGGCGGCGAATGGGCGTGTTGAAGTCGCGTGCGGTTTGTTTGGAATTGTAGGGGAGTAAGAGAGAAGGCAGTCGAGACTCGAAGAGTTTCGACTGCCTTTGTTGTGCGCCGCTGTTGTATGCGTTTGCTGTGCGCGTTTGTTGTGTGCCTGTCGCTCTGGTTAATTCAACTGTTTCTTTAGCCTCTCTTCTTTAGTCGCTCTATTTGCGGTTGCGGAATTGCTCGTAGAGTTCGGTGTGGCGGCTGTTGAGGGGAACCTGGCGGCCGTTGATGAAGAGGTGGCGGATGCGTGTGCGGGCTTCGAGGAGGTCGCCGTCGGTGATGACGAGGTTGGCGATCTTGCCTACGTCGATTGAGCCGAGGCGGTCGCCGACGCCCATGATTTGTGCGGGGTAGAGCGTGACGGACTTGAGTGCGTCGGCGCGGGAGAGGCCGAAGGCGGCGGCCATGCCGGCGCGATAGGGTAGGTCGCGCACCTCCGCGCCCTGATCGCCGGTGGAGAGGGCGAAGCGCACGCCCGCCTGCTGGAGTTTGGCCGCGCTCTCGTACATCACGTCGTAGAAGTCGTCTTCGCGGCTCGGCAGGTCGAAGAGGCCGTTGAGGATGACGGGGACGTTACGCTCTTTGAGCAATGAGGCGATCTTCCAGGCATCGTTGCCGCCGAGGATGATGGGCTTGAGTTTCAACTCCTCGCTGAAGCGTACGACGGCGCGCATCTCGGCCTCGCGGTCGGCGCGGAACAGAACCGGACGCTCGCCGCGAACATAAGGCACGAGCGAGGCCAGCACGACGTCTGCGTCGGGGCGCGGAAGGCTTCGATCATTGTTGGCCGCGTCCATCGCGCGGCCGTAGGCTTCGGCGTCGCGCAGCAGTTTGCGCAGTTGTTCGACCTGACGGTCGCGCGCCGTCGCGGCCTCTGCGGGGTTCGTCTGCGCCTGTTGGAAGAAGCCGCCGAAGCCGCCGCCCCCGGCCGCACGCGGGTAGTTGACGACGAGCGCGGCCGTCGGCACAACCGCCATCTCGCGTGGGCTTGAGCCAAGCAGGTTGATAAAAGCGGCCTGACCGGAAATGATGCCGCCCGAAGGCGCGCTCAAGACGCTCGTCACGCCGTTGACGCGCGTGACGGCGACGTGCGCGCTGTGCGGGTTGATGCCGTAGAAGGCTTGCGCGTTCGGGTTCATGTCGCCGACTTCGGCCACGTCCACAGTGGCGTTCGCGCCCTGCCCGATCTCGATCAGTCCCAACGAAGTGCCGAGGTCGATCATGCCCGGATAGACTGTGAGCCCGCGCGCGTCTATCTCCTCTGCGCCCGCCGGGACGGCGACGCTCGCGCCGACGGCCGTGATCTTGCCGTCGCTGACGACGATTGTGCCGCCTTCGATGTCCGCGCCGGAGACGGTGACGATGCGCGCGTTGCGTATGGCGAACGTGCCGGGCGTGCCCGACATGAACTGCGTCCCCATCGTGCTCGAAGCCTGCTGCGCCGACACAGGCGAGGCGACGCACAAAAGTAGCAGCGCGGCGAGCGCGACGCGGGCGCGCGCGGCGACGCACATGCGTGTAAAGGCGTTTGAGAATGATTTCAGGTTCATCGGCGGTTGTCTCCTTCCCCTTGATCAACGTCGTCGTGGTCGTGGTGTTGGCTCGCGGGGCGACGGCGCGGCGCGCCGGGCGGTGTGCCGCCTTCGGCGGGCGGGCGATTCACTTCGGCCTTCAACAGTTCTTCACGCTCGCGCTGCAAGGTGGGGCGGCGCGCGAGGTCTTGCTGGCGGTCGAAGAAGATGTCGCCGTCGATGAAAGTGGTTTCGACGCGCGCGTAGACGCTGAACGGGTGCGCAGTCCAGATGGCGAGGTCTGCGTCCTTGCCCACGTCAATCGAACCGACGCGATCCTGTATGCCGAGTTGGATCGCCGGGTTGATCGTGATGAGGCGCAGGGCTTCGTCTTCCGACAAATCGCCGTACTTCATCATCTTCGCGGCGTCGATGTTCAGACGGCGCGCGCGCTCGTCGGAGTCGGAGTTGATGGAGACGACGACCCCTGCGCGCGTCATCACCGCCGCGTTGTGGGGGATGGCGTCGTAGGCTTCGATCTTGTAGCCCCAACTATCTGCGAACGAGGATGCGCCCGCGCCGTGCGCCGCGATCTCTTTTGCCACCTTGTAGCCTTCGAGCACGTGTTGAAGCGTCTTGATCTTGAAGCCGAAGTCGTCTGCGACGTTCAGGATCATGATGATCTCGTCGGCGCGATAGCAGTGTGCGTGGACGAGTCGCTTGCCTTCGAGGATTTCGACGAGCGGTTCGAGTTGCAAATCGCGGCGCGGCGGGATCAGGTTCCGCTCGTTGCGTGCGACGGCGGCGCGATGCTCGTCCCATGTGCGCTTGTAGTTGCGCGCGCGTGTGAAGGCGTCGCGCAAAACTTCTTCCTGTCCCATGCGCGTCGCGGGATAGCGGCGCGTCTGGCCGGGCAGGATCGTACGGTTCGACTGCTTGACGTTTTCGCCGAGCGCGAACTTGATGCCCGGAGGCGCGCCCGGAAAGATGAACTCGGCGACGGGGCGGCCATACTTGATCTTGACCACGGTGTTCTGCCCGCCGATGGTGTTGGCCGAGCCATGCAGGAGATTGAGCGTGGTGACGCCGCCCGCGAGTTCGCGGTAGAGATTGGGCGCGGTCGGGTTCAGCATGTCGCGTATGCGCACCATCGAAGTGACGGAGAGCGTGCCTTCGTTGATCGCGTCGGACATCGAGTGCGAGTGCGCGTCAATGATGCCGGGCATGACGTACTTGCCCGTCGCATCGATCACGCGGGCGCGGTCGCCGGCTTTCAGGTTTTGACCGACACCGGCGATCTTGCCGTTGCGGATCAGGATGTCTGTATTGGCGAGCGTGCCGCGCGAGACGGTGATGACGGTCGCGTTGCGAATCAAGGTCTCCGAGGCCGTCGTGGTGGCGGCGGCAGCGGCGTTCGCTTCAGTTCGCGTGCCCTCGCGACGCCGCTGCTGCGCCTGCGTCGCGACAGCGCCCCACGCCGGGATGAGCACGGCCAGCGTAACGAAAAGTGAAATAAGTTTTCTCATATTAAGCTCCAGCGAAAGAATGCGGATTTCGGAATGCGGAATGCGGATTGAAAAGCAAGAACTTGTTTTCTAATCCGCATTCCGCATTCCGCATTCGTCAATTTGCTTGTGGCGGCGTCGTGTCTCCTGCGGCGGGCGTCGGCGTCGCCGTGGGCGTGGTGGTGGTGGTGCCGCCGCCTCCGGCGCGCGTGCCGTTGAACGTGCCCGCGCCCGTGCCGACGGTCGTGACCGTGCCGCGCATTTCGTTGCCGGTGATCGTGCCGTTGAAGTTGGCCTCGGTGGTCTGCGTCCCCGTAGTGATGGGCACGGTGAACCTGAAATCGCCGGTCGCGCCGACAGATGCGTTCGCGATCTGCGCCGAACCGAAGTCGCCCTGAATCGAACCGCTCAGGCGCTCCGTCTCCTGTTGGAGCGTGAGCGTGAGGGAGCGTTCGGGCTGACCTTCAATCTGCACGCGCAGCGTCCACGTCCCGCCGGCGAGCGAGCGAGTTTGTCCGCCGGCCGCCGTGCTTGCGGGCGCGGGTTTGAGATCAACGGGGCGGCCGTCTATGAAGACGTGCGTGATGCGTCGGTCGCGTGCGAACAGGTCGCCGCGCGTGACGGTCAGGTTCGCGATCTTGCCGACCTCAATCGTGCCGAGTTGATCTTCGACGCCTAAGATTTCCGCCGCGCGCAGGGTCAAGGCGCGCACGGCCTCGTCGCGCGCCAGCCCGTTGTCGAGCGACTTCGAGACGTTGCCGAGATAGTCGGACATGTTCTGGAGGCCGCCGGACTGAAAGGCGAAGCGGACGCCCGCCGCGGCAAGCCTGCCCGCGGTCTTCGGCGCGTCCACGCGCTCGCGCAGGACGCGCACGGGATCGGGATCAGCCTCGGGCGTCTCGGCGGTCGTGCGGCGCGGGTAGTTCAGAGAGAGCAGCACGGGCACTTTCGCCGCCGCGAGGCGTTCGGCCACACGCCAACTCTCCGCGCCGCCCGCGATGACGAGGCGCAAATTGAATTCCTGCGCGAGGTCTAGAGCGCGTTCGATCTCGCGCTGCCGGTCGGCGTACATGACGACCGGCATCTGGCGCGAGAGCACCGGGAGCAGCGCGGCGAGCGACTTGTCCTGATCGGGACGGCGCAACCCGCGCGGGCTTTTCTCGTAAACCGCGTTAGCCTCGCGGTAACGTTGCGCGTCGAGCATCATCTGGCGGATGGCGGCGAAGACGCCAAGGAGCGATCCCGGATACGTGCCCGTGCGCAGCGGCGTGAAGCCGATGTGGAGCGCGACGGGCGAACGCACGATCATGGCTTGCGGCGTCTCGCCCGAGAGGTTGATGACGGCCGACTGCCCCATGAAGATGCCTTCGCGCGGCGCGGTCAGGGCGGCGGTCAGCCCAGCACCCCGCGCCGCCTCGATCTGCTCGCCGCCGGGGCGCACCACGTCGGCCGCGAGAATTTCGGGTTGCAGGCCAACGGGCTGCGAAGAGTTGGGCGAAGAGACGGCGGGCGTCGGCTGCTGCTGTGCGGCGAGCAGAGCGGCCACGCCTCCGCCGCCGGTTGCCGGGCGCGGTTGTTGTGGCGTGGCGGGCATGCCTAGATTGGTGTTGGCGTCGATCAGGCCGGGATAGACCGACAGCCCCGTGCCGTCAATGATGCGCGCGTCCGGCGGCGCGGCGACGTTCGCGCCGACGGCGGCGATGAGGCCGTTCCTGATGACAAGCGTGCCGCGCGGTATCTCCGCGCCGGAGACCGGGACGATGCGCGCGCCCGTGATGGCGTAGGTGTCAATCGCGCTGCGCTGCGCGCGTGCGGCTCGCTCGAACAACAGCGGCGACGCGACAAAAGCAACGATGAGCGCGACGGCGAGCGCGAGAGAAAGGACGGACGCGGCGCGTGGCCGCCGTGCAGGTAGAGTTCGCATGATCGTTTCTGCCTTCGGTGTGAAAGTCAAAGGGCGGCGGCGCGCGTCCGGCTCCGAAGTCGGCGGACGCGCGAAGCGGCGCACAAATTGTTAAAGACGAAAAAGAAGAGGGTCGCGACCGGCGAGTCGGGCGCGCACGGCGAGCGGCCGGGGCGCGGGGCTTACCTTGTTTGACTGCCGGAGGCTCGTCCTGTTACGGAAGCACGCGCCCCAAAGTTTCAACAGAGGCGGCGCGCGCCTGAGCACAACTTTCAAACGACCGGGAGAGAGCGCCCGGTCAAAACAAAAGGCGGCGCGTGCGTTGTTGATTCGCACGCGCCGCTGCTTCGTTCAAATGCGTCTGACCAGTGAGACGCTCGCGGCGCGAAAGTTTAATGGTTGGCGTTGCCGTGCGCGCCAGACTTGTTGGTGTTCGCCGCGCCGTCGGCGGAAATTTTGAGTTCGTCTTTGACGCTCTTCTTGCCGTCAATACCGTTGGCGGTTTTCACTGCGGCGGCCTTCTGCGCCGGGGTCGCGACGTTGCCGCGCAGCGTGATCACGCCGTCGTTCACGTCAACATTGATGGTCGAATCTCTCAAATCGTCGACGGCCGCAAGCGAGCCCTTGGTCTTCACCCAGAGATAGCCGTCTTTCAAACCCGAGCCGATGGTCTCGCCCGCATCTTTGGCCTCGCGCCCGTAACGATCTTTGTCGCGGTCGTAGTCGGCCTCGGTGATGTTCGCGTTGTAGGCGCGGCGGTTGGCCGTGTTCGCGTTGGCGTTGGCGCCGTAGGCGTTGGCATTGTTGGCATTGTTGGCGTTGTTATTGACGACGACGGCCTTGTTGCCGTTGGCCGCCGTGTTGGTATTGTCGGTGGATGAGCATCCGGCTGCCAGCGCGGCCAGTGCGATGAGAGTCGCAAGTTTCTTCATATTCGTTGTTCGCTCCTGTGAAAAGTATACAGTCTTGCCAGTGCCCTGAGCGCCGGACGCCCCGCGCGGGGCGAAATGACAGGATCGCGCCCGCGTGCGTCGGCGCAAAACGGCGCTGACGGCGGGGCAGCTTTCTTTCTCTGGCGATCAGGGGAATTAGTTTTAGCGCACGCATATTTACCATTGCGCCGGGAAAGACGCAAGGGAAACGAAGGGATGAAATGAAGGGATGAGGGCGGAGGGATGAGGGATGAAAGAAAGCATTTAAGCAAGTGAGTGCTTTCTTTTATTCATCCCTCATCCCTCATCCCTTCGATCTCCCTCATCCCTACCATTTGACCGTGCCTTCCTTCGACGTGTCGATCTGCGCGGTCTGCTGCGGGGCTTCGTTGAAGAGGTATCCCTTCATGTTATCGAAGAGGAAGTTTTGCGCGTCGGGGTTGGTCAGGTCGAGGCCGTAGTGATTGATGATCTGGCTCTGCTTCTGAAGCCACTCCTGCCAGCACGGCTGGCAGATTTCCGCCCCGACCTGCTGCCCGATCTCGTTCGGGAACGGCGCATAGCCGAGCGCCGGACGCTGCTGGCCGCAGTGTTTGCATTTGATCTGATCTGCCATAATCGAAAATTCTCCTTGCTTGAAAATCTACTGATGATAAATGCGCGGGCGCGCGCGTGTGTGTGCGCCGCACGAACTTCAGGAACGCTTCTCCTGCGCGGCGCGAATCGCCTCGATGATTTCGGCATCGCGCGGGCGAAAGAGCGAGACGGCTTCGACCTTTCGATAGCGAATGATCCCTTCGGCGTCAACCACGACGACGGCGCGCGCCGCCCGGCCGGGAAACCATGAACTCGCCTCGTAGGCCTTGTGAACTTTCCCCTCCGTGTCGGCCAGAAGGCGCAGCGGCAGTTGGTGCTCGTCTGTGAATTTACGGTGCGACTCCACCGTGTCGGTCGAGATGCCGACGACCTCCGCGCCCGTCTCCGCGTAACTCTCCCAGTTGTCGCGCACAGAGCAGAGTTGCTTCGTACACACGGGCGTCGCGTCGCCGGGATAGAACAGCAGCACGACGACGCGCCCGCGCTGCGCGGACAACTGCCACTCCGCGCCCTGCGTGTCGTGCAGGATGAAGTCGGGCGCTTGCGAGCCGATTGCCGCCGTCGCTTCCTTCGTTCTACTCATGCTCGCTTTTCTCCGTGCCGGATGTCGCCCCGGCCGCGCCTGCGTCGCCAGAGACGGCGCAAGATAAAGAAGATCGTGTTGAGACCGAGGACAAACAGGACGAACCATATGGCAAGGACGATCCAGCCACCCGCGCCGGGGTCTGTATTGTCGAAAAAGGCTGCGAAGATGAAAGAGCTGGTCATTCGTCGGCTTCCGACCTGTCACCTGTTACTCGTCACTTGTTACTCATTACTCATCACTCATTACTCATCACTCATTACTCATCACCTGTTACTCGTTACCCGTCGCCGTCGTAAAGTCTCTGATGTCTTTGAACGGCGTCTCGCTGTCGGTGAAGTCGGGGCGATAGTAATGCGAAGCGCCGTCGTACTCCTGCATCCAGCCCTCTTCCATTCCCAATTCTTCGAGCGCGGCGACGGCGCGCATCCACTCGGTTTCGGTGATGCGGCGCGAGAGCAGCGTGTAGCGTTCGTCGGTGGCGGCGCGGTTCGTCGCGTAATACTGCGCCATCAGCGAGACGGCGACGCGCGGGCTGAGCGCGTTTCTGATCCATTCCAACGACTCGCGTATGCCGCCCAGATCGTTCGGCAAAACCAGGAGGCGCACGACGAGGCCGCGCTTGAGCAAGCCTTCATCGTCAAACCTCAACTCGTCGCCCGTCTGCCGGTACATCTCTGTGAGGGCGCGGCGCGCGTGTTCCGTGTAGTCTTGAACTTTCGAGTAGGTGTAGCCGTCGCCTGAATCCGCGTACTTGAGATCGGGGAGGTACACGTCAACTATCCGGTCGAGCAGACGCAGGACTTCCAGCGAGTCGTAGGCGTTCGTGTTGTAGACGATGGGCAGCCGCAAGCCCTGTTCGGCGGCGACGAGTATGGCGCGCGCCATCTGCGGAGCAAAGTGTGTGGGCGAGACGAAGTTGATGTTGTGGCAGCCGCGCGCCTGTAGTTCGAGCATCATCTCGGCCAGGCGTTCGTGCGTCACCTCGTTTTTGATCTGCTCGCGGTGCGTCTGCGAGATTTGATAGTTCTGGCAATAGACGCAGCGCAGGTTGCAGTTGCCGAAAAAGATGTTGCCCGCGCCGTGCGTGCCGCTCAGCGCCGGCTCTTCGCCGAAGTGGGCGGTGTAGGAGGAGACGACGGGAAGGCGGCCGGAATAGCAGGCGGCGATCTCACCTTCCAGACGGTTGTTGAAACAGTCGCGCGGGCAGACGGTGCAGCGCGCGAGCAGGGCTTCGAGCGCCTCGACGCGGGCGCGTAGTTCGCCCGTCTCTAAGAGGGCGAGGTATGAAGGCGTCTGTGTGGTCTGTGTCATCATGGCCTTGGTTTGACTCTGAGGCGATAGTGCGGGCTGGTGTGGCGCGCGGCGAGTTCCGAGGGCGCGAAGTGTTTGCCGAGTTGCCAGATGAAGTCCATCTCCGCGCGCAGCGAGGCGACGGCGAGACGCGCCTCGAAGATGAGGGTCATGCTGCCGTAGAAGAGAAACGACGCGCCGACGAGACCCATCACTACGGGGATGAAACTGTAGCGCGCGCCGACGAAGGCGACGACGCCGATGGCGACGCTCGTTGCGACGAAGAGGCCGAGCGCGACGTAGAAGACGGTCATGCTGCGCTGGAGTATGCGCGCGCGGCTCGTCAGCTTGTCGAGTTGGTTGAACATCATGGCGCGGCGTTCTTCAAAGAGGGCGAGGTCTTCGCCGCCCGTCGCGGCCAGTTCCTCGAAGCGATCCGAGAGGGCGCGCACGCGATCCACGACGCGACCGAGGCGCGTCGAAGTTGACAGGATGAGCGCGCCGCACGCCGAGATGAGCACGGCGGGCGTGATCATGGCCGTCAGGACGGCGAGCGCGGAAGAGAGCGGTTCCATGTGTGTAATTTTTTGCAGCAAACTCCTGCTAGTTATAACGCCCGCCGGACAGCGCGGGCAACCGGCGGCGCGTGCGGTGGCCGAAGAATTTTAGCGCGGCGGGAGCGTAAAGAGTTGCACGCGGGCGCGGAAAGTTGTGCTATGCTCCCGCGCAAATCGCAGCGCGAAATTAATATCTCCGGGCAGGGAATCTTAAAGGCCGGACTCCGCACGCGGGGTCTCGCCTCTTCACATCAGAACAAGGAGCAAAGCGATGGCTGAACAAGCGAACGGCGGGAATGGCGACGACAGGGACGACCTGACGAGCGGCATCACTATTGGCGACCGCAGTAGTAGCGGCGACGACACTGCGACGGGAGGCGGCGGCGGGGGCGGCAACTCGACCGACGCCCAGAGCGACCGCGAACCCGTTGTGGACAACGGGCGTCTGGATGCGGCCGAGCGTGCGGACGCGCGCGCGGCGGGCGAGAGTGGCGGCGGCGGTGACGGCGGTGACGACGCGAATGATGCGGGCGGCGGCGATAACGCGGGCGTCGAGGGAGCACACGGCGGCACGGCCATCGGGCGCGCGACCGGCGTGACCGGCGGCGGCGGTGCGTCGCGTGGCCGAGGCGCAGGCAGTTCCGGCGGTTCGTCTTCGGGTGGCGGCCGTGGCAGTGGCGGCGGCGGCAGTTCGTCGGCGCGTGGCGGCAGCGGTGGTGGTGGCGGCGGCACGTCAGGCACGGCCAAGCAGGGCGGCGCGAAGGGCGCGAGCGGTGCGAGTGCGTCGCGCGCGGGCGGCGGCAGTCGCACAGACGGAGCGAACAAAGGCGGCGCGGCTGGTCGGAAGAACAAGGGCGGCGGCACGCAGGGCGGACAGAGCGGCAGCGGTTCGGCCAGTAAAGGCGCGGCCACGAAGGGCGGCGCGAAAGGCGCGGGCGGCGGCGGCGCGGGCAAGGGCTTGCACGGTGGCGGCGGCGCGAAGAAGGGCGGCGGCGGCGCGGCTCGCACGGGCGGCCAGAACACAGGCACGGGCGGCGGCACGAAG
>DASVPS010000290.1:0-4776 GCA_036389555.1 Pyrinomonadaceae bacterium
GCCGCGCAGAATCGGCGCTTCGTCGCCCCCGCTCTGCGTGCGGGAAGCGGCCTGCACGCGCCGCAGAACGCTCTTGATGCGCGCGTCGAGTTCGCGCAGGTTGAAGGGCTTGGTGATGTAATCGTCCGCGCCCATCTCTAAGCCGAGCACTTTATCAACCACGTCGTCCTTGGCCGTCAACATGAGGATCGGAATGTAAGGGGCTTTCTCCCGCAGTTCGCGGCAGACGGCGAGTCCGTCCATTTTCGGCAGCATCAGGTCGAGGATGATCGCGTCCGGGTGATCCTGCAAGGCCGACTCCACACCCGCCACTCCATCGGCCGCGCTCCTCACGTTGTAGCCCGTTTTCGAGAAATATTCGCTGATCGCGGTCGAAATGTTCTCGTCGTCTTCGATCACGAGAAGCGACAATTTGCGGTCAACAGACTCCGGCTCTTCGCCTTCTGCTTCTCTGGCGCGCGGATTGTTGGCAGCGGGTTTAGTTGACATCAGGGCTGTAGTTTTTAGCGCAGGAACCTAGTGGGATCACTCAGTGATACAGTATGCCGGACGGACACTGCCCGCACGGCTACTGAGAATATAGCAGGACAACCGCCACAAACTCAAGCAATAAGTTGCCATGCGCGCCCCTTCCGGATGCCTGTCGCGGCGCGCACGGCGGCGAGGGCTTGCCACAGTTTCCCCGGCGGCGATAAGGTTATGAATTCACCCGGCGCAGTTTGAACGTCGCCCGCACGGGCGCTGTCTCGCTCCGGCTAAATTTAAATGCACGGTTCCGGCGCACCCGCCCGCCGCTTTCCGACACACGTTTTGCCCAACTTTAATTGAGAGGTAGACGACCATGACTCCCGCCGACAGACACGAACTGATCGCCCGATACGAGGCCGGCTTCGACGAGGTGCAACGCGCCCTCGCAGACTTCCCCGGCGACCAACTGACCGCCCGGCCGCTCCCCGGCAAATGGAGCGCGTGCGAGATCGTACACCATCTCGCCGACAGCGAAATGCGCGCCGCCATACGCCTGCGCCAGCTCCTCACCGAAGACCGCCCCGTCATACAGGCTTACGATCAAGACGCCTACGCCGCACGGCTCAACTACAACACGCGCGACATCGCCCCCGCCCTCGAAGCCTTTCGCGCCGCGCGCGCCACGTCCGCCCAACTTCTCCCGCACCTCTCCGACGCAGACTGGGCGCGCGAAGGCACGCATCCCGAACACACGCGCTACACCGTAGACACCTGGCTCGAAGTCTACGCCGCCCACGCGCACGACCACGCCACCCAAATCCGTCGCCTGCGGGAAGCGTTAAAAGCAGAGGTCAGAGGTTAGAGGTTAGAGGTCAGTTAAGAATCAGTTCTTCTCTTTTCACTGACCTCTAACCTCTAACCTCTAACCTCTCTTCATAGTTCTTGACAAAGTGGCGGGGCGCGAGCACAATCCCCGCTCGCGCGAGCGAGCGCGCTTCAGTCGAGAGACGACCAACCCGGCCGCAAAGTGAGACTCCATGTCCCTCCCTGCTACTGTCAGCGAAACCTCCCTCGAAGGTCTCCGGTTGGTGCGACGCGGCAAAGTGCGCGACGTTTACGCCGTTGATGCCGAGCGCCTCCTCATCGTCGCCACTGATCGCATCTCCGCCTTCGACTGCATCCTCCCCACGCAGATCGCGCGCAAAGGCGAAGTCCTCACCGCGCTCTCACGCTTCTGGTTCACGCAGCTCGAACACATCACCAAAAACCACTTGCTGACAACCGACATCGAACAGATGCCGGAGAGCCTACGCGCGCACGCCGCCGCCCTGCGCGGCCGCTCGATGATCGTCCGCCGCACGGAAGTGTTCCCCGTCGAGTGCGTCGTGCGCGGCTATCTCGCAGGGTCGGGTTGGAAGGATTACCTGCGCACAGGAGAAATCTGCGGCCACAAATTGCCCGCAGGACTGCGCGAATCCGCGCAACTCCCCGAACCCATTTTCACGCCCGCCACGAAAGCCGAGACGGGTCATGACGAAAACATCAGCGAGGCGCGCATGACGGAAGTAGTCGGCGCAGAGACGACCGAGCGACTTCGCGCCACGTCCCTCGCCCTCTACGCCGAGGCCGAAACCTACGCGCGCGCGCGCGGCATCATCATCGCCGACACGAAGTTCGAGTTCGGGCTGGACGCCGAAGGGCAGATCATCTTGATCGACGAGGCTCTGACGCCCGACTCTTCGCGCTTCTGGCCGCTAGACAGCTATGAGCCGGGGCGCGCGCAAGCCTCCTTCGACAAACAGTTCGTACGCGATTATCTCGAAACGCTCGACTGGGACAAACGACCGCCCGCGCCGCCGCTTCCGGCAGAAGTCGCCGCAGCCACCACGGCGCGCTATCTGGAAGCCTTCCGGCTTCTCACCGGCAGCGAATTGTGAAAGGCAGAGGTCAGAGGTGAGAGGTCGGAGGTTAGTTAAGAATCAGTGCTTGTCTTTCACTGACCTCTGACCTCTAGCCTCTGACCTCTGTTTTGAAATGACTTTATTCGACTTGATCGTGCTCGCGCTCGTGGGAGCTTCGCTCGTCGCGGGCGCACTGCGCGGGTTCGTGCGCGCGCTCGTCGCGACGGTGGCGATGCTCGTCGGGGTCGTCCTTGCCACGCGAGGTTATGAGACGGCCGGGTCTTTGCTGCGCGCGTTGAACGTGGTCGAGTCGAACGCGGCCGCGAATGCGTGGGGGTTTCTTTTGATCGTAGCCTTCGCGCTCGCGCTCGGCTTTGCGGCCGGTCAGTTGTTGAAAGGGAGCCTCAAGCGCGCGCGGCTCGAATGGATGGATCGGGCGCTCGGGGCTTTGTTCGGATTCGCGCGCGGGATGCTCGTGTGCTGTGTGATCTATCTGGCGCTGACGGCATTTCCCGTGCGCCTGGAGACGGTCGAGGAGGCGCGCACCGCGCCCGCTCTGGCCGAGGGCGCGAAGTTGATTTCGTGGCTGACTTCAGCCGACGTGCGCGCGCGCTTCGAGGTCGAGTACAGGCGTCTCACGTCTTGAATATTTTATCGTTTGCCGAAATCCACGCGGGATTGAGACTTTAACTAAAAGACTATTTTGGAGAAGACATGCAGATGCGTACACGCCTCGAAGCGTTGATAGACGAAATGTTGGACGGCCAGATCATGCTCGACGAAGCCGTCGCCGAATTTGAAAAGCTCTACATCCAGAAAGCGCTCGCACGCCACAAAGAACACCTCTCGCGCACCGCCGCCACGCTCGGCATACACCGCAACACGCTCTCCAAGCGCGTCGCCAACTATCGCACGCAGGAACGCTCTCTCTCCGCCGCACGCACCAAAGCGCGCGCCGGTTCCGGCAAACCCGCCGCGCGCCGCACGCGCTAGCCAAAACTCCCTGAAACCACCCCAGAAAGCTAAGAACCGCAGGCATTTCGCCGACATCTGAGTGTGTCATGCTCAGATTTTGGCGTTGCCTGTTGACAAGTTCGTCCGACTTGCCATATGCTTAGCACTCGCTTGCGGAGAGTGCCAGAAAGTGGCCTTATTAAGTTATGCAACATAGGCCGAACGGGCAATCTCGCGGCGCGCGTCCTCCGGCGCAGGCGAGAACAAGTTCTACCGATTGATTTTTTTGCAATCAAAACACCCTGAAATTTTCGGTGAAATCTGAAAGGAGTAGTTTTCTATGGCGATAAACATCAGACCCCTCCAAGACCGTGTGATCGTGAAGCGGATTGAAGAAGGCGAGCAGGTGCGCGGCGGGATCATCATCCCGGACAGCGCGAAAGAGAAACCGCAGGAAGGCGAAGTGATCGCCGTCGGCGAAGGCAAGTACAAGGACGACGGCACGCGCCAGACTTTGGACGTGCAGGTTGGCGACCGCGTGCTGTTCGGCAAGTACAGCGGCTCGGAGATCAAGCTCGACGGCGACGAATTCTTGATCATGCGCGAGGACGACATTCTCGGCATCATCGCGCGCGCGGGCGCACAGGCCGGCGGCGGCAAGAAAAGCGGCAAGTAGTTCCCTCCAGAGGAGAACGCGCGGCCGCTCTTTTTTGTTAATTGAGGATTAAGAATTAATTTGAGGAGATAAAGACTTATGGCGAAACAAGTAATTCACGGCGAGGAGTCGCGCGCGGCCATCCTGCGCGGCGTCAACCAGCTTGCCGATGCAGTGAAGATCACACTCGGCCCGAAGGGGCGTAACGTCGTCCTGGATAAGAAATTCGGCTCGCCCACGATCACGAAAGACGGCGTGACGGTGGCGAAAGAGATCGAGTTGAAAGACTCGCTCGAAAACATGGGCGCGCAGATGGTGCGCGAAGTGGCGTCGAAGACCTCGGACATCGCGGGCGACGGCACGACGACGGCGACCGTGCTCGCGCAGTCGATCTTCCGCGAGGGCGTGAAGACGGTGGCGGCGGGCGCAAACCCGATGGCCTTGAAGCGCGGCATTGACAAGGCGGTCAAGCGCGCGACGGAAGAGATCGAGCGCATGGCGAAGCCCGTCAAGGGCGACATGATCGCGCAGGTCGGGACGATTTCGGCGAACGGCGACCGCACCATCGGCGAGTTGATCGCGGAAGCGATGTCGCAGGTCGGCAAGGACGGCGTCATCACGGTCGAAGAGTCGCGCACGATGGAGACGGCGCTCGAAGTCGTCGAGGGGATGCAGTTCGACCGCGGGTACCTGTCGCCCTACTTCGTGACCGACCCCGAGCGCATGGAAGCCAAGCTCGAGGACGCCTACCTTCTCATCTCCGAGAAGAAGGTCGCGAGCATGAAGGACCTGTTGCCC
>DASVPS010000291.1:0-25326 GCA_036389555.1 Pyrinomonadaceae bacterium
GGGTGATGAGTGTTGAGTGAGAAGAGGTTTTAACTCATCACTCATCACTCATCACTTAAAAAAGTTATGGGCAAAGTTATCGGCATAGATTTGGGGACGACGAACTGCTGCGTGGCCGTCTTGGAAGGCGGCGCGGTGCAGATCATTCCGAACAAGGAAGGCGGACGCACAACGCCCTCGGTCGTCGGGTTCACGGACAAGGGCGAGCGGCTCGTCGGGCAGATCGCCAAGCGGCAGGCGGTGACCAACGCCGCCAACACCGTCTACGCGGTCAAGCGTCTCATCGGTCGTAAATTCGACTCGCCGGAAGTGCAGCGCGCGCTCGAAACCACGCCCTTCGAGATCACCGATTCGCAGAACGGCGACGCGCGCATTCGCGTGCAGGGTCGCGTCTACAGTCCGCAGGAAATCTCCGGCATCGTGCTGCAACGCCTCAAGGCCGCCGCCGAAGATTTTCTCGGCGAAGCGATCACCGAGGCCGTCGTCACCGTGCCCGCCTACTTCGACGACTCGCAGCGGCAGGCGACGAAAGACGCAGGCAAGATCGCCGGTCTGCGCATCGAACGCATCATCAACGAGCCGACCGCCGCCGCGCTCGCTTACGGTCTCGGCCGCTCGGCCTCCGAGCGCATCGTCGTCTATGATCTGGGCGGGGGTACGTTCGACGTGTCCATCCTCGAAATGAACGACGGCGTCTTCGAGGTGCTCTCCACATCGGGCAACACTTTCCTCGGCGGAGAGGATTTCGATGAGCGGATCATTAACTGGATGGTCGAACAGTTTCGCGAAGAGACGGGCATCAATTTGCGCGAAGACCGTCTCGCCCTCCAGCGTCTGAAAGAGGCTGCCGAGCGCGCCAAGTGCGAGCTCTCTTCGCTGACCGAGACGAACATCAACCTGCCCTTCATCGCCGCCGATGCCTCCGGGCCGAAGCATTTCAGCAAGACCTTCACGCGCGGCACCTTCGAGGAACTCGTCGCAGACCTCGTGGAACAGACCATCGAGCCGTGTCAGAAAGCGCTCTGGGACGCGAAGCTGCAACCGAACAACATTGATAAGGTGTTGCTCGTCGGCGGACAGACCCGCTCGCCGATCATCGCGCGCACGGTGAAGGAGATTTTCGGGCGCGAGGCTTCGTCGGAGATCAACCCGGACGAAGTGGTCGGGATGGGCGCGGCCATTCAGGGCGGCGTGCTGACGGGCGAAGTGAAAGACATCGTGCTGCTCGACGTGCTCCCGCTCTCGCTCGGTCTGGAGACACGCGGCGGTCTCTTCACCAAACTCATCGAGCGCAATTCGACGATTCCCCTGAAGAGCAGTTTGACCTTTACGACTGTCGCGGACAATCAATCGAGCGTGGAGATTCACGTGTTGCAGGGCGAGCGCGAGATCGCGCAGGGCAATCGCTCGCTCGGCAAGTTCGAGTTGGTGGGGATTCCGCCGGGGCCGCGCGGGGCGGCGCAGATCGAGGTGAGCTTTGAAGTGGACGCGAGCGGCCTGCTGAGCGTGTCGGCGCAGGAGAAGGCGACGGGACGACAGCAGCAGATGCGCATCACGCCGACTTCCGGTTTGAACCCGGACGAGATCGACACCCTGATTGCGGAAGCCGCCACTTCCGCCAGTAAGGATCAGCGCGCGAAAGAATTGATCCACACGCGCAACCGGCTCGACAGCCTTTTGCGCAACACGCAGCGAACGTTTAAAGAATTATCCGCCGCGCTCTCCGCCGATGAGCGACAGGACGCCGTGCGCGTTTTCAGCGAAAGCGCGGATGCAGTGGAGTCCACGGACGAAGATCAAATCCGGCGCGCGCTCGCCGATGTCGAGCGCATTGCGTCCGTACTCACAAACGCGATGCTCGGCGGCGCGACCCCGGCCGCAGGCACCATCGTCACGAACAGCAACGATCCAGGTTGATATTTATAAAGACGTAAATCGTGAATCGTAAATCGTGAATAGATAAAACCAGTTCTTTCTATTCACGATTTACGATTCACGATTTACTATTTTCGACTTATGAGCAAAAAGGACTATTACGAAATTTTAGGCGTCGGGCGCAACGCGACCGAACAGGAGTTGAAGAGCGCATACAAGCGTCTGGCGATCCGTTATCATCCCGATAAAAATCCGGGCGACGCGGCGGCGGAAGAGACGTTCAAGGAAGTGGCGGAGGCTTACGGCGTGCTCTCGAATGCGGAGCAGCGCGCGCGTTATGACCGCTTCGGTCACGCGGGCGTCTCCAACAGCGCGGGTGCGAACTGGGGCGCGCAGGGCTTCGGCGGCGGCATCGAAGACATCCTCGGCGACCTCTTCGGTTTCGGCGACGTGTTCGGCGGGCGCGCAGGGGGCGCGGGCGGGCGGCGTTCGAGCGCGCAGCGCGGCGCAGACTTGCGCTATGACCTTGAGATCACGCTCGAAGAAGCGGCGGAAGGGATGACGGCGCAACTGCGCATCCCGCGGCTTGAGACCTGCGAGACTTGCACGGGCACGGGCGCGAAAACCGGCACGCAGCCGGAGACCTGCGCGACGTGCAGCGGCGCGGGACAGGTGCGTTATCAACAGGGCTTCTTCTCCGTCGCGCGCACGTGCGGCGCGTGTCGCGGCACGGGTCGCATCATCAAGAACCCTTGCGAGACGTGTAAGGGCGCGGGGCGTGTGGAACGCGAGCGGCAGATGGAAGTGAAAATCCCGGCCGGTGTCGAGACCGGGTCGCGTCTGCGCATCACGGGCGAGGGCGAGGGCGGCACGCAGGGCGGCACTGCCGGCGACCTCTACGTCGTCATCCACGTCAAAGAGCACGAGCAGTTCGAGCGGCAGGGCAGCAATCTTTACGCGGCCGTCCCGGTGACGTTCGCGCAGGCCGCGCTCGGCTCGGAGATCATGGTGAAGACGCTGAACGGCGAACAGCCTTTGAAGATTCCGGCGGGCACACAGACAGGCACGGTCTTTCGTCTCAAAGGCCACGGCATGCCGGTGCTCGGCGGGCGCGGACACGGCGACCTCTTCGTCTCAGTCGCGCTGCGGACGCCAACCACGCTCACGCGCGAACAGCGTCGCCTCCTCGAAGAACTCTCCAAGATCGAAGACCACGACCTAGAAGACAAGGGACTCATAGACCGCGTCCGCGACATCTTCGGCTAATCCGAATCCCTATTCCCAGCACAGGCCGCCCGTTCACGCGAAGGGGCGGCCTCGTCTTTTCTCACGAGTTGAAACATCGGTGCGGCTCGTGCGACCCCTTCGCACGCTCGCCGCATCACCCGGCGCGGCGTAACGCGCGCGAGTCGAGCGTTTTGCAACGATACATCTGTCCGCGTTGTCGCGTAACAATACGGACGGCAAACAGTCAGCAAAATTTCAGGGCGACCGCGACACAGGGGCAATTTTTCGGGTATTTTGCCCCAAAGTTCGCCGTGCCGCGTCTAAACGCATGAGAGGCACAATGCTTGCTTTATACGTCGCTGCGAACTGTTAACCGCGTCTCTCCCAAAACAGATGTGGCGACGGGAGTTAAAGAAGATGAAAACATTCAACCGCACGATTCTGGGTGCTCTGGCTGTAATGCTCATGCTTGGGGCGAACGTCGCTCAGGCGGCGAGCATGGACGACAACGACACGGAGGGGCGTCTGGTTAATGTCCGTGTGGTGGAAGTGAGCGACGAGCGCATTTCCGTGGTGACGCGAGAAGGAGTCGAACACGTCATTTCCGTCTGCCAGGTCAACACGCAGGTAAAGCGCGGCAAGCAGTACGTTCACACCAAAGACCTGCGCGTGGACGACGTGGTGACGATCACGCTCGACGAAGAGAAGCCGGTCAAGTTCGCGAAGAACATCGAAGTCAGGGAGATGGTGGCGGGAAACCAGCCGTAGTAATCATAAACGAACGAGTTCGTCGGTGAGATGGAGGCGTCCCTTGTGGGCGTCCCCTCGCACACTCTCCGGCAACAAAGAGCCGCTTGGCCTTCACGGGTCAGGCGGCTTTTAGTTTAGGGATGAGGGATGAAAGGAAAGGATGAGGGATGAGGGATGAGGGATGAATAAAGAAACCACTCATTTACGTTGAGTGCTTTTCTTCATTCATCCCTCATCCCTCATCCCTTTCTATACCGGATGTGGCCGCGGCGCGCGGCGTCTTCTGCGGCGTCGAGGTTGCCGAGGCGCAGCGACACGTCTGCGTTGAGGTCGAGGTCGGCGCGCTCTCCGGCTTGAAGTTTGACCGTCCCGGCGGCGGCGATCATCGCGGCGTTGTCGGTCGAGAGATGGCGCGAAGGGAAATAGACCGGAACGCCGAGGCGCGCGCCCGCCGCGTCGGCCGCGTCTCTGAGTGCGCCGTTACAGGCGACGCCGCCCGCGACGATGAGCGTCCGCGGCCGGTGTTCGACGGCCAGCTTCTCCGTCGTGCCGACGAGCGAGCGCACGACCACGCTTTGAAAACTCGCGGCCAAATCTTTCACCGGCTGCGCGGGCGTCTCGCCTTCGGCGACGGGTTGCATGCCGCTTTCGCGCACGTACTTCGAGACGGCGGTCTTGAGTCCGCTGAAACTAAAATCCGGCAACCCGTCGCCCATGCGCGGCACGCTGAAGGGCACGGCGCGCGCGTCGCCCTCGCGTGCCAGACGCTCGATGATGGGGCCGCCGGGATAACCCAGCCCCAACATCTTCGCCACCTTGTCGAAGGCTTCGCCCGCCGCATCGTCGCGCGTGCGTGCGAGCACCTTGTACTTGCCGGGCGCGGGCACGAGGAACAAATTCGTATGGCCGCCCGACACGACGAGCGCGAAGGCCGGATATTCAATCGGCGGGTTCTCGAAGACCACCGAATAAATGTGCCCCTCGATATGATTGACGCCGACGAGCGGCTTGTCGAGCGCGAACGCCATCGCCTTCGCGTACGAGAGGCCGACGAGCAGAGAACCCACCAGCCCCGGCCCCTGCGTCACCGCGATGCCGTCGATCTCTCGCTTCCCGACGCCCGCGCGCACAAACGCCTCTTCGACGACAGGCACGATCTTGTCCAGGTGTTCGCGCGAGGCGAGCTCAGGCACGACGCCGCCGAAGCGTTTGTGCGTCTCGATTTGCGATGAGATGACAGACGACTCCATCACGCGCCCGTCGCGCACGATTGCCGCCGCCGTCTCATCGCAAGAGCTTTCGATTCCGAGTACAAGCATGATTAAAGTGCCGATTAAAAGTTAGTCTATTGCTTCCGCGCGTAACGTTCAACTTGGAGGCGGCCAGCCTGAATCATTCCGTTCCTTCCGCCTCGTAGAAACTCAAGGCGGAATCTCCCTGCTTCAGGATGCGCCAGCGCCGGATGCCGCCGACCGCATCCCTGAGCGTGGTCTTGTGATGATGCTCTACGATCAGTATGCCGCCTTCTGCGAGCAGCGTGGGGGTGCGCGCGCCGAAAAGTTCGAGGAGCGGGGCATAGTCAATGGCGTAAGGCGGATCGAGAAAGGCTATGTCGTAGGGCGTGACAGCGCGCCCCTCCGCGCGTCGCAAAAAGTCCGCGGCCTCGCTGAGAGCAACCTCCGTCAACTCTTCGGGGACGCCGCACAGGTCTAGATTCGCCTCGACGAGGCCGCACATCTTGCGCGAGCGATCAACGAAGGTGACGAACGACGCCCCGCGCGAAATCGCCTCGATGCCGACCGCGCCCGAACCCGCGCAGAGGTCTAGGAAACGCGCCCCTTCGATGCGCGGGGCGAGGACGTTAAAGAGCGTCTCACGCAGGCGGTCGGAGGTCGGGCGAATCTGCATGGAGGGCGGACTCTTCAACACGCGCCCGCGATATTGTCCGGCGATGATTCTCACGATACGGAGATTATTTATGGTGAGTTCAGAGTGTTTACTTGATTACAAAGCGATGTTTAGAACTTATGCTATTTCAAGGGTAAATATAAAAGCCGATTTACCCACTCGTCCGTCTCTGAAACTTGAGCTATCAATTCCAAATCATCGATACACTGACCGACGGAAACGTTTAATTGATGACCGTAAATAACTCCAGCAAAAGTCTCGCCGCTTTGCTGTCGCCTTCTTGCTTCGCGCAATAAATCATCGTCCTGTGTGAACAGAATCCGTCCCAACTCAGTTGCCCGGCTCAAGAGTCGCGGATCGTCAAATTCGCCTGCCTCATCCTCCTGAGCTGTTAATACATTCACATTCCGCAGGCGCAATCCGTTCGTGACGGCGCGGCGCACATGAACGTCCATGTACAGCCTCACGCTCATGGAAGACAGTTACCCAATCGCTCTCTGGCAGAACACTCATTACAACGTTCTCCGGTGAGTGAAACTGAAGAAGCCTGCTCCTCGTAGGTTGATTCAGGCCACGTCGAGCAAGTACTACACCAGTGCCAAGTTTCGCTGCCCTTGCGCCTGCGATACATCCTAGTGGATAAACTCTCACTGGCGCGCTCCTTTTTCAGCGACATCAGCTTTTGCCGGAGCGAGATATCGGCGGCATCTGTTGCTGGCTCGCCGACCTCATTCCAACGTCTCTTGATGTCTGAATCCAATTCTGCTTGATTGTCATAATAGAAAGCCAAAGCCGCATGTATTTGGGCTAGAGACAGGTGAGGATATTGAAAATGTATCTCTTCGGGGCTTGAGCCATGGACGATCTTATCAATGGCTACTTCGATAACTTTTACACGTGTGCCCTCAATCCAAGCGACTCCATGTTCATCTAGCTCGACATGAGTTGTAGTAATACTCGACATGATGTTTCACCTCGATCTTGAATGAAGTTAGCACGATCTGGCTGGAAATCGAAAGAATAAGAAAACTTAGCCAACGGCGGCGAGGCCGAAGCGCGCGTCGGCGCGGACGCGCTCTATGAGGCGGGAGGTTTCGCGCGTGCGGCGGCGCGCGGAGGAGAGATAGTAGTCGGCTTCGTTGCGCGCTTCTTCCAGAATGCGCACATCGCGCACGAGGTTGCCGACGCGAAAGGTGGGCACGCCCGACTGGCGTGTGCCCATCACTTCGCCGGGGCCGCGAATCTCCAAATCTTTTTCGGCGATGCGGAAGCCGTCGTTCGTCTCTTCCATGATGCCGAGACGTTCTTTCGCAACGGCGGTTCGTTTGTCGGAAGCGAGCAGCACGCAGAAACTCTGCTCCGCGCCGCGGCCGACGCGCCCGCGCAGTTGATGTAGTTGCGAGAGGCCGAAACGTTCGGCGTGTTCGATGACCATGACCGATGCGTTCGGCACGTCAACGCCGACTTCGACGACCGTGGTCGCGACCAGTATTTGCACGTCGCCGCGCGTGAAGCGGTGCATGGTCTCCTCTTTCTCCGCAGACTTCATCTTGCCGTGCAGGAGTCCGATGCTGAACGTGGGAAAGACGCGGTCGCGCAAATGCTCGAACATGCGTGTGGCGTCCTTCAAGTCCATCTTCTCGGATTCTTCGACAAGCGGATAGACGATGTAAGCCTGACGACCCGCGCGGAGTTCCCGCTCGACGCCTTTATAAACTCCGGCGCGCTGGTCTTCGCCGACGACGACCGTCTTGATCGGCGTGCGGCCGGGCGGAAGTTCGTCTATGACGGACACGTCGAGGTCGCCGTAGACGGTCATGGCGAGCGAGCGCGGGATGGGCGTCGCCGTCATCACGAGCACGTCGGGGTTGAAGCCGCGTTCGCGCAGAGAGGCGCGTTGCAGCACGCCGAAACGGTGCTGTTCATCAATGACCACGAGACCGAGTTTGCGGAAAGCGACCGACTCCTGTATGAGCGCGTGCGTGCCGATGCAGGCGTGGACTTCACCGGCGGCGATGTCGGCATGGAGACGCCTTTTTTCCGCGGCGCGGAGCGAGCCGATGAGGAGTTCGGCGCGGTGCGGCGTGCGCGCGAGCATGCGTTTGACGTTGCGTGCATGCTGGTCTGCGAGGATTTCGGTCGGAGCCATGAGCGCGGCCTGATAGCCGTTCTCCATCGCGGCGAGCATGGCGAGCAGCGCGACGATGGTTTTGCCGCTGCCCACGTCGCCCTGCAACAAACGGTTCATCGGCACATCCGATTGCATGTCATCGAGTATGCGCGTGATGGAACGCTCCTGCGCGCTCGTCAGGGTGAAGGGCAGTATCTCCGCGAGGTGGCCGCGCACGCGCTCGTCAATTTCGATGACCGCACCCTTCGGCTCTTTGACGCGCTCGCTTTTGCGGACGGCGATGGCAAGCGCGACCCAGAAGAACTCCTCGAAGATGAGACGGAGGTGTGCGGGCGAACGCGCGCGTTCGTAGTCGGCGAGCGGCGCATCTTCGGCGGGGAAGTGGATGCGGCGCAGGGCTTCGGCGCGCGAGATCAAATTCTGTCGCCCGATGAGATCGGGAGGCAGCGTCTCTGTGATCTCCGCGTCGTCAATGCGCGCGAAGACGGCGTGCATGATCTCGCGCAGGCGTTTGGCGGGAAACTCGCCGAGCTTGCGATAGACGGGCACGCGCCGACCGACATGGATCGCGGCCAGACGCGGATCAGTCGCCTCTGCTTCGTCCTCTTCCGCGAGCGCGTCCGCGTCCGATTCTTCGTGCGCCGCGTCGCCGGGCTGCGTGTCCGAGCCTTCGCCGTCGTGCGCACCGTTCTCTTCGGCGAGCCGCAGGAGGGCGTGTTCGGGTGGAGTCCACGTGCCTGGGAGGAGTTCGAGTTCGTCTGGTTTTCCGAGACGCAGGGCGAAGGTGTTGCGCCGCGCGTCCCACTCCCAGCGGCCATAGGCGACGAAGCGCGCGCCGCGCGTGAAGCGTTGGCGATTGTAAGCGACGATGCGCCCGGCCTGTCGCCCCGATACGAACCACCAGACGACGACCGGCTTGCCCGTCCTTTCCGGGTCGCTCGCAGTGATCTCGAAGATGAACAGCGGCGGCGACTTCGCCCCGCGATTCTTGCCGACCTGAAAACCGCCCGCCACGCGCACGTAGAGTTCGAGCGACGCTTCCACGCCGTCGTTGAGTTCGGCGATGCGCGTCAGATTCGAGCGATCTTCGTAGCGCATCGGCAGGTAGTTTAAGAGGTCTTCGACCGTGGCCTCGCCCGCGTCGCGCTTGCCTGCGAGTGATGCGAGCGCGAGACCGAGACGGCGCGCCGTCGGCTGGCCGAAACGCGGGATGCCGTGGCCTGTGAGCGAAAGGATGGGAGTGTCGAGCGAAAGTGACATAAAGCGAGTGATGAGTGATGAGTGATGAGTGATGAGTAAAAGCCGTGAATCGTGAATCGTAAATCGTAAACAGAAGAAACCAGTTCTTTCTATTCACGATTCACGATTCACGATTTACTTGTTTCTTACTCATCACTCATCACTCATCACTCATCACTTTGTTAAGCGTTGACCGTGCTCGCGGCGGAGCAGTGTTGGTCGAAGGCGCGGGTCAGTTCCTCGGCGATGGTGGGCGCGTCTTTGCCCTCGATCTGGTAGCGTTCCATGATGTAGACGAGTTGACCGTCTTTGAGCAGGGCGATGGAGGGCGACGATGGTTGGTGGCCGGTAAAGTAGGCGCGCGCCTGCGCGGTCGCTTCGATGTCCGCACCGGCAAAGACGGTGATGGCGCGCTCCGGGCGCGTCGTGTGTTGCATGGCGCGCGCGATGCCGGGACGCGCCTTGCCCGCCGCGCAGCCGCAGACGGAATTGACGACCACCATCACCGTGCCCTCGGTTCCTTTGACGGCTTCGTCAACCTGTTCGGGCGTGCGCGCTTCTTCGATGCCGAGCCGCGTCAGTTCCTCGCGCATCGGGCGAATCATGATCTCAGGATAAGGCATAACTAAAGTCTCCTCTGTTAATAAAAGTTCTCGCCCGAATTCTAACATAGCCGCACGATTTACACGGGCGCACCGGCTGCGGCGTCATTCCCTGACGATGTTGATACGGCGAACTTCTTCGCCGTCGCCTTCGATGCGGACGCGATAGACGGGCGAGGGCAGGGGATAGTTGCGCAGTCGTTCCGCCCATTCGATGACGATGACGGCGCGTTCGTCCGTCAGCAGTTCGTCGAGGTCAACGGCGTAGGCGGCCGATGCACCATCGGTCAGGCGATACAGGTCGAGGTGGTAGAGCGTGAGGCGCGGCGCGTCGTAGCGGTTGACGAGGGTGAAGGAGGGGCTGGTCACATCGTTAAAATCCAGACCGAGCGCGCCGCCGAGTCCCTTCACGAAGATCGTCTTGCCCGCGCCGAGCGCGCCGTCGAGCAGGATGATTTCGCCGCCGCGCAAATGTTCGCCGATCCACTTGCCGAGCAGGAACGTGTCCGCCAGCTTGTGCGATGTCCAGTCGCCGGTCGGGTTGAAGTCGGAAGTTGAATCGAAGTCGAGAGTCGTCGTCATGGTCTTTCACCCGCGGGGTCGAGCGCGCGAATGGCCGCGCCAAAATATTTGCTGATGTCGGAGGCGACCATGGCGCGCATCCCTAATTCCTGTGCGGCGAGGTCGCTGGCAAGCCCGGCGAGATAGACGGCGGCGACCGTCGCGGCGTAGGCGTCCGTGTCGTCTCTGAGCGCGCCGCGAGATTGCGCAAGGAAGCCTGCGATGATGCCGGTCAGGGTGTCGCCTGCGCCCGCCGTGCCCGTCCCGGCGTTGCCGGTCGGGTTCACTGCGACGCGCCCGTCGGGAGCGGCGATGAGCGTGCGCGCGCCCTTCAAGACGAGTATGAGTTGATGCGCGACGGCAAAGTCTCTGGCGGCCTGTACGCGGTTCGCGAGTGCGTCTTGATTCGCGCCCGTGAGCCGGAGCATCTCGCCGGGATGCGGCGTCAGGATGAGCGGGGCTTCGGGTGTGCCGTGCAAGTCCGCAGGCCAGGGAGCGAGCGCATTGAGGCCGTCGGCATCAATAACGACCGGCGAGGCGCGGCGTTCGACGACAGCGCGCACGAGTCGGCGGACAGGTTCGGCGGACGTGAGGCCGGGGCCGATGGCGAGCGCGTCGGCGCGCGCGGCGAATCGCAATGCCTCTTCGGTGGCGGTCTCGCTCAATCTGCATTCTTCCGCGTGCGCGCCCGCTTGCCCCTCTCCGTTCGTCTCAGGTAGTTCGGCCGTCATCACTTCGGGCATGACGCGCGCGGCGACGGCGGGCAGTGCAGAGGCGGGCGTCGCGATGGTGACGAGTCCTGCGCCGCAACGCATCGCCGCGTTGCCGCACAGGACGGCCGCGCCGGACATACGGCGAGAACCCGCGATGATCAGGGCGTGGCCGTGCGTGTTTTTGTAGGAGCCGGGGCGGTAGCGAGTTCGTTCGAGCCATGCGCGCGCGTCGCTGGCTTCGGTCAGAAAAAGTTGCGAGGCGGCGGCGTCAACGAGAGCGGCGGGAGAGCCGATGTCGGCGACGATCAATTCACCGTTGAAGTGAGACGCGGGCGGCAGGACGTTGGCCGGCTTGGGCGCGGTGAAGGTGATCGTCAGATCGGCTTGCACGGCGTCGCCGATCAACTCGGCCGTGTCGGCATTCAGGCCGGAGGGGAGATCGAGCGAGACGATAAAGGGGCGGCGCTCTGTGCGCTCGTGGCGTGTATCTCTTATCTGCGCGAGATGCGCCGTGATCTTGGCGTAGATGCCTTCGAGCGGGCGCGTGAGACCCGTGCCGAACAACGCATCGACAATCACGTCGTAGTCTTTATGCGCTGCCTGAAACGCGCCCCACGTCGCTTCGTCCGTGCATTCCGTGAAAGATAGGCGCGAGGCAGAGCCGCTTTCCGGCGCGGCGGACGCGAGTTGGCGCGCGATCTCGAAGTTTGTGCGGGCGTCGCCGCGCGTGTCCTCGACCCGCCCGCAGAGTATGACTTCAACGCGCGCCCCTTTGAGCGAGAGAATGCGCGCCAGCGCCGCCCCGTCGCCGCCGTTGTTGCCGCGCCCGCAAAGTATGAGCAGGCGGAGGCCGGAAGTGTCGTTTGAGAAGCGCGCGGCGATGGCGCGCGCCGATGCGTTCGCGGCCGTCTCCATGAGCAGGAGCGACGGCGTGGCGTAGCGTTCCGTGGTCAGGCGGTCAACCTCGCGCATCTCTGCGGCTGTGATCACTTTTAGCACAGCGCGGATGATAAGGAGAGAATTACTTGCGGGTCAATGACTTTAGAGGATTTAGGGGCGGATTCAGCCGAAAAGCGCGAAAACAGGCACAAAAAAAGAGAGCCGTTTGCTCTCTCATCTCCACCATCCGTGCCTGCCGCTAACCTCTCGCCGTCCTGTTGTAATCAAAGGAAATGATCAATCGTCGAAGTTCTCCAGAAAAATTGTCAAAAATGTTTAAAAGCAAAAATCCCAGTAAAAACAGCGAAAGCGCCGCATGAAAGTAAAAGAGCCGGACTAGTTTTAACTAATCCGGCTCGTTTTGCCTGCAACTGAAAGGAGTTGCACAGACGTGTGTGGCCGAGAGAGGCAAATTATCTGTTCGGCGCTTAATTTTCCGCGTCTTTGCGCCGTTTGCGGATGCGCGCGGCGACGCCGGCCAGACCCGTCCCGAGCAGGAGCATGGTGGCCGGTTCGGGAACTGCCGTTTGATTACCAGTGAGGCCGGCCGTCAAGTTGGCCGTATCGCCGGACTGGACGAAAATATTCGGTAGCGTGACGGAGAAGGAACCGCTCCCGCTCGCGTTAGAGAAAGTGAACGTCTGAACCGGGTTGTCGAACACGATGCTGACCCCGCCGACGTTGGGCGTCGAGATCGTGCCCGAAACAGTCGCGGTGTAGGTCGTGGCCTGACCGCCATTGATCCCGGCCGGGGCCGTAAACGTCAGGTTGAGCGTGAAATTGCCGCTCACGGGCGTTTCACCGGCCGTTGACAGCAGGGTGAACGTGCCGATGCGGTCAACGCCGCTGAATGCGCCGACGCCGCCGGCAGTGGTCGCCGTGAAGTTGTTGCCGGTGAAGGACAGGAAACTGGCGGCAGTGCCCGTGACTGTCCCTGACGAAGTACCCGACACTGTCACCGGATCGGCTTTAGCGACCTGCGCGACACCAAAAATGGCAATGAGAGCGATACTCATCGCGAGCGGTTTGAACATTGTTGCGAAGTTTTTCATATATAACTTGCCTCCGTGGACCCTTTTACGGAAATCTGAACCAAATCTCAAAGTCCTCTGGCCGTGAATCCGACTCGTCAAAGCGTCGGATCGACGCGGGACTGAAACGCGCTAAGCGTAAGTAGAGCAATGCCGAAGCGGCACTTCAAAGCATGCTCTGGAAGGATCGCAGGTGGAGCAAAACCCTTGATCTATCTCTACCAGACGGCGAGGGAGCGCAAACCCGGATACCGTCAAATTCTTTGAATCTCAACCCTTTAACTGCGTCTAAAGACTCAATACTCAGGTACTTCCAGAAAATATACGTGTTTACCAAAAGAATTTGGCGAGTCGATCTTTAGCAGGGCGACTCGCCAAATTCTTTTGTCACCTAAAGATGATAAAGCGTTGTCGCGCCCAAACAGTCTTACAGATTCTCAGATGGTGCCTCGTCTTGAGCCGCTTTGCGTCTGCGACGAACTTTTGCCGCTACTCCGGCCAAGCCCGTTCCCAGCAGAATCATCGTGGCCGGTTCGGGCACCGCTGCCGGATTCTCCGAGCCGATGAAGAAGCTCTCCGGCCCGCCATCCGCTCTTGAGACGCTGGCGATGAGGCCGAGGCGCAAATTCGGATTCGAGGCGATGGCCGCTTGCAAGCGAGCCGCCGCTGTCGAGTCAAGGCCAAACGTATAGTCTGACGTGCCTTGACCGTTGCCGACCATTTGGAAATTCTGAGGTGAATCAATTAGCGAGGCTCTGAAGACTTCCGTTCCCTGTTCGTTGAAGGCGGTTAAAATCAGAGTGTTGAGCGTGACATCGCTTTTGCTCGCGGCGTTCGGCTCGATGATGTCGAAGTAGATGCGGATGTCGCTGGCCTGCGTCGCGCCGATCTCAGTGAGGCTGATGGTCTGCGTGTTGCTGCCGCGCGTCCAATCGCCAGTGCGCACGTCCGTGTTGGACGAAGTTGCCGATCTGCCGACCGCGCCGCTGGCGGTGGTGTGATTTTGAATTGACAGGACGTGAGGCGCGCGCGCGTCGCCGCAACCGCGCCCGACGCCGCACGGGTGTTGCAGGTCAGTGCCCAACAACACAAGGCCATCTGCGTATGCGCTGCTCGCGCCCACACCCAAAGATAAGATCATCATTGTTGCGCTCATCAATAATATTCTACGGATCATCTCTGGTCTCCTCTTGAACTATTTCTGGATTTTGAACATAAGGGAACTTCTAAACCATAGTGACTACATGGCTTTTCACTAAGTTTCGAGGTTTCCTTGTTTCTCTGTGTAAAGGAAACCCACAATGCCGCCGGATTTCCGAAAAATAGAATGAAATCTTAATAATCGACGCGGCGAGGCAGCGGCGTCGGCCGACGCGCCGCCTTTAAGACCCGGCGAAAAAAGGTTTTTTGGCGAGTTTTGTTCACGATAAGGAGTCGCGTTTTATCTGCGACCGAAGGGCAAGAATCGCGTGAAGCGGCCTACAACGGTATGCGCTTCGGGCAATTTGAACAGAGAGGTGATGGCGAAGTATAGCAGTCCGTAAGGAACGAGAATGAGGGCGGCGAGCACGAGCGGGTGGTGTCTTCCAATGAGGAGTTTGACGCCCCAGGCGATAGCTGCGCTCAGGAGCGCGGCGAGCCAGAGCTTTGCGATGTAGGCGAAGGGCAGCCCCGTCCTGCCGATGCGGCGGTTGAGCGTGCGTCGCAGGAGAAAGAACTCGACCCACCCGGCCATGCCGGAGGCGACGGTCAAACCCGCGACGCCCCAGCGCGGGTCGATCCCCAGCGCGGGCGGAAGATAGAGCGAGAGCAGGACGCCGAGGCTAATGGAGACCGCGATGCGCAGCACTGCGTAGCGCAGGGGCGTGCGCGTGTCGTGCAGCGCGTAGTAAGTGGAAGAATAGAGGCGTCCGAGCGTGGAGGCCAGGAGTCCGGTGGCCGAGCCGGCGGTGATGCCCCAGACGTACAACACGTCCGCGTCGGTGAACCTGCCGGTGCGATAGAGGACGCTGACGATGATATCGCCGAGGGCGACGAAGGCCATCGCCGAAGGGACTATGAAGAAGGCGATTTGTCTGAGGCCGGCGTCGAGGCGTCGGCGCAACTGTGCGGCCACCTCTTCGACGTTACCCGTCGCGCTTGACATCGCGGGCAGTTCCGCCGCCGAGACCGACATGCCGAAGAGACTGACGGGCAGCGTGTAGATGCTCTGCGCGAAGGTCAGGGCTGAGACCGCGCCGATGGGCAGATAACTCGCGAGCAGTTGATCTACGAAGGCGCTGATCTGTATGACGCCGCGGCTGACGAAGACGGGGAGAAAATTTCTGATGACCGTGCGCAGGTGCGTCGAGGCGAAATCGAAGGTCAGGCGCAGACGCTTGACGAGGCCGAGCACGGTCGGGAGTTGGACGGCGAACTGCAACGCGCTCCCGATGACCGAACCCCACGCGGCCATCAAAGCCAAACGCGCCCCGAATTCTTCGTTCAACATTTGCCCGCCCGACTGCCACCCGCCGAAGCCTACGAGCGCGGCGATGATCGCGAAGTTCCAGATGATCGGCGCGGTGTAGGAGAGAAAGAAGCGGCGGTGGCTGTTGAGCACGCCGAGACACCATGCGGAGAGGACGAGCAGACCCGCGCCCGGAAAAAATATCCTAACGAGCCTGAGCGTCAATTCCTGCCGCGCGCCTTCAAAACCCGGCGCGATGATGTTGATGAGGTAGGGCGTGGCGACGACGCCGCCGACGACGAGCACGGAGGTGACGAGCGCGAGCAGAGAGAAGACCGCCCCGGCGACGCGATCCGCTTCCTCTTCGTCGCCCTTCGCCAGCAGGCTCGCGTAGACGGGAATGAAAGAGGCGGAGAGAGCGCCTTCGCCGAAAGCGTTTTGCAGGAAGTTGGGGATACGGAAGGCGGCGTCGAAGGCATCTTTGGCGAACGAGTTGCCGAAGTAGTAGGCGAAGACGCGCTGGCGTATGAGGCCGACGATGCGACTGAGCAGAATCCCCGCGCCGACGAGAAAAGCATATTTGCCCGACCCTGCCTCGCGCTCGCGTGCGGCGACGACGCGCTCGGCGGGGAACTGACCCGTCGCCGCCCCGACCGGAGACTCCGTCTCGCCCGCCACCGTGCTCGCCTCTTCAAAGCGCGTCTCCACGTTGAAAGCTTCGCGTTGACCGTGGGGTTGAGGTTCGCGTCGTGTGTCGGCGGGTGAAGACGCGGGCGGTTCGGCGTCGTGGCTCGCCGGCGCATCGCCCGCGTTCGGGTTGTCCTCTGGCTCTTGGGTCATGCTGCGTTTAGAGTTCGTAATCTTTGATCTTGGTCAGAAGGGTTTTGTAACTGACGCCGAGGGTTTCGGCGGCGCGCGTTTTGTTGCCGTCGTGCGCGCGCAGGGTCTCCGCGATCTTGCGGCGTTCGACGAAACTGACGGCGCGCTCGGTCGCTTCCGCCAGCCCACCGGATAAATCCAACCCGGCGAACGGCTCAGGCGACTGCGCTCCGCTTTCGCTCGTGCGCGCGACCGGCAGGCTGAGGTCGCGCGCATGAAGCGTAGAGGTGTCTGCGAGGATGCAGCCGCGCTCGATGGCGTTCTCCAATTCGCGCACGTTGCCCGGCCAGGCGTGCGCGCTGAGGAGCGCGAGCGCGTCGTCCGTGAGCGTGGCTTCGCGCCCGCGCAACTCTTTGCCGAACTGCGCGGCGAAGTGGCGCGCGAGCAGGGCGACATCCTCGCCGCGCGCGCGCAAAGGCGGAATCTCGATGGGGAAGACGGCGAGGCGGAAATAGAGGTCGCGCCGGAACTCTCCGGCCTCTGCGGCCTGTTGGAGTTCGCGGTTGGTCGCAGCGACGATGCGCACGTCCACGGGGACGGGCATCCGCCCGCCGATGCGATCCACGGTCTTCTCTTCGATGGCGCGCAGGAGTTTGCCCTGCACGGCGAGCGGGAGTTCGCCGATCTCGTCGAGAAAGACCGTGCCGCCCGATGCGAGTTCAAACTTGCCGGGGCGTCGTTCGGTCGCGCCGGTGAACGCGCCGCGTTCGTGGCCGAAGAGTTCGGATTCGATCAGAGTTTCGGGGATGGCGGCGCAATTGATGGCGACGAAGGGTTGATCGCGGCGCGGACTCAAATGATGTACGGCGCGCGCGAAGAGTTCTTTGCCGGTGCCGGATTCGCCGAGCAGGAGGACGGTCGCTTCGGTCGTGGCGACGCGCTGCGTTTCGGCCACGGCGCGTTTGATGGCGTCTGACTCGCCGATGATACGCGGGAAGCCGTAGCGGCGCGACCACTCTTCGCGCAGCAGAATGTTTTCGGTGCGCAGGCGCGCCTGTTCGAGCGCGCGGCCGATGAGCAAGAGCAGGTGGTTCGAATCGACGGGCTTCTGGAGAAAGTCGTGCGCGCCGTCTTTCATCGCCTGCACGGCCTCGTCAATCGAGCCGTAGGCGGTCATCACGACGACTGGCACGTCCGGGTCTGCGGCGCGTGCCGCATGCAGCACATCGAGGCCGGAGCCGTGCGGCATGCGCAGGTCTGTGAGCACGAGGCGATAGGGCGCGCGCGAGATTTCGGCGGCGGCCTCGCGCGCGTCGGCGCACTCGGCGACGGTGTAGCCCGCGTGCTCCAGCGTCAGGCGCAGCACGCGGCGCAAACTGTCTTTGTCTTCGACGAGCAGAATGTCAGGCATAAAAGCAGAGGTTAGAGGTCAGAGTTGAGAGGTCAGTAAGAAATTTGTCTTTCACTAACCTCTGACCTCTGACCTCTAACCTCTGACGTGTGCATCGTTCATCATTCGACTCGCGCGTGTCAAGCGGATGGTTCGCGAGGGGGCGCAGGAAAACGGGCGCGCGCTTCATTTAAGGAGCGCGCGCCCGCCGGTGTTGAGAGATGGCCGGTGCTTTTGTTGAGAGATGGCCGGTGCCTTATCTCTCGGCGATGCCCATGATGGAGACGCCGACCGCCCGGTTCGCGTCAACGATGGCCGCCCAGTCGTATTGGAACGCGCCGTTGCCGCCGCCGGAGGCGTCGAAGGTGGGCGCGAGGAAGGGGCCTGCGCCGAAGCGGTTGAAACGCGCAATGATCCACGCGCCGCGCACACGCCCGTTGCCGCCGCCCTTGCGTGTGACGTTGCCGTTGCCCATGACGAGGATGATGCCGCGAAAGTCGTCGTTGCCGGTAATCTCAAGATTGCCCGTTACGACGAGCAGCCCGCCGCCGCCGTCCAGTTCGCAGTTGCCGTCAACGAAGGTGAAGCCGCCGGTGTTGTAGTTCCCGGCGATCCCTGTGAAGGAGGTGAAGTACCTGTTCTGTCCGCGCGCGCTGGCGCGCAGGCCGCCGTTGCCGTTCGCGCCATAGAGAAACTCGCGCGCCAGATCGGCCGTGCGCAGGAAGTCGGGCGTCACTGCCGGAGGTGGAATGTTGGGCGCAGGCGTCGCCGGATCGGTGTCCGGGACGGGAGACGGGGCGACCCATGGCATCGGCACGGGATTCGGGTGAGGGTTTATACTCGCCGGAATGGTGTGGTCGAGGATGGAGAGTTCCGGATCACTGACGGTCGCGTCTTTCTTGATGCCGACGACCGCCGCCGGCCAATCGTGCAAAGTAATGGCGACGGCCGGGGCTTGTGGTTGCTGGTTGGAGACATCTACGCCCGAATATGACTTGGCGGAACTGCTGCCGAGGTCGAAAGTCATCTGCGCTGTTGGATCGTCTGCGCCGCGGATACAGATGGGCGAGGGCGGGCGGATGCCCATGCCGAAGTTGTCGAGCGTCATTTCCAGATGTTTGCGCGCGCCCTTCGGCCCGTAGCCGACGGAGGAGACGATGACCCTGCGTGGGTCGGGAGCGGTCAACGCTCCGGTGATCTCTGTATCCGCGCCGGGAAGGACGGCCGCATTGAGGTCGAGCGGAGGGGGCAGTTGCAATATCGTTCCCCCGAAGACGGCGGTCGCTTCGTTGAACCTGAGGTCTACGGTCTTTATTCCCGCCGGGCCGATGATCCCGGACACTTTTCCGATCACCGTATAGGTGGCAGGCCACGGCGAAACCTGTGTGATCGTGAGAGTGAGGGTCGTATTGACATTGACCGACAGGCCGACGGTGTAGCCGGCCTTGATCGTGCCGAGCGAGGTGTTGGTCGTCGGATAAGCGCCCACATTGGTCGGCGTCGGCGGCAAGTAGGCCAGCGTCGCGCCGCCGATGCCGATGATCGGCGCGTTGTTGGGGAACCTGCCCTCGACCTTGAAGCCGACGTTCGTGCTGTTGTCCGGGTCTCGGAGCGAGATGCTGTAGGCCGTGCCGTTCAGCGGGCTGTAGTTAGGCGAGATGGCGACGCGATCCGTGAAGTTCGGGTTGTAGTTCAGCCAGCGCGAAAGGCGCAGGGGGAACGGCGTGCCGTCGGCCTTCGTCGTCGGGTCGCCGGCGACGTTCGAGGTGTTGCGCGTCAGGGCGCGGCGCAGGTTGATCTTGTCGGCGTCGGGGACGCCGCCGCCGGGGCCGGGGCCGGTCGGATTATTCGGCGGCCGGTTGCCGCGCAGCACGTTCAGAGTGTCTTCGAGTCCGGTCTCGGCGGCATAGTATGCCTGTGCTTCGGGGCCTGAATCATAAACCGTTCCCGTCGTCATCGCCGTCGTCATGATCAACGCGCCGCCCGCAGCCAGCAGCAGCATCGAGACGAGCAGCATCATGATGAGAGCCGCGCCGCGCTCGTTCTGGCGGCGGCGGCCGCGTTGAGAGGTTGGGTTTCGTTGCTTCTGTCTCTTCATTGTATTCAACCCCGCTCGGAAGCGATATGTCACTTCCAGCAGCTTTATTAAAATGTGTCCAATTGAGCGTTGCGCAAAGTAACGTCTGACGAGAGGGTGACTTGCGACGGCGCTTGATAACCACTCGACCCCGGCCTGCCGACCGGATTCAAAGTCACCCAGAGACGAATGTTGATGCGCGCCGTGTTGGCGATAGTAGCCGTCACGTTGCCCGCTGCATCGAGGAAACTAAACTGCACGCCGTCAATGCGGTTGGCGAGCACTAAAGAGTCGCCGGTGAGCAAGTCGCGACGCACCAGAAAGCTGTTTGCCCCGTCCTGCACGAACTGGAATTTGATCGCCTCGTCCGCGCCCGCGATCTGGTGGTTGGCAACCCCGCCAGTGTTGAAGTCACCCTGCGCGTTGAGGTTCGTGACGAAGGTGATGGCCTGCGCGTTGCAGTCTTCGGCGAGGAGACCGTTGGCGGGGACGGGCTTCGTGCCGCCGGGCGCGGCATAGGTCAGATTCCTCGGCAGTTGATAACCTGCGTTAGCCACTTCGCGCGAGATGATGTTGAGCGCGCGTCGCGCGTCGCTCGTGCCTTCCGAGCGCTGGTCTTCGCGTGCGCGCACGCTGAAGGCACTCGTCAGGAGGGCGGTGGCCGCACCCGTGATGACGATCATCACGGCCATCGCCACGAGCAGTTCCATGATCGAAAAACCCGCTTCTTTGTTGGTGCGCTGTGGGGTGTGCTGCATGAGCTTTCGTCTCCCTCAATCGTGCGCCGTGCATCCCGCACGCGCGCGCTCTCTCTACTTCTTGAAAGGGCCGGTCGCCGGGCTGCTGCGACGCAAAACGATCTCGACGGGATTCACGTTGTCCCACGAAGCCGCGCCTTTGTTGTTGACGGCCACGACGCGAACCGTGATCTGTTTCTGTGTCGCAGTGGCGGCCGCGCTGCCGATGGGGAAGGGCACGACCTGCGTCTGAATCTGGTAGTAGCTGCTGCCGGCGGGTGCGGCGGGCAGCGCTGTGCCGCTCGTGATCGTCGTCGCCGTGCCCGTGAGGGTGGCGGTGTCGGGAACCGGGGTGCCGAAATCGAGGCGCGCGTCGTAGTAGTCGAGTGTGTGTAGAAGTTCTACGCGCTGCTGGGCGATAGCCATGGCGGTCGAGCGCTGTGTGCCCCCGGAGTTGTAACGCACCGAGTAGAGGAACAGCGAACTCGCGCCCAGTCCCACCACCAACATGACGAGCATTGCCACGGAGGTTTCAATCAGGGTGAACCCTTTGTTGTTCATTCGTTGACGCTTCATGTTCAGGCTCTTCTCCTAGTTGTTGGTGACGTTGACTCTGACCGTGATGTTCCCGCAGGTGCTGGAGCTGAACGTCGCATCGTAAGAGAAGCCAGCATTGTTGCGGAGCGAGGACAGCGTGAACACCGTGTAGCCGCCGAGCGGAACGGTGGCCGAGCCGGGGCTGACGGAGACTTCGTTTGAATTGCTCGACGCGGCCGTGACCGGAATGGCGGCGGAAGCATTCTCGAAGTAGATAGCGACCTCCACCGATTTATTCTTTTTAACGTCAACGGTCGCGCTCGGATAGACCTTCATCTGGCATTGTCCCGTGCTGCCGCTTGGCGTGGGCGACGGCGTCGGCGTGGAAATGGGAGTGGGCGACGGCGTCGGCGCGGGGGTCGGCGTCGCATTAGGCGTCGGCGTGGGGTTAGGCGTCGGCGTGGAGTTGGGCGTCGGCGTCGGGTTAGGCGTGGGTGTCGGGTTAGGCGTCGGCGTCGGGTTAGGCGTCGGCGTCGCGGCGGGCGTCGGCGTGGGGATCGGCGTGGGCGTCGGGGGAGGCGTCGGCGCGTTGAAGTTCGACGAGTTCGAGTTGACGGTGGGCGTATAGACGCCGTCGTTGATCGTCACGTCGCCGAAGCCGGAGATCGCGACCGGGGTCACGTAATTTCGATCCGTGGGATTTTGGTTCGGGCGTGGGTCGTTGACGATCAGGAAACCGCGGTCGCCGTCGGTGCGTCCGCGCCAGTTGAACCTGATCACCGCGCCGACGTCGGCATCGGCAAAGCGGATGCCCTGCTCAAGCATGATCGTGCGCGCGACGGGCGTGCCCGTGTTGTCGAAGTCGAGGAAGACCGAATAGCTGTTGGCGTCGAGAACCGTCACGGAGGCGAAGGGAATCTCTGTCCCGTCGGCGCGGCGGCGCACCGAGTCCACACGCGCGCGCTCCAGATAGCTGGCGAATAAGCGCGCCGAGTTGATGCGCCGCTGCGACGCGCGTGCCGACGTGACGCCCATCAGCGCGATGGTCGTGAGCACGCCGATGATGGCGAGCACGATCACCATCTGGAGGACTGTGAAGCCGCCTTCCCGTCGCCGGTGCGAAATCGCTCTCAACTGTTCCTGAGTCAACTGGTTCATCACTGCCTCCACGAAAAAAGCCCTTATTCACGATTCATCCGAAAGGCTCGAAGGGCATTCCGCCCCAACCTTTTATGGCAAGGGGGATGCCACACGGCCGGCTGCGGCTTTTCGCAGCGTTTCGCCTCATCCACCATTGACGCACGCCGCGCGTGCGTCACCTTAAGTAACAAAACAGGAAGCGGCCTACACACGTCGCACGCCCCGTAAGTCAGCGCGGCGCGGAACGAACCTCCGTTACACACTCTGTTACTAACGGAAACATCAAGCGCGTTCGCCCGATGCGACGCGCCCGCGTCGCCGTGGCCTCTGCGCGGCTGCAAGTGAAAGTGTGAATGATGTTTGAGGTGAGAAGTCGTCGCCCGCGCGCATGGCGGCTCAACAATTGCAGTGATGACGGGTGCGTCGCCGGAAGCGTGCGCGAGGCCGGTCTCACTTTAGGTGTGGCGGCGCGCGCCCCGCCGAGGGCGACCGAACAAGGGGCAAGTGATAGGGAACTACTGCGAAGCGGAAGGTGCGGCGCACGTGCGACTACCGCTCTCGACAGCCCGTATCAAACGGGAGAAACAAACGGATCGTCCACTTGCGCGCGGTGCCGCACGCCATGCGCGAGTCGGACGAAAAAGCGCCCCGGCGACTCTCAGGCCGCCGGGGCGCGCTTTTTTAGGGATGAGGGATGAGGGATGAGGGATGAATTAAGAATTGATTCATTGATTCATCAATTCATTGATTCAATGAAGCAATGGATCAATGATTCATTGCTTCAATAAAGCAATGGATCAATGAATCAATTCTTAAATTATTCATCCCTCATCCCTCATCCCTCATCCCTTAATGCGACGTTGGTTCAAACTCCGCCGCCTCGGCCTGTTCGACTTCGGTGTCGGAGAGGCGCATGGCGAGCGTGTGGGGCGAGTAGGCGAAGGGCGCGGGGCCGCCGCGCGCGAATTGCAACTCGGAGACGAGGCGGTCTTGAGCTTCGCGGAAACGCGAGACGCTGCCGCGCTGGTTGAAGATGACAAATAGGAGCGTCTCGCCCGACTGCGTGCGCATCTGACCGGCCAGCGCGCTCGCGCCGCCGTCGGTGCGTCCGAGCGTGCCGGTCTTGCCGATGACGCTCCCGCGCGCGGAGCCGAACGTATAACGCTTCTGCAACGTGCCCGGATCGATCCCCGCGACCGGCATGATGTCCGACGGCGACAAATTGTGCTTCGCCAGTTCCTTCAAGAGCGCGCGATAAACCTTCATCATCGAACGCGGCGACAGGCGGTTGACGCCCAGGCCGCTCGTCGAAGAGAGGCGCACGTCGCCGGGCGCAAGCCCGACTTTGCTGATGAGAAAATGCTGTACGCCCGCCGCGCCGCCGAGATTGTCGCCGAGGCGTTCGGCCATGAAATTGTTCGAGTAGCAGAGCAGCACTTTGAGCACGTCAACCAACTTGCTCGAACGATGCGTGAGCAGCACGCGCGCCTTCGGCGGGACGGCCGCGACGTAAACCGCGCCCATCACGGCCACGCTCGGAATCGTCTGTGTCGCGGCGGCGTCGCCGTGCGCGAGCCGTTCGTCGAACCAGGCGCGCGTCGCGGCGGCCGGGCGGCGCGTGGCGTCGAGCGTGTCGTAGAAAATTTCGCCGGAACGAATCGCCGACCAACCGAAGTTCATAGTGAACTTCGGCGGCACGATGAGGTCGCCCGTCACGGTGCGGATGCCGAGGCGGTTCAACTCGCGCGCCACGGCGACGGCGTGTTCGTAGTGAAATGAAGGGTCGCGCCCGGACACGATCAGGTCGCCCGTGACGGTGCCCGTCGTTTGATCAAAAGTCCCGTTCGTCCAGATCACCGTCGAGAAGCGATAATTGGGGCCGAAGGTTTGCAGCGCGTCGAGGGCGGTGGCGAGTTTGACGACCGAGGCCGGGTTGTACTGTTGATTCGCCGCCTGCTCCATCACGACGCGCCCGTCGAGCGTTTCGACGAGCACGCCCTGCGTGTAGAAGGCGGGCGTCGGCTGCGGCACCAGATCGCTCGCGATGTCGGGCGACATTGTTCCGGCGGCCGGCGTCTCCGGCCAGGTGGAGACGACGAACGGCGTCGCCGACGGCAACGGCGCGGGCACGTAGTCGTCCTGCGCCGTTGCCGCCGCCGCCAATGAGAGCAACAACCCCGACGCCAAAAACAATTGTCTGACTTTTGATCTGAACATTCTTATCCTCTGTCAATTGTTTGGGGGCAATTGCATCATAGCACGGAGAGAGCCGACTTCGGATTCGCGCCGTTCATTCGGAGGGGAGCGTGAGCGCGAAACATAAGATGCTTTCAGGCCACGCGGGGGATGTATGCGTGTTACCTACAGATAAAAGTCGAAGTCCGCCAAAATTCCACACGGCAAACTCGTTGACAAGGCCGCGAACGCGCTCCTAGAATTCGATTGTTAATCGCGCCCTCGCAATTGACAATCCTGCAACCGTCACCAGTGTACAGTGCGTCGAGACCAACAACCCGTCACCATCGAGCGGATTCGTGAGACACATGCGGCGCGCCGAGAGGACATTCGCCGCCGCCTCGCAGAGTTTCAGGCCGTGCGCCGCGAGGCTTCAGACGAACGCTTGTGGGAAGAGTTGGTCTTCTGCATCTTCACGGCGGGCGCGTCGGCGCGCATGGGCTTGCGTTCCGTCGAGGCGGTGCGCGCGCTGCTCGCCGAAGGCACGCATGAGGAGTTGGCGCGCGCACTGAACACGAAGCACCGATACCCGAACTCGCGCTCCGGCTACATCGTCGTCACGCGCGATTATCTACGCGAAGATTGCGGGATGCGGCTGCGCGAGCGGCTGGAGAATTTCGACGACCCGCACGCACGCCGCGACTGGCTCGCGCGCGAACGCCGCATCAAGGGTCTCGGATATAAAGAGGCCAGCCACTACCTGCGCAACGTGGGTTTTAGCGGCTACGCCATTCTCGACAAACACATTCTGCGCAGCCTCGCCGAACTCGGCGTGCTCGAATCTCCGACGCCGCCGACAACCCGCGCGCGCTACCTTGTCATCGAAGAGGCACTACAACGTTTTGCCGCACGCCTCGCCATAGATTTCGATGAACTCGACCTTGTGCTGTGGTCTATGAAGACCGGGGAAATACTCAAATAAGGGATGAGGGATGAGGGATGAGGGATGAATAATTTAAGAATTGA
>DASVPS010000292.1:0-7641 GCA_036389555.1 Pyrinomonadaceae bacterium
GCGTGCAGGACTACGGCGAGAGCGGCAACGTCCACAAGAAAGTCCACCTCGAATTCGGAGACCTCGACGAAGGCTTCGCCGCCGCAGACCACATACGCGAAGACACCTTCTTCTACGAAGGCAACACGCATCTGCCGATGGAGCAGCATGCGGCCGTCGCGCATTTCGACCCCGACAATAAGCTGACGCTTTGGAGTTCGACGCAGACGCCGCACTACGTCCACCGCGCGCTCACCAAAGTTCTGGGCTTGCCCGCCGCGCACATCCGCGTCATCGCCACGCCAAACGGCGGGGGCTTTGGCGGCAAGAGCGACCCGTTCAATCACGAGGTGGCCGTCTGCAAGCTCTCGCAGATCACGGGTCGTCCCGTGAAGATCACTTTGACGCGCGAGGAAGTTTTCTATTGCCATCGCGGCCGCCATCCCGTCCTGATGCACATCAAAACGGGCGTCAAACGCGACGGCTCGATCACGGCGATGGACTTTCAGACCTTTCTCGACGGCGGCGCATACGGCTCTTACGGCGTCGCCTCCACGTTCTACACGGGCGCGCTGCAAACCGTCACTTACGAAGTGCCGCGCTATCGCTTCCGGGGCTTGCGCGCCTTCACCAACAAGCCGCCCTGTGGCCCCAAACGCGGACACGGCACGCCGCAACCGCGCTTCGGACTCGAAGTTCAACTCGACAAGATCGCAGACGATCTTAAACTCGACCCGGCCGAGATGCGCCTGCAACATCTCGTCAAACCCTACTCGCTGACGGCCAACTACCTGCGCATCGGCAGCATGGGCCTCGGCAAGTGCATCGAAAAGATCGTCGCAGGCTCGGACTGGAAGAACAAGTTTAGAAAACTGCCTTACGGCAAGGGCGTCGGGGTCGCGTGCAGCAGCTACATCTGCGGCGCAGGGCTACCGATCTACTGGAACAACATGCCGCACTCCGGCGTCCAACTCGGACTCGACCGGCAGGGCGGCGTGCGCGTCCAGTGTGGTTCGACCGACATCGGGCAAGGCTCGGATTCCGTCCTCGCCTACATCGTCGCCGAAGTCTTAGGCATAGACCCCTTCGACATCCGCGTCCTGACCGCCGACACAGACCTCACGCCCGTTGACCTCGGCAGCTATTCGAGCCGCGTCACACTGATGACCGGCAACGCCGCGCTGCAAGCAGCCGAACGCGCGCGCGAACTTCTGAGCATGGCCGTCGCCGAGAAACTCTCCCTGCCGGTCGAAAATCTCTCGTTCGCAGACCACCGCGTCTTCGATGTGGAGAACCCGGAGGTGGGCGTCGCCTTCGCCGAGGCGGTCGTGCTCGCCGAATCGAAATTCGGCACGATTGGCACGGTTGGTTCGTACACACCGCCGCGCTCTCCGGGCAAGTTCAAAGGCGCGGGCGTCGGCCCCTCGCCCGCTTACAGTTACTCGGCGGCCATTGCCGAAGTTGACGTTGACGCGGAGACGGGTTTCGTCAAGGTCGAGCGCATCTGGATCGGCCACGACATCGGCCAGTCGATCAACCCGATGCTCGTCATGGGACAGGTCGAAGGCGGCGTCTACATGGGACTCGGCGAGGCGCTCATGGAAGAGATGACCTATCGCGCCAACCGCAACGTCGTACACAAATTCCCGTCGCTCCTTGAATACAAGAGTCCGACCACGCACGAGATGTGCGACGTGAAGACCTACCTCATCGAAGACGCCGACCCGAACGGCCCCTTCGGCGCGAAAGAGGTCGGCCAGGGGCCGCTCCTCCCCGTCATGCCGGCGGTCGCCAACGCCGTCTACGACGCCATCGGCGTGCGCGTGGACGAAGTGCCGATCACGCCGGAGAAAGTCCTCGCCGCGCTCCGCGCCAAAGCGCAGGGCAAGCCCGCGCGCTTCGGCCCGAAGGGCGTGCCCGCCGTCGAATGGCCTGAGCCGCTCAAAGTCGCCACGCCCGAAGAGGGCGGCGACGGCCGCGAGATGCCGCGCGTGGCGATTCATTCTTGATGAATTTGTAGAGGTACAAGGTTGAAGCTGCCGAACGCTGAACGCGCCGTGATAGACGTTGCCAAATTGCGCGACTACAGCTTGAATCCGGCGCATCCTGAAGGCAAGCACAAGGCGCGCGTGTTGGCGGCAATGCTGGGCTACACGGCCAGCGATGCTGAAAAGCTGCGTGAGATAATTCTCACGGCCGTCTTACAGCATGAAGCGACGGAGGGAAGCAGGGACGAACATGGCACGCGCTACAGGGTAGACTTTGAAACGCAAGGGAAGCGCGATGTGGTCATGCTTCGCACGGCTTGGATTATTGACACCGGCGAAACCATCCCGCGACTGGTGAGTTGCTATGTGAAAAGGAATTAGGGCGATGAATGAAATTAAAATCCTTGATGTAGTGGCTGTGACAGAAGACATCCCTGAACACGGCTTGCGACGCGGCGAAGTCGGAACGGTGGTCGAACGATGGAAAGACGGAGCCTATGAAGTCGAATTTAGCGATGACACCGGAGAGGCTTATGCGTTCGTCGCACTGCGATCAGATCAAATGATGCCGCTATATCATCGCAAACGTGATGCGGCATGAGGCCTGAGCCGCTCAAAGTCGCTACGCCCGAAGAGGGCGGCGACGGCCGCGAGATGCCGCGCGTGGCGATTCATTCGTAACATTCTGATAAAGATATAAAGAAGGCTAACCGTTGAAATTTGAATGGGACGATACAAAGGCGCAGACCAACTTAGCGAAGCACGGCGTTAGCTTCGGAGAAGCAACTGAAGTCTTTTACGACCCGAACGGAATAGAAGATTACGATGCGGAACACTCGGAGACGGAAAGCAGATTCTTCATTATCGGCCTGTCGAGTCGGCGGTTACTATACGTGATTTATGCTGAGCGGTTAGGCGACTTGATCCGCATCATTTCAGCGCGGAAAGCCGATCAAGTGGAGCAACAAATTTATGAGCGAACCAAAAACATATAGGCCGTTCGTCTTCTCCGTAGTTGAAGACGACGGCGAGAACGTGACTATCGAAATCTCGGAAGAGGATTACAGGCGTGACCTCGAAGCTGGGATTGATGAAGACTCTACGCTCAAACCCGGCCGCTACAAGATGAAGCGCGGCGGATTCCTCGCGCGTCATCCTGAGTTGAAGATTGAAGACAAAAAGCGCGCCTGACGCAGACGTTACTACCGGGGGCGGCGACGGCCGCGAGATGCCGCGCGTGGCGATTCATTCATAAGTTCGAGGGGAATTTATACCGTTATGATGAGACTTCCGAAGTTTGAGTATCGCGTGCCGAAAGAAGTGAGAGACGCGGTGCGGATGATGGCGGACGCCGGCGCGGCGGGACAGTTCGTGGCGGGTGGGACGGACTTGTATCCGAACATGAAGCGGCGGCAGCAGACGCCGAAGACGGTCATCTCCGTGGGGCGCATCGCGGAGTTGAATACAATTACGGGCGACGGCAAGAGTGGTATACGGATCGGCGCGGGCGTGTCGCTGACGGATTTGTGCGAACACCCGGTCATGAACCGCGATTACCCGTCGGTGGTGGCGGCGGCGCGGACGATCTCGACGCCCGTTTTGCGCAACATGGGGACGGTCGGCGGGAATCTTCTGCTCGACACGCGCTGCAATTATTACGATCAGAATTACGAGTGGCGCAAGGGCGTCAACTTCTGCATGAAGAAGGACGGCGACGTGTGCTGGGTCGCGCCCGGCTCTTCAAAGTGCTGGGCGGTGCAATCGGCCGACCTTGTGCCGTTGATGGTGGCGATGGGAGCGCGCGTGCGGCTCGTCTCAACCGTAGGCGAGCGCGAGGTGACGGCCGAAGGGTTGTATAACGACGATGGCATAGACTATCTGCACAAGCGTGCGGACGAGTTGCTGGCAGACATTCACTTGCCGCCTTTGAACGGCTGGCGCGCCGTTTACAAGAAGCTCAGGCGGCGCGGCGCGTTCGACTTCCCCGTCCTCGGCGTGGCCGTGCGGCTCGACATGGAAACGGACGGGACGGTGCGCGAGGCGAAGCTCATACTCGGCGGCATCGCGCCCGCGCCCGTCTCTGTGCGAGAGGCGGAAGCCGCACTCGTCGGCGCGCGGCTAGACCCGGAGCGGATCGCTGCGGCGGCCGAAGCGTGCTACGTCAAAGCGCGCCCGCTCGACAACACGGATTTCATCATGAACTGGCGCAAGCAGATGACGCGCACCTACGTCGTGCGCGCGCTCGAAAGCCTCTTGTAACGTTCGAGCGCCTGTGAGTTTTCGGAAACCGCGACCGCCCCGCGTGCGTTCAAGGTTGCAGCAGTTTGCCAATCCAGAACTTCCGGAGACATCAATGAAAAAGTTAATTTTGGTTATCGCCGCGCTCGTGTTGCTGCCGGCGTCAGTCGCAGCGCAACAGCAGGGCGCGGACGCGGAGCGCGAGGCGGTCAAACAGGCCGTCCTGGATTACGTCGAAGGCATTTACGAAGTGAACCCGGCGCGCATCGAACGCAGCGTCCACCCGGAACTGGCGAAGCGCGGATTCTTCGTGAAGAAGGGCGAGACGGCTTATAGCTCCGACGTGATGACCTTCCAGCAACTCGTCGAACTCGCCAAGACTTACAACAAGAACGGTCGCGTCGCGAAGGACGCGCCGAAGGAAGTGGTCGTCTTCGACGTGTCCGACCAGACGGCCAGCGCGAAACTCACCGCCGTCTGGGGCATAGACTACATTCACCTCGCCAAGTACGACGGCAAGTGGAAGTTCGTCAACGTGCTCTGGCAAACCCCGCCGAAGGCTAATAAATAAGGAAGAATTGATTCATTGATCCATTGCTTCATTGCTTCAATGTTTCCTTTCTTCATTGAATCAATGAACTAATGGGTCAATGAATCAATCTCCTGTTCATCCCCTGCCCGTCGCCGCCATCCTGCTCGCCGCAGGGCGCTCGCGGCGCATGGGGGCGTTCAAGCCGCTCCTGCCTTTCGGCACGCAGACCGTCGTCGAAACCTGTGTCAACAATCTGCTCGCGGCGGGTGTCTGCGAGGTCGTCGTCGTCCTCGGCCATCGCGCGGAAGAGGTGCGCGCGCGGCTGTCGCACCTGCCCGTACGCTTCGCCTTGAACGCAGAGGCCGGGAGCGAGATGGGTGTCTCGATTGCGCGGGGCGTGGAAGCCTTGGCGGCGGGCGAAGACAGTGCGTGTGAGACGGTGGCGGGCGCAGTGTTAATCGCGCTCGCGGATCAGCCGGCGACGGCCGCCGGAGAGATCGAAGAAGTCATCGCGGCGCATCGGCGTACGGGCGCGCTTTTGGTCGTGCCGGAGTGGCAGGGGCGCGGCGGGCATCCCGTGTTGGTCAGCCTCGGCCTGCGCGCGTCGCTCCTGAATTTGGACGAGGCGGGCGGTTTGCGCGCCCTCTTCGAACAACACGCGGGAGAGGTTTTGCGCCTGCCGGTCGCCTCGCCTTTCGTTGCGCGCGACATGGATACGTGGGAAGATTATCGCGCGCTGCACGAAGAAGTTTTCGGAGTCCCGCCGCCTGTCACAGGGACTTGAACGCCAACTCGGAAGGGCTGGTTGTTCGCCTTCAATCCAACTGTTCTTTCTGACCGTACATCTAACTATTTCGGTACGGGAGCGTTTCACGTACAGACTAAAGCGTGCCGACGCGGGCGCAGGTAATTCAGCCCGTCAAACGGTCGCCGGAAGCGTGAGACGCCGTGTAGAAGGAGAAAAGAATGTTTACCAAGTCCCCCCGTTTCATCGCCGGTTTGTTGCTCTCCTCGATGCTCGTCTTCGCGCAGGCATTCGCGCTCGCGCCCGCGCCTCGTGTGCATACGCAGGAGGAGGGCTTGTTGAACTTTTCGCTGCGCTCGGTTGACGGCGGCAGCATCACCTCCGAGCAGTTGCGTGGCGACGTGGTCGTGCTCGCCTTCGGCGCGTCGTGGCTGCCGCTCTCGCGCACGCAGGTCGAAGGCGTCCAGCGACTCGCCGACGAGTTCCGCGACCGCGACGTGAGAGTCTACTGGGTGAGCACCGATTCCGAATCGCAGAAGTCGAAGAACTTTGCGACGGACGACCAACTGCGTTCATTTGCGCGCAAGAACGGACTCAAGATCGGCGTCCTGCGCGACCCCGACGGTGTGCTCTTCAAACGTGTGGGCGTGGATCGCAACCAACTGCCCGCGCTCGTTATCTTCGATAAGGACGGCCAGATTTCCGGCGACCCCATCGGCGGCCTCGACCCGGAAGGCAATCTCGTCCAACGCCTCTCCGCGAGGCTCAATAAATTGCTTTAAGCTCGCCCGAACGTTCACGGCGAGCGATGTTCTCAACAAACTGCGGGGGCTGCTTCTTGGTTGAAGCAGCCCCCGCAGTTTTTATAGTTTTTCCGATAAGAAATTCGCGCAGGAGGGCGCGTCGCTACGAACGACGGCTCTCTCCCGCCAACTTGTAAACCAAACGCACGGGCAACCCGACGACGTTCCAGTAATCGCCCTCGATCTCTTCGATGAAGAGCGCGGCGCGGCCTTGCACGGCGTATGCGCCCGCCTTGTCCGCCGGTTCGCCCGTCGCCACGTACCAATCAATTTCCGCGTCCGTCACGGGCGCGAAACGCACGCGCGTCAGTTCGTGCGCCACGAGCACCTCGCCCGTCTCCGCGCGCACGAGCGCGACGCCGGTCAACACGTCGTGCCACCTGCCGCCGAGGAGCCTGAGCATCCGCCGCGCATCTTCTTCGTCCGACGGCTTGCCGAGCACCTGCCCGCCGACCGCCACCACCGTGTCCGCGCCGAGCACGAGGCCGGACGCGCGCCCTTCTGCTATCGCCTCCGCCTTCTCGCACGCCAGACGTTCCACGTATTCGCTTACTTCCTCGCCGCCGCGCGCCGCCTCGTCCACGTTCGCCGCCGCGACCTCGAACGGCCAGCCGACCGCGCGCAGAATCTCCGCCCGGCGCGGACTAGCCGAAGCCAGCACCAGCGGTTCCAACGCAAACGCTTCCGCCTCGTCCGGCGAAACTCCTACTTGTGGCTCTCCCTGTTCTTCCATTACACTCCCCTCTTGAATGCGGATTTCTGATTGCGGAATGCGGATTGTAGAGACATCAGGACAAGATTGCCAGCCGACACTTTTTAATCCGCATTCCGCAATCCGAAATCCGCAATTGAAAAGATGGACGACTTAATTCGAGCACTGCCCAACCTGCTGCGCGCGGCGGGCGACGCGGAAGAGGTGGCCGAGGCGGCGGCTATGGTGGCGTGGCGTCGCGTGGCGGGCGAAGCCCTGCGCGGTCAGGCCGTGCCCTTTCGGCTGCATCGCAAACTGCTCGTCGTCGCCGTCCCCGACACGGCCTGGCAGAAGCAACTCGAACAGATCAGCGGCCAACTGATCTTTCGCCTGAACTCGCTGCTCGGTCAGGCGGTCGTCACCTACATAGAGTTTCGCGTTGACCCGGCGACCGTACGCGACGAGCGCGCGCGACTCGGCCAGACGGAATTTGACCGCGCCGCACACGAACGCCGCGCGCTCCGCAACTCGCGCCAACTCGCCGATGCCGCCGTCGCGATTCAAGACGAGGATTTGCGCCGCCGCTTCCTGCTCGCCGCCGGAAGCTACATTGACGCGCAACAGAGGAATAAGTGAGCAGTGAGCAGTGAGCAGTAAGCGGTAAG
>DASVPS010000293.1:0-3266 GCA_036389555.1 Pyrinomonadaceae bacterium
GTTCTTCTCCCAGGGGCCGAGGAGTTTGCGCGCGCGCGCAACGCCGAGCGCATAGTCGCAGCGTCGGCCGCAACATGCATTGCCCGAATAGAACATGTAGAACCACCCGCCGCGCCTGACGACGAACGACCCTTCGACCACGCCGCCCTCCCACGTCGTCGGGTTGTTGCGAAACAACTCCTTGCGGCTGCCGACGAGTCTCGTCCCATCAGCCGAAAGTTTCTGCGCCCAGAGCGGCGTCGGCTGGCCGCGGCTGTTGCCGTCTTCTTTCCAGAGCAGGTAAATGTCGCCCGACTCGTCTGCGGTCGCCACGGCGTCAATCGAGCCGACTTCCTGACAGACAAGCGTGCCGTGATCCGTATACAGCCCCTGCGGCTTTGCGGCGCTCGCGACGGCGACGCAGAGCGGGCCGTTCTTCATGCGCGCCGTGTAGTAGACGTAGAAACGATTGCCGAACTGCTGCAATTCGGGTGCCCAGAAATTTCTCGCCGCCCACGCCGGGCGGACGGGGAAGACCGCGCCCTTCGCTTCCCAGTGGACGAGATCGCGCGAGTGCATGATGAGAAAGATGGGCGACCACTCGCCCGAAGTGGCCGTCGTCCAGTAGTCGTCGCCGACGCGAATCACGGACGGGTCTGGAAAGTCGCCCGCGATGACCGGGTTGGTATAGGTCGCGCGCTTCTGCGCGGACGCCACGGAGAGGCACAGGCACAGGAGAACGGCGACGAGCCGTGCGCGGCTCAAGCGTGCGAGTATCTTTTGCTTCGACATGATCTCTTTACCAGCGATTGTAGGCGGGATGGCCGGGCTTGACGGCGATGAAAGTGCCGCGTCCCGTGGCGCAAACTTTCCCGCCCGCCGCGAGTTCGACTTCGACGACGGCGCGATCTTCTTTCGCTTCGACCACGCGCGCCGTGAGCGCGACGGGCGCATCGATCGGCGTCGGGCGCAGGAGCTTGACGGAGTAGTCGGCCGTGACGGTGCAGGGCGGCGACTCCGCCCCGGCGCGTCGCATCAGGTGCCACGCGGCCATCCAGTTGGCATGACAGTCTATGAGCGAGCCGATGATGCCGCCGTTCAACATGCCCGGAAACGCCTCGTGATGTTTTTGCGGCTGCCATTCGCAGATCGCTTCGTCGTCGCCGCGCGCGAAACTGCGTATGCGCAAGCCCTGCTCGTTGGCCGGGCCACACCCGTAGCAGGCCGAACGCGGCGCATACCTCTCCTGTAGACTCGCTTCGTCCGTCATTGACGCCTTCCTCTGTGCCCACGGTTTTACACATCTGTCCGGGCTAGTGAATGCTTTATTGCTCGACCCCGCCCGCCCGCGCAATCAGCACAAAAATTTTCGGCTCGTGCAACAGCGGCGCGCTTTGTGATAATGATATAGCAGCAATTCGCAAATTCACACAAAACGACTATGAAGAAACTTATTAACTCAAGCTTCGCCCTCTGCGCCACACTTTTTTTAGCGTCACTGTTTTTAGCCGCGCCCGCGCAAAAACGCCCCGCGCCGAAAGACGCGCAAAAAAAGGGCGCGCCGCAAACGCAAGTTAAACCCACGCCCGCGCCGACTTCGACTCCCGCGCCGACGCCGACTCCCGCACCCACGCCCGCGCCCGAACCTTTCGACTCCGCGACCGTCGAGCGGATGGCCGCGCAGTGCGTGAAACTTGAGACGGAGGCGGGCACCATCGAGTTGAAGATGCTGCCGGAAGTTGCGCCCGAAACCGTCCGCAATTTTCTGAACCTCGCGGCCACGGGCGCATACGATACGACGACCTTCAGCCGCGTCGTCAGGAATTTCGTCATACAGGGCGGCAACCTCTCGACGCGCGAAACGCTGACTCCAGCCCTCGCCGCACGTGCGCGCCGCACCGTGCCGGACGAGCCGAACTTCGTCAAACACGTGCGCGGCGTCCTCTCGATGGCGCGCTCCGACCGGCCGAACAGTGCGACCACGAATTTCTTCATCCTCGTGGGCAATGCGTCTCATCTGGACGGAACGTTCGCAGCCTTCGGGCGCGTCACAAAGGGCATGGACGTGGTTGACGCCATCAACAAGGCGGCGCTCGAAGGAGAAACCCCTCTCACGCCCGTGCGCATCGGAAGCGCCACCGTCTTCGCCTGTGCCGCCGGCCAGTCCGCCCCCACGCCGTAACATCTCGCGGTGTCGTCGCCGGCAACATTCGTCAAAATTTTTTGCAACCGTTAAGAAGGAGAAAGTGAGTTTAGTTATGAGCAGCGTTCCCAATAAAGTTATTTACTCGATGATCGGCGTAAGCAAGTTTTACGACAAGAAGCCCGTCCTCAAAGACATCTACCTCTCTTATTTCTACGGCGCGAAGATCGGCGTCATCGGCCTGAACGGTTCGGGCAAGAGTTCGCTCCTGCGCATACTGGCCGGGACGGACAAAGAGTTTATCGGTGAAACCGTGCTCTCGCCCGGCCACACCGTCGGCTTTCTCGAACAGGAGCCGCGCTTGGACGAGACGAAGACCGTGCGCGAGATCGTCGAGCAGGGTGTGCAGGCGACCGTTGACTTGTTGAAAGAGTATGAAGAGATCAACGAGAAGTTTTCCGAGCCGATGTCGGACGACGAGATGGCTGCGCTCCTCGAAAGACAGGGCGCGGTGCAGGAGAAACTCGACGCGGCCGACGCTTGGGATTTGGACTCGCGCCTCGAACTCGCCATGGACGCCCTGCGCTGCCCGCCGCCGGAGACGCCCGTCAAAATTCTTTCAGGCGGCGAGAAACGCCGCGTCGCCCTCTGCCGCCTCCTGCTGCAACAGCCCGACATCTTGCTCTTAGACGAACCGACCAACCACCTCGACGCCGAATCCGTCAGTTGGCTCGAACAGCACTTGCAGAAGTATCCGGGCACGGTCATCGCCGTCACACACGACCGCTACTTCCTCGACAACGTGGCCGGTTGGATTCTCGAACTCGACCGCGGGCAGGGCATCCCGTGGCAAGGCAACTACTCTTCGTGGCTCGAACAAAAAGGTCAGCGTTTGGCCGTGGAAGAGAAACAGGAATCGGAGCGGCAGAAGACTTTGCAGCGCGAACTGGAATGGATCAGGATGTCGCCGAAAGGGCGACAGGCGAAGTCGAAGGCGCGCATCAACTCTTACGAGACGCTGGCGAGCCAGGAGACGCAGCGGCGCGCGTCGGAGTTGGAAATCTACATCCCGCCGGGGCCGCGCCTCGGCGACAACGTGATCATCGCCCAGCAGGTCTCGAAGGCTTACGGCGACCGCCTGCTC
>DASVPS010000294.1:0-10680 GCA_036389555.1 Pyrinomonadaceae bacterium
ACGTCCAACATGCAACTGCAAACCATCGCCAAGCTGATGATTGACAACCGCCAGCCGAAGGTACAGTGAATCGTCGTGGACACGGCTCAGATCAAACAATACCTGGGAGAGTTGAACGAGGAACTACGTGAGATAGATGTCAAAGGCGAGATTTGTTTGTACGGCGGCGCGGTGATGTGTGTAGCTTTCAATGCGCGCCCTCTGACGAAAGATGTCGACGCCGTTTTCGAGCCGGTACGACATATTCGGGGCGCTGCCGGGCGAATTGCAGAGCGACATGGGCTGCCGAAAGATTGGCTCAATCACGCGGTCAAGATGTTTTTAGTGCCGCACGATCAGCGCATACTATTTGACATGTCACATCTCAAGGTTTTTATGCCTCCGCCCGAATATTTGCTGGCAATGAAAGTGCTTGCGGCGAGGGCGAACACGATGGACAGGAACGACATCGAATTTTTAATCGGGCGTCTGGATTTGACGAACCCTGAACAGGTTTTGGAGATCGTGCGGCATTACTATCCGCACAAGCAGGTTAAGCCTGCGACAAAAGCTGTCATTGAAGAGTTACTTGGTCAGGGATAATGACAACGCTGCGCGAATTGAAAGAGCAGATTCTCGCTGACCCGCAGTGGTGGCTGATTCACTTCATGGATTTCGTAGACGACTTTCGTTACTACAAAGACCCGCAGGCCGTCGCTGAACCGTTCGAATTGTCAGATGAAAAGGTTGATGCGCTGCTGGCCTCGATGGCAGAGAGTTTATGCGACGAAGCGGGTATTGAGCCACCGGAGTGGCTGGCGCGCGTGCCGGCATGTCAAGAGCCTTACTTTGTCGGCGGGCTGGAGAACTTGAAAGCGTTTTCGATTGTCGAAAGCCCTTTGCGCTTTCGCATTCGTAAGATTTTCGTGCTGGAGAATTTTCTGAGCCGCGTTTAGCGACGATCATTCAGGTTGACACGAGGGTAACAGATGGCAGCGTCACGCATAGAAGTCTTCGAGCAGATGCTTGAGAGCGACCCCGACAATACGATGGTGCTGTTTGGGCTGGCGAAGGAGTATGAGAAGGCGGGGCGGCACGCCGACGTGATCGCCGCGCTGACGAAATACCTCCAACTCTTCAACGACGAGGGCAACGCCTACGGCATGCTCGCGCAGGCGCACGAACACCTGGGCAACCGCGACGCCGCCCGCGCGGCCTACCAGCGCGGCATCGAAGTCGCGACCGCCCACGGCCACCCTTCGATGGCCGAAGACTACCGGATGACGCTTGAGAACGAGTACGAGGATTGAATTAAGCAAAGATAGGAAGCGAAGAGATGGATGAGCTAATCTTTCTCGTAGAAGATACCCCTGAAGGCGGCTATACTGCACGCTCTCTGGGCGTCTCAATCTTCACAGAGGCCGACGATCTGAATAGTCTGCGCGAGATGGTACGCGATGCGGTGCTGTGTCACTTTGATGAAAGGCAGATATCGCATATCAGGATTAAGCGGGACGAGTTGTTCGAGAAGATTAAATTCTGATTATTAGAAGCAGGAGTAGTAAAAGCATGGCGACCGAATTGAAGGCGCGTGAGTATCGCGGGCTAGACCGAGAGCAGATGCTTGGCATCTACCGGACGATGTACATGTCGCGGCGCGTTGACGACAAAGAGATTCAACTCAAGGGTCAGAACAAAATCTTTTTCCAGATCAGCGGCGCGGGGCACGAGGCCGTGCTGACGGCCGCCGCGCTGGCTCTGCGCCCCGGCTACGATTGGTTCTACCCCTACTACCGCGACCGCGCGCTCTGCCTGCAACTCGGCATGACGCCGCTCGAACAACTGCTCTCGGCCGTCGGCGCGGAGGCCGACCCCAACTCGCACGGCCGCCAGATGCCTTCGCACTGGGGACACAAGAAGCTCAACATCGTCTCGCAATCATCGCCGACGGGCACACAGTTCTTGCAGGCGGTCGGCTGCGCGGAGGCTGGCTATCGCATCGGGTTGATCGAAGAGTTGAAGGGGCGCGTCGAGAATTTTCACGCAGACGAGGTGGTCTACGTCTCGACCGGCGACGGCACGACGAGCCAGGGCGAATTCTGGGAGGCTCTCAACACGGCGAGCAACCTGAAACTGCCGGTGCTCTTCCTCGTGGAAGATAACGGCTACGCGATCAGCGTGCCCGTAGAGGTGCAGACGGCGGGCGGCGACGTGTCACGCCTCGTCGCGGGATTCCCCGATCTCTACTTGCAGAAGTGCGACGGCACCGATCCGGTCGAATCCCTAGAGACACTGCAACGCGCCGTCGAATATTGTCGCGCACGCCGCGGCCCGGCGCTCGTCCACGCCAAAGTGATCCGCCCCTATTCGCACTCGCTCTCCGACGACGAAAAACTCTACCGCCCTGACGAGGAGCGCACGTCCGACGCCGAACGCGACCCGGTCAAACGCTTCGGGGCGCTGCTGGTAGAAGAAGGCTTCGTCACGCAGGAAGAGTTGCAGAAGTTGAAAGACGAGGTTGACGCCGTGGTGAGCGAGGCGGCAGACCTCGCGCTCCAGAGCGCGCAGCCCGCGCCGGAGACGGCCGAGAGGTTCGTCTACTCGCCCGACGCAGACCCCACCTCGCATGAGTTCGACACGGAGGCGGGGGCGGAATTATCCGGCAACACGGGCACGATGGTTGACAACATCAACCGTTGCCTGCACGAAGAGATGGCGCGCAATCCGCGCATCGTCGTCTTTGGCGAGGACGTGGCCGACGTGTCGCGCGAAGAGAATTTGGAGAAGGTGAAGGGCAAGGGCGGCGTCTTCAAAGTGACGGCCAACTTGCAGCGCAACTTCGGCTCGGCGCGCGTCTTCAACTCGCCTTTGGCCGAGGCCAACATCGTCGGCCGCGCCATCGGCATGGCGACGCGCGGATTGAAGCCCGTCGTCGAAATTCAGTTCTTCGACTACATCTGGCCGGCCTATCATCAGATCAGAAACGAACTCGCGCTGATGCGCTGGCGTTCCGCCAACGACTTCAAAGCGCCCATCGTCATCCGCTGCCCCGTCGGCGGTTATCTCAAGGGCGGCGCGGTCTACCACTCGCAATCCGGCGACACGCTCTTCACGCACATTCCGGGTCTGCGCGTCGTCTATCCCTCGAACGCGCTCGATGCCAACGGCCTGCTGCGCACGGCCATCCGCTCGGACGACCCCGTGCTCTTCCTCGAACACAAACACCTCTATCGTCAGGCGTACAACAAATCGCAGTACCCGCCCGACAACTTCTTGATTCCCTTCGGCAAGGCACGTACGGTGCGCGAAGGAAGCGATCTCTCGATCATCACTTACGGCGCGCTCGTCCAACGCTCCGTCGTCGCCGCCAAGCAGGCCGAAGCGCAGGGCATCAGCGTCGAGATCATAGACCTCCGCACGCTCGCACCCTACGACTGGGAAGCCATCGCGGCCACGGTCAAGAAAACGAGCCGCGTCATCGTCGCCCACGAAGACACACGCACCCACGGCTTCGGCGCGGAGATCGCCGCGCGCATCGGCGACGAGTTGTTCGAGTATCTCGACGCGCCCGTCCGCCGCGTCGCCGCGCTCGACACCTTCGTCGCCTACGCGCCCCAACTCGAAGACGCCATCCTCCCCCAACCCGAAGACGTGCTGCGCGCCGTGACCGAACTCCATGCCTACTGACGGCCAGCAACTCTTAACTAAACCGGGGGCGGTCGTCATGCGCGACTGCCCTTTTTCTTTCCTTCACAGACCATTGAGATATAATGGCGCGGGAAATTAATTAAGGGTGGTTGAAGAACTGTCCGCAATTTCTTGATTGGAGGAATTTATGAATCTTGCCGAGCGGATTACAACCGACCCGAACATTTGCCACGGCAAACCCTGCATTCGTGGACTGCGTTATCCGGTGGAAATGATTCTTGAATTGCTCAGTTCAGGGATGACCATTGAAGAGATACTGGCCGATTATGAAGACCTCGAACGCGAGGATATTTTGGCGACTCTCTCCTTCGCCGCCCGACTCAGTCAGGTCAAGCGTCTCGAACCGCTGTCCGCATGAAATTCCTCGTTGACGCACAACTTCCGCGTCGGCTGGTCTCCCGGTTGCGGGAGTCCGCGCATGAAGCGATTCACACGCTTGATTTGCCGCTTGGTAATCGCACGCCGGATTCGGTAATCAACGAACTATCAGTTCTGGAAGGATACGTTGTAGTCACTAAAGACGCCGATTTCGTCAACTCTTTTCTCTTGCACCGCAGACCCTCTAATTTGACACCTTTGATTTCATCGAAATAAATCAACAGGCGATAATCTTTCACATCTAAAAACGCGCCCCAACCCGAAGACATGCTGCGCACCGTGATCAAACTCCACGCCTACTGATGGCATGCAACTCTTAACCACAGCAAGGGCAGTCGTGATGAACGGCTGCCCTTGCTCATTGACGGGTCAGCTTTCTGATAGCCGAGATTTTTGCAAGAGCGGCGCTTTTTGTTATCATTCGCTACATGGACTACAGTAAGCTCATCACAATTGAACCGGGCAAACGGAGCGGGAAGCCTTGTATTCGCGGAACGCGGATGACGGTGACGGATGTGCTGGAATATCTCGCGAGCGGGATGACCGAAGAAGAGATTCTGGCAGACTTCCCTGACCTAACCGGCGAAGACATTCGTGCGTGTCTGGCCTTCGCTGCCGACCGCGAACGCAAACTTGCGATGCTCCCTCATTATGAAACTGCTGTTTGATCAGAATTTGTCCCCACGCCTGCCCCGTCTGCTCGCAGACATTTATGCCGATAGTCTCCACGTCAGAGAAGTAGGTTTACGCGATGCCGACGACGACGCGATCTGGGACTATGCCAAACAGTATGGCTTCGCGATTGTCTCAAAAGATTCCGACTTTCAGCAGCGTAGTCTCCTCTATGGCAGCCCGCCGAAATTCATTTGGCTGCGCGCGGGCAATTGCTCCGTGCAGACAATTGAAGGCTTGCTGAGGAAGCATTCGGTAGCGATCCACACCTTCAACTCGGACAATACAAAATCTCATTTAATCCTTCCCTGATCTCCTGCACCCGAAATCCGCATCGTCACCGAACTCCGTGTCTACAGAGGTCAGGCGCGCTTCTTAATTACACAGGGCAGTCGTGATGAACGGCTGCCCTTCACTTTTACTCGTAGCCCGTTACGTTATATAAGTCTGCGACCGAAGTTAGGCCGCGCCGGATTTGCCCCGGCATATTGTGTGAACGGGTTCATGCAGGGCGGCGCGGAATAACCGGATGGAGTTGGCCTCGCAGTTGTAAATCATGCAGAATCCGAATTGAGAGATGTCTCCGGTCTGGGATTGTGAACATCATGCCCGACCAGCGGTTTTCCTGTTCCTCAAAGGCGCAGGCTGCTCGCCCTGACCGGACATCTGCTCAGACGGATCGCTGCTGCTCCGGCTCTCCCGCTGACGGAGAGACCAAGGAAAGGCTTACATGATGATGTTGATGTTTAAGAAATTGCTGGTCGGCTGCCTCTGCCTGATAGCTTCTATGTCGCTGGCGGGTTGCAAAGGCGGCAACACGAATTCGCAACCGGCGGCCGGGTCAACCAATTCATCCGCGGCGATTCAGCGCGAGAGCGTCGCCGGAGGCGTCGAGAAACAGAAGCCCGCGCCGGGGAAGGGCAACGTGCAGGGCAAAGTTCTCTACAACAACCAGCCCGTGGAAGGGATCGAAGTTAAGTTGTGCGAAAAGTTCAACCGCTTCTTCGGCGGGTGTGACGGAAAAACCTTTACGGCGCGCACCGATGCGAACGGCGAATATGTGATCGCCGACGTGGAGCCGAAAGTATATGAAGGTTTGCTGGCGCGCGTATTTGACACCGACTCGTATATCTTCGCCGCCTCGGGCATCGCGGGACTGAGTTCGACCAAGTACGACGTTGCTCCCGATAAGACTTTGTTCATCGCGCCGACCAATCTCTTCAAGAGCGATCTGAAGTTGCTCAACCCCAAAGCGGGGGCGAAGACGAGCGCGCAAAACCTCGAACTCAAATGGGACTCGTACCCGGATGCGTCTTACTACAAGTTCAGCATTTTCCCCGACAACGCCTCCGTCACCGCCCCTTACGTCAACGAGCGCATCGAAGGGACATCCTTCGCCATAGACAAGCCCCTCGAAAAAGGCACTTACCGCTGGCAGGTCGAAGCGTATAACAGTTCAGATCGAAAGCTGGCGGAGAGCGGCGACAATATTAAATTCACGATCAATTGACGGCGTGGTGAGGCTCGTGGGCGGATGCGGCGCTCCGATCCGTTCGGGGCAGCGGCAGAGCGAAACGCACTCGCAGCACTTTCCCGCTTGAAAATAATTTCCGCAACGCACCCGACTTGAACAGGCGGGCGGGTCTTTCGGCTGTTACCCGTAAGACCCGCCCGCCTGTTCAAGTTTGACTAAAAGTGCGTTCAGTGGTGGTGATGGAACCGATGATCGCCGCCGGGATTTTGGGCAGCCGCTTCTTCAGTCCAGTAGACGTGTGTGAGCGTTCTCGAACCGTTCGGGTTAGACCTCTCATAGATCGAACTGCGCCCGTTATGGGATTGGCTCACGAGATGCCCCCAGCTAATCGGGTCATCCGTAATATCAGAACCGGCATCTTCCCCCGCCTCATGCGCGGTCGATGTCGTGCGCGCGCCGACGGTGGTCGAACCGTCGAGGTGCGCGTAGATGCTCTCAAGCAAGGCGTAGTCGTGCGAGTTCGGACGTGTGCTGATCGTGCTGGTGGCGTTCGCGCCCGTGTTCGAGAAGTAGTCCATGCACGTATTCTGCGAGGTGCCATTCTCGCTCGTGTGGCCGAGGCCGAACGTGTGTCCGATCTCCTGACACATCACGTGGCGTCTCTCGTTGGGATTGTTATAGGTGGCCGTGTTGAAGTACGTGTCGTTCATCTTGGCCGAGCCTTGCGTGATGTGCTTCGTGCCGCTGGCGATATTGATAGAGGCAATCCCAAGCCAGCCGTTGTTGCCGTAGCTGCCGTTACAGACCTGCACCGTCCCGCGCACCATCCCGCAGGCCGAACCCGCCGAGCCGGTGTATGACGACAGGTTCAAGACGGAGGAGGCGCTCCAATCGGAGATCGACCCGCTGTACGCGGTGCCCCAGGCGGAAGAAAGGTTTTTACCGACTCTGAGCGTGAACGGGTTGGAGGTGCGCGCCCAGTGGTAGCCGTTCCACGAATGGTTGGCGGAGGTGATGACGGCGAAGGCCGCGAAAACCGACAACGCTGCAACGATGAGCAGGGTACGGCGGTAAGGAAGCTTTAACATGAGAGGTCTCCTTATTCTTTAATTGGAGGGAGTTGCGCCGCCGCTCACACCTGACGGGGATGGCACAATTTTCAGGAGCAACACAAGGAGTTCATCCGTGTCTGCTCCGTGGCGGATAGAGTGTGTGAGAGATTTGTGCGCGGGGAAACCGCGAGCACATCCCATTTTAAGAGATGATGCAGGGTGGGATAAACAGAATGAAGCCGGATGCAGGGTCACGTACGGTTGCGTGAGAACAGAGCAGTGCTGAGGAGTAACTCAGTCACTCTGGTTAAAACTATCGCCGCGGCCTTTAGAGGATTTCGAGCCGCGAAAGTGTAAAGACAGTTCAAATGTAAAAAAGGTAACTTACAGGAAAGAGCGGCGAGACAATAGCAGATATGCGTCGCCCGTAGCAATAAAATTCTATGTCGGTCGCTCTATAACTCCTGCGAGAAGCAGCACAAGTCCTTCGGGTTAGTCGTTTGTCATACACGCCTGTACTGTAACGTTTCGGTGCGTAATGCGTCTGTTCCGGTCGTTTCATCCATTTTTTCGGAAGGAATGGCGGGCGCGACGCGGCATGTCGGTTGCCATAGAACTGTTAAGTGATTCCCCTATTTCAAACTTCCTCCCCCTCGTCAGCAACTTAAAATCCGAAGGAGAATTTCAACATGAGTAAACGTTTGCTTTGCATTGCGGGAGGCATCGCCTTGAGCCTTGCTTCAGCCACTTTTGTCGTGGCGCAGGATCGCACGACGACCACCGTTACCACACAAACCACAAAGACAGTCCAGAACGCAGACGGCAGCTACACCGTGATTCAGTATCCGGCAGATAAAGAGGTCTTAGTTGACCTGACGCCGGGCACTATGATTCCGGGCGCGAAGGGCATCGCCCGCGTCATACGCCGCGGCGACGCGACGAACATCAACTTAGACCTGTCGAACATCACCGGCGACATGAACAACTTCAACGTGTATGCCGTTGACCCGTCGGGCAAGTTCACGCTGCTCGGCCCCGTCACGGTGGCGAACGGCGTAGCGACGACGACTTTCACCACGCCGATGGACAAGTTCATGCTCGTCTTGTCGCCCGAAGGTAATTTGACGGCGATGGCCGACAACACGCCCATCCTCTTCCGCAGCGGCGTGCCGCAGGGCTTCGCCGTGATCCCGATGGCGAGCCGCGGCGAGCGCGACGGTGCGGCCGTCGGCGAGCGCGTGGCGGCGGCGACCACTTCCGGCGCATCACCGGCCTACACCGCGCCCATGCTCGGCATCCCGAACTGGCGTCAAGGCACGGACACGGAGATGAAGATCAACTTCGCGGGCGAGATGACCGGCGCGCGCGCTAACGTCTCCATCGAGCCGCGCAAGGACGGCGCGACCACCATTCGCATGCGCTTCCACGAAATGAAGGAAGCCCCGGGCGGCAAACGCTACGTGCTCTGGGCTGTGAGCCCCGACAACAAGTATCACCGACTCGGCCAGGTGGTGAACACAGGTCAGCGCAATGAAGCGGAGATTAGAACCGAGACGGGCTTGCCCGACTTCGGCCTCTTTATCACGACCGAAGACATCCACGACGCGCCGCCGACCGGCACCATCGTCGGCACGGTCATACGCGGCAGTGGCCGGTAAAAGTATGTCCTCACCCTTTGCTTGCGTCTTCAAGCCCTCGCTATGAGCTACGACACGCAAGCCTCCAACGGCTGCCTTCTACGGAGGGCAGCCAGTTTTTTAAGGGATGAGGGATGAGGGATGAGGGATGAATAATTTAAGAATTGATTCATTGATCCATTGCTTCATTGAATCAATGAATAAATGAACCGATGAATCAATGATTCAATTCTTCTTCATCCCTCATCCCTCCGCCCTCATCCCTCTCTTCTCCGCCCTCATCCCTTTTTTATTGACCTGCCCGTCGCCCGGCCTGTATATTTCTTGTGTCCGCGCTTGCGGGCGAGGGGCGGTGAGCAGTTCCCCGAAAAGCCGCCTCGCCGAACAAGGCACTCCTCGACAGTCTCCACCTAAAGAATTAAGTCAGACCCAAACTTAGCTCTCAGATAATTCGTACAGAGATTTACGCCGCACCGCTGGCGGCGCAAGACGTTCTTTGTTGTCGTCCCTCGTCTGGAATTAAAGCCATGCCGAAAAGCCAACTTCCCCCAATTCCCCGCTGGCTGCTGCTACTGCTGCTCTGCCTGTCGGCGTCCGCCTTCGGAGCGGCGCATGCGCAACAGACTCAGGCCGAGTCGTTGCCCGAACTCGTCCGCCGTGTCAAGCCTTCGGTCGTCGCCATCGTCACTTACGACGCGAAGGGCGAGCCGCTCTTGAGCGGCAGCGGTTTCTTCATCCGCCCCGGACAGGTGTTGACCAACCTGCACGTCGTCGAAGGAGCGCGCCGCGTCGAGGTCAAGACGCTCGACGGCAAGGGGAGGATTTACGCCTCGCAGGGCACGCTCGACTTCGACGAGGAGGCCGACCTCGCCATCCTCAGCGTTGACGTGCCGCACGAACGCACGCGCGTCATCGAGTTGACGAACAGTTTGCCGGAAGAGGGCGAAGGAGTGTTCGTCATCGGCAACCCGCTGCGCCTCGAAGGCTCTGTGTCGAACGGCATCGTCTCGGCCGTGCGCGAAGTGCCGAACCTCGGCAAGATCATTCAGACGACCGCGCCCATCTCGCACGGCAACAGCGGCAGCCCCGTCTTCAATTATCGCGGGCAGGTGGTCGGCATCGTCACCGTCAAAGTCACTAACGGGCAGAACATCAACCTCGCGCTCGCCTCCGCGCGGCTCGTCTCGCTCAAGCCCGACAAACTCACGACCTACGACACGCTCGCCGCACGCAACCGCACCACGCCGAGCGGCGAAGCGTCCGCCGACTGGTGGTACAAGAACGGTCTGAACTCTCTGTGGCTGGGCAACTATGACGGCGCGCTGGGGTCGTTCGAGCAGGTGGTCAATAAGAACCCGGCTCGCGTCGAAGCGTGGATACAGGTCGGCTATTGCAAAGTCAAACAGGGCAAGATGAACGAGGCGATTCGCGCCTACAAGCAGGCGCTGCGCCTGCGTCCCAACTCCGTAGAGGCTTACAACAAACTCGGCGACGCCTACTATTACGCCAGCAACTTCGACGAAGCCATCAATGCCTACAGGCAGGCCGCGCGCCTGCGCCCAGACCTCGGCGAAGCCTTCTACAACCTCGGCATGACCTATCTCGAAATCGGCGACCGCAACGCTGCCCTCGTCCAGAGCCGCCTGCTCCAACCGCTCGACGCGGAACTCTATCAGAAACTGCTCGGAGAGTTTCGCCGCTGAGCCAATTTCGGAAAGCGGAATGAGGAATGCGGATTAGAAGACCGTTGATCTTCTAATCCGCATTCCTCATTCCGCTT
>DASVPS010000295.1:0-3851 GCA_036389555.1 Pyrinomonadaceae bacterium
ATTACCCGCGCGAGTTGATGGAGCACCTGCACGGCCGCATGTTTGACCGTGAGGCGCGGCGCGTGTGGGTGCGGCGGGTGCTGCGCTGGCAGTTCGAGATCGTGCGCGAACTGGCGCGCGGGCGTCGTCACCGGCAGGTGAACGCACTGATGCCCGCCGAGTATGCCGAACTGTTCGAGGAACTGCGCGACGAGCCGCTCGGCCGTCGCGAGCACGCTTATGTAAACGCGATGATCGACGCGCTCGCCGCACACAAACGGGATTTACCGGCTGTGCGCGCCGCCTCGCGGCTGGTGCGAAACCTCTCCGTCTCTGAGATCATCGTGGCGGGCGACCTCGGCGACCGCGGCCCGCGGATCGATAAGGTGATTGATTACCTGTCGGAGCAGCCGAACGTCTCATTCACGTGGGGCAATCACGACGTGCTGTGGATGGGCGCGTGTCTGGGGCAGGAGGCTTTGATCGCGACGGTGCTTCGCGTCTCGCTGCGCTACCGTCGCCTCTCGCAACTCGAAGAAGGTTACGGCCTCATCATCGCGCCGCTCGAACGACTGGCGCGCACCATCTACGGCGACGACCCCTGCGAGCGTTTCAAGACGAAGGGGACGGGCTTGCGTGATGATCTGCTGATGGCGCGGATGCAGAAGGCGATTGCCGTCATCCAGTTCAAACTCGAAGGGCAGACGATCCGTCGTCATCCCGAATGGGACATGGAGCGGCGCAACCTGTTGCACCGGATCGATGCGAAGAACGGCACAGTCGAAATTGACGGGCGCACGCACACGCTGCTCGACGCGCACCTGCCCACGCTCGACCCGGCAGACCCTTATGCGCTCTCGGCGGAAGAGCGCGCGTGCATGGATCGACTCAGGCAATCGTTCGTTTCGAGTTCGCGCCTGTGGGAACAGATGTCTTACGTCACGCGGCGCGGAGCGACGTGGCTCAGGCGCGATCAGGCTCTCATCTTCCACGGCTGCGTGCCGGTGGACGAGCGCGGCGAATTTCTGTCGCTCATGGTGGACGGGCGCGAGCGTGCGGGGCGCGGGTTGTTCGATGCGCTCGACACAACGGTGCGGCGCGCGATGAACGCGGGCGCAGAGACCGTGGGCGACGAGTCGGACTGGCTCTGGTATCTCTGGACGGGCGCTCGCTCGCCGCTCTTTGGCAAAGATCGCATGTCAACCTTCGAAAATTATTTCGTCGAAGACAAAGAGGCGCGCAAAGAGCACAAGAATCCTTATTTCAAATTGATTCACGAGGCCGACTTCTGTCGCCGCGTGGCGGCGGATTTCGGTATCGCGGAGGACGCCCTGATCGTCAACGGCCACGTGCCCGTCAAGGTGGAGCGGGGCGAGGAGCCTCTGAAGCAGGGCGGGAATGCCGTCACGATTGACGGCGCGTTTTCCGAAGCCTACGGAGATCGCGGCTACACGCTCATCATCGCGCCGGAACGCATCGCGCTGGCCGAGCATCATCACTTCGAATCCATCTCCGACGCCATCACGGCCGGGGCGGACATCGTGCCGAAAGTCTCGACCATCCGCGCGCACGAACGCCCCCGCCTCGTCGCCGACACGGAAGAGGGCGAAATCATTCGCCGCCGCGTCGGCGCGCTCGAACGCCTCGTCCTCGCCTATGAGCGCGGCGAGTTGTTGGAAAAGCAAAAGTGAGAGTTGAAGCGCGGCAGAAGTGAGACGAATTGAAGCAGTTCGCAGGCGTCCGCGCGGGGCGAGTTGAAGAAGTTCGTAGACGTTTTTTCGAGAACGTGTTAGTATCCCGCCGCTTCATCGGACGACACCAAGTCTTTTTCGCGTCCTGCTTTTTCATCCTGATTTCGGGTCGGGCTTTCTGCCCGCACTGACCCCGCGGTTTCCAATTTCGCTCTCTGATAACAATCTTCGAACACACGCTCAAGTTCGTTTTATGATCACGCACGAGTAAACGTTCTTTTCCGCTTACAACTGCTACAACTTTGTGCGTTTGCGCCTCTTCACCTCGCGAAGGACAGACGGTAGAACAAATCTGCAAGGAGTCAGCAACTAATGGAAGCACAGGCCGTCGGCCAACAGCCCGCCGAACTCGATAACCTCTGCGTCAACACCATTCGCACTCTCTCGATGGACGCCGTGCAGGCGGCCAACAGCGGCCACCCCGGCACGCCGATGGCGATGGCTCCCGTCGCCTACCTCCTCTGGAACGAGATCATGCGCTTCGACCCGGAAGACCCCATCTGGCCGAACCGCGACCGCTTCGTGCTCTCGATGGGACACGCCTCGATGCTGCTCTATTCGATGCTGCACCTGACGGGCGTCAAGGCCGTCAACGCGAAGTATGAGACGACGGGGAAGCCTTCGGTCGAACTCGACGACATCAAGAGTTTTCGCCAGCTCGACAGCCGTTGCCCCGGCCACCCGGAATATCGCTGGACTTCCGGCATTGAGACGACGACGGGGCCTTTGGGGCAGGGCATCGCGACGAGCGTCGGCATGGCTATCGCCTCGAAGTGGCAGGCGGCCTACTTCAACCGCCCCGGCTTCGAGATGTTCGACTACAACGTCTATGCCCTGTGCGGCGACGGCTGCATGATGGAAGGCATCTCGCACGAGGCCGCGTCCTTAGCCGCCCACCTCAAACTCGACAACCTCTGCTGGATTTACGACAACAACAAGATCACGATTGAAGGACACACCTCCTGGGCGTTCTCCGAAGACGTGGCGACGCGCTTCATCGGCTACGGCTGGAACGTCACGCGCGTCGGCGATGCCAATGATCTCGAAACTTTGAAACGCGCCTTTGCCGTCGCGCGCAAAGAGACCGACCGCCCGACGCTCATCATCGTTGACAGCCACATCGCGTGGGGCGCGCCCAACAAGCAGGACACGCACGCCGCACACGGCGAGCCGCTCGGCGAAGAAGAGATACGCTTGACGAAGCGCAACTACGGCTGGCCGGAAGACGAAAAGTTTTTAGTGCCCGACGAAGTGCGCGAGCACTTCAAGAGCGGCATCGGCACGCGGGGCAAACAGGCGCGCGATGAGTGGTTCGCCAAAGTCGAAAAGTATCGTAGTGAGTACCCGGAGTTGGCCGACCAACTCGTCCGTATGCAGAAGCGCGAACTGCCCGAAGGCTGGGACAAAGACATCCCGGTCTTTCCGGCGGACGCCAAAGGTCTGGCCGGGCGCGACGCTTCGGGCAAAGTCCTGAACGCCGTGGCGAAAAACGTGCCGTGGTTTATCGGCGGCGCGGCCGATCTTGCGCCCTCTACGAAGACGCGCCTCAACTTCGACGGCGCGGGCGATTTCACCGGCGACGACGACCCCGAAAAAGGGCGTTGGTACGGCGGGCGCAACTTCCACTTCGGCATCCGCGAGCACGAAATGTCGGCGATTTTGAACGGCCTCTCGCTCTCGAAGATACGCCCCTACGGTTCGGGCTTCATGATCTTCTCAGACTATTCGCGCCCCGCGATCCGGCTCTCGGCGATCATGGAAATCCCGACCATACACATCTTCACGCACGACTCCATCGGCGTCGGCGAAGACGGCCCCACGCACCAGCCCATCGAACAACTCGCGAGCCTGCGCGCCATCCCCGGCCTCATCGTCATGCGTCCCGGCGACGCCAACGAAGTTGCGGAAGCGTGGCGCGTCGTGATGCAGTTGAGACACGAGCCTGCCGTCTTGGTCATGAGCCGCCAGCCGATGCCGACGCTCGACCGCACCCGTTACGCGAGCGCGGAGGGCGTCAAACGCGGCGGCTACGTACTCGCAGACAATTCGGGCGAAGGCGGCCGGCCGGAAATCATTTTGATCGGGACCGGCACGGAGGTTTCGCTCTGCGCCGAGGCTTAC
>DASVPS010000296.1:0-9794 GCA_036389555.1 Pyrinomonadaceae bacterium
CGACTCCGTGGTATCGCTCGCGTCAGGTGATGATCGGTGCGAGCGTGTGCTTCGCCGCCCTCGCGCTCGCGTTGTTCTACAACTTCTACGGCTATCGCTATTTCAGCGACCGCGACGAGCACTACGCCGCACTCGAACGCCACCGCGCACAGCAGGCCGCGCTTGCCGCGAACGCGCCGCCCTCCACCGCCGCAACCGAACCGGCCGCCGCGCCGAACCAGAACGCGCCCGCCGCCGCCGAAGCCACCGGACAACAGCCTGCGACCGCCGCGCCCGCAGACGGCGCGAGCACTGTCGCGGCGAACGGGCAAGACGCGAATCACCCGTCTGCGCCCGCCGCTGCCGCATCGTCCGCGCGCAACTACTGGACGAACTTTCGCGGCCCGAATCGAGACGGGCGTTATGAAGAGCGCGCGGTTAAAGTCAACTGGCCGGCGGGCGGTTTGAAGCCGATGTGGAAGCAGCCCGTGGGCGGGGGCTTCTCGTCTTTCGTCGTGGCGGACGGCATGGCTTACACCATCGAACAGCGGCGCGCGCAGGAAGTGGTCGTGGCCTACAACGTGGAGACGGGGCGCGAACTGTGGGCGCACGGCTGGAACGCGGAGTTTAGCCCCGACAACACGGGCGACGGGCCGCGCGCGACGCCGACGTGGGACGCCGGGCGTCTCTACGCGCTCGGCGCGGAGGGCGAGTTGCGCGTGCTCGATGCGAAGACCGGAAAGCTCTTCTGGCAAAAGAACATTCTCTCGGACAACAACGCTTCGAACATTTCATGGGGCGTGGCCGCCTCGCCGCTCATCGTTGACGATAAGGTGGTGGTGCTCGCCGGGGGCACAAACGGCAAAGGCGTTGTGGCCTACAACAAGGCGTCGGGCGCGCGCGTGTGGTCTGCTTTGAACGACCGCGCCTCTTACACGTCGCCGATGCTCGTCACGCTCTCAGGCAAGCGTCAAATCCTGGTCGTCACGGCGAGTCGCCTGGCCGGTCTCGAACCGGCGGACGGCGCGGTGCTCTGGTCGCACCCGTGGGACACGTCCATGGGCATCAACGTCTCGCAGCCGCTCATCGTCGGCGCGAACCGTTTCCTGATCTCTGCGGGCTACGGGAAGGGCGCGGCGCTCGTCGAACTACAGGGGAGCGGGCGGAGTTTCACGACAAGGGCGGTGTGGGAGAACATCAACCTCAAGACGAAGTTCAACAGCCCCGTCGTCTCGGGCGGCTACGCCTACGGACTCGACGAAGGCATCCTCACCTGCCTCGATCTGGCGACGGGCGAGCGCAAATGGAAGGGCGGGCGCTACGGCTACGGGCAGGTGCTCCTCGCCAGCAACCATCTGATCGTGACGACGGACGGGGGCGAAATCGTCCTCGTCAAAGCAGACCCGGCCGGATACGCGGAGGTCGCGAAGTTCTCCGCGCTGACGGGCAAGACCTGGAACGTGCCCGCGCTTGCGAACGGACGCCTGCTCGTGCGCAACGGCACCGAGATGGCCGCATACAACCTCGCCGAATGACTTGGCGGATTTTGGAGCGGAGATCAAAAAGGCGAACGCGCACCAGTTTGGTGCGCGTTCTCCTTTTTTGATGAAATTCGCCTGACGGGTTTGCCGCTCGATCCCGGACGCCCCGCGATACACGGCGGGGCGTCCGGGATTCGGCGGTTACTTTGAATACTTCTTGTAGGCGGCGGCCAACTTTACGTCGTACTTGTTCTTCTTGTACTCGACGCCGTTGTAGCGGAGCGCGAACGCCGCCCACTGGCGTTTGCGCAGTTCGTCGTCGAGGGCGTTACTTTTAACGTAGTTGCAGAAAGCGTTGAGGTGCTCGCCCTCGCTGATCTGCATCGCCTTGTAGAAGTCATCAACCTTAACGAAACCGCAGATGGCGTGGTTGAAGCCCATGATCTGAAATTTCCCGTAGCTGGCCGAGAGCAGCGCGGCGGTGCGATTCAACTCCATCGCTTCGTTGAGTCGCGCCAACTCTCCCGCGCCACGAATGTCCGCCGTCTTGCCCTTCGTGTAAAAGGCGGTCGTCCATTTGCGATAACAGATGGTCGGGTGCGATTGGGCGTAAGCGCCCTTCGTGAACTTATAAAACTGGTGTCCCTCGAAAAGGATTTTAACGCGCCCGTCCGAGAGAAACCCGTCGCCGCTGCTTTCGACTTCAGCGACCGCCTTGATCGTAGCCACATCACATTTGAGAAGTTTAGCCGCCGCCGCATAATCGGCATCGGCAAGTTTGCCAGCCATTGATGGTCTCCATTCAGTTTAGGTTCCAGGTTCAGAACAAGAGCTTCGCGCCGAACTGCAAGTGGCGCGGTTCGCGCGCCGAGAGAATCTGGCCGAACGTGGGCGAGCCGAGGAAGTTGTCCGGCAGGTTGAAGTTCGGGTGGTTGAAGAGGTTGAAGGCTTCGAGGCGCAGTTGCAGGTTGAAGCGCTCGGAGAGCCGCGTGTTCTTGAGGAGCGAGGCGTTGAAGTTCTGATAGCCGGGGCCGTCGAGGATGTTGCGCCCGGCGTTGCCGAACGTGCCGAAGGCCGGGAAGACGAAGGCCGACGTGTTGAACCAACGCTCCGGCGTGCGATTCCCGGCGGCGGGGTCGCCCACAACGTTCGGGCGGTCGTTTGCGCCGAAGCCGAGCGAGGAGCGCCCGGTGTTGCTGTTGTCGATTTCGGAGAGCAGCGCGACGGTGAACGGCCGGCCGGATTGCAGCGTGATGATGCCGTTGAACTGGAAACCGGAGACGAGCGCGGTGGCGAGTCCGTCGTCGCCGAGGAAGCGGCGGCCGCGGCCGAACGGCAGTTCGTAGGAGAAACTCGTAGAGAGCCGGTGGCGCACGTCGAAGTTCGAGCGGCCGCGTTCGAGGCGCAAATTCTGGCTGTCCTGGGGGAAGTTGGGGTCGCCCGCGCTGGTGAAAAAGTTCGAGGCGTCGTCGATGGATTTCGCGTAGGTGTAGGACGCCAGCATGGCGAGGCCGCGCGTGAGTCGTTGTTGGAGACGCACCTGCAAACTGTGATAGTTGGAGTTGCCGCGCGACTCGATCAGGTTGATGTCGTCGAACTGCGGGACGGGGCGCAGCACGAAGGGGAGCGTGGAGGGGCGCGGCTGGTTGATGTCGCGCGCGGTCAAAAGTTTCGTGCCCTTCGATCCGGCGTAGCCGATCTCCAACACGCGGTTCGCGCCCAGTTGTTGCTGGATGTTCACGTTCCAGTGCTGCATGTAGGCCGTGCGCAGGTCGCGCTGGAAGGCGAGCGCGGTGTCGGGGAGCGGCACGGGGAAATTGTTGGGGAACGGGTTGTTGACCGTGAGCGGCAAACCGGGAAGCGAGAAGTAGAGGTTGAAGTCGAAGAATGGCGCGTTGAAATAGAGACCTTCGCCGGGCGCGAGCGCGGGCTGATCGTAATAGACGCCGTAGCCGCCGCGCACGACGGTCGTGCCTTCCTCGTTCAAGGTGTAAGCGAGGCCGATGCGCGGGGCGAAATTGTTGCGGTCGGGTTCGTAGCCGCTGCGCGGGATGTTGTTTGTGCCGACGCGCGAGAGCGTGCGCGTAGCCGGGTCGTAGAGGTTAGCGCGGTCTTCTGCGTCGACGGGCGGCGAGTTGTATTCGTAGCGCAAGCCCGCCGAGATGGTCAGGCGCGGGGTGATGCGGAAGCTGTCGTTGACGAAGAGGGCGTAGCTTTCGCCGCGCAGGTGTTGATGATTGTCCAGGCGCGCGCCGCCGGTCAGGGCGGGGAAGCCAAGCAGAAGGTCTGCCAGCGCATTGCCCGTCAGGGGGAAGCGGTCGGAGAAGGTCAGGAAGCCGCGCGATTGCACGTCGCGGAAAGCGTTCTGCTGCAAGGCGCGAAACTCGAAGCCGAACTTGGCGAGGTGCGCGCCGCGCACATAGGTCGCATTGTCGAGAAACTGGAAGACGTTCGACGCGCTTTGCTGCGGGTTGTTGAATTCGTCGCCGAGGGGCGAAAAGCCCGTGATGGTGATGAAACTCAGGCCGAAGTCGCGCGGATTCGCGGAGAGTTCCGGCAGGCCGACCTGACGGTTAAGACTCACGCCGCGCCCTTCGGCCGTGACGGCGGAGGCGACGCGGCTGAAAGCGAAGCGCGCCTCGTTGACGAACGCGGGCGAGAAGACGTGCGTCTCGCTGAGCATCAGGTTCTGGCTGCGGCGCGGGACGAAGTTGCCGAAGCCGGGGACGAGCGAGAAGCTTGCCCCGGTGAACGGGTCGAAGAGGTCTCGGTCACCGAAACTGTAGCGCGCGGTGAAAGTGGATTCGTCGCTGAACCTGTGGTCGAGGCGCACGTCGAAATGATCGTTGCGGTCGGTTGACGTGGGCGACGAGACGAAGTTGGCGAAGGGTACGTTGCGATTCGGCAGAGGATAGAGATTGGCGATGGCGCGCCCGATGGGGTTCTGGAATTCGACCGGGATCACGCCGTTCGTGAAGGGTTGCTGCGCGAACGGGTTGAAGGGGCGCGCGAAGAGACTTTGCGAGAAGTCGCCGTTTCGTTCGGCGAGCGTCGGGACGTTGGTGATGCGCGTGATGCCTTCGCGCGTGCGCGTGCCTTCGTAGTCGCCGAAGAAGAAGGTGCGGTCGCGCCTGATGGGGCCGCCGAGAGAGAAGCCGAACTGGTTGCGTATGTATTTCGGGTCGGGCTGGTCTGCGGGCGCGAAGAAGTTGCGCGCGTCTACGGCGGCGTTGCGATGAAATTCGTAGAGCGTGCCGTGCAGATTGTTCGTGCCCGCTTTCGAGATGACGTTGACCTGCGCGCCCGCGTTGCGCCCGAAAGAGGCGTCGTAGGTGCTCGTCGCGATCTCGAATTCCCGTATGCCGTCCACGGGCGGGCGGACGCCGAAGCTGTTGAGTTTCGGGTCGAGGTTGTAGACGCCGTCGAGGAGGAAGTTGTTGGAGTCTTCGCGCGCGCCGTTGGCGCTGAAGGCGAAGTCGCCGCGCACCGAGCCGGCCGAGCCGGGCGCGGAGGGCGCGGTGCCGGGGGCGAGCAGCGCGAGTTCGAGGAAGTTGCGACCGTCCAGAGGCAACTCGGCGATCTGCCGTTCCTCGATGACCGTGGCGAGCGCGGGTGAATCTTTCCTCAACTCGGCGGGCGGCGAAACGATCACGTACGGGTCAGAGGAGAGGCCGAGCACCACCAGCCCGACCTCCATTCTCAAGTCCTGATTAACTTGAAGGGTGATAGTTTGTTTCTTCGTCTCGAAGCCTCCCGCCTCGACCTCGACGCGATACGTGCCCGGCGCGAGTGAAGAGACAGTGTATTCACCTTCCGCCCCGGTCGTGACCGTTCTGGTTTCATTGGTGGCTTCGTTAATCACTTTCAAAGTCGCGCCCGGAACGAGTGCCTTATTCGGGTCAACCACCGTTCCGCGAATCGAGGCGCGATGTGTTTGGGCGAAAGTTGCGGGGGCGATGCAGCAGAGGATGAGCAGGAAAGAGAGAGATGCGATTTTAGACTTCACGACGACTCCTCGCGGAATTTTTAACTGTTGGCCGTAAACGGGAATTGTAGATGCCGGAAACGCAACTTAGTAAACGAAAGGGAGCGGGTAAAAGTTTTCACATGTGACGAAAGAGGCGGGGCTTTTCTGTAATCCGAAAATTCGTAAGAGACAGCCGCGCGTCCTTGCCGAAAACGGACGAGGCGCGCGCGACTGTCTCTACAGGTGTTTGACGAACTTCGGGAAGCTAACTTTTCTTCGTGAAGATGCTGCACGCCTGATACGCGCCCGAAGGGTCAACCGCCGAGCGTCCCTGTTCGATGTGGCGGATGATGCCTTGCTTGTCTACGACGAACGTGGCGCGCGTGCCGTAGCCGCCTTCTTCGTTGAAGATGCCGTAGTCGCGCACCGTCGTGCGTTTGAAGTCGCTCAGGAGCGGGAACATGACCTTGATCTCTTCGGCGAAGTGCGCGTTGGCGGGCACGCTGTCAACGCTGATGCCTAAGACCTGAGATTCAGTGGCTTCGAATTTGGCAATATCAGCCTGATATGCCTGGAGTTCCTTCGTTCAACCACTGGTGAAGGCCAGTATGTAAAAGGCCAGCACGACGTTTTTCTTGCCACGGAAATCGGACAATTTGACCTTCTCGCCCTTCGTGTTCGAGAGCGTGAAGTCGGGCGCGGCGTCGCCCACCTTCAGGTGCGTCGTCGGCGTGGCGGGCGGCGCGACCGTTTGCGCCTTCTGGTTGGCGGGCGCGGGCGGCTGTGTCTGCGGCTGCTGCGCGCAGGCCGTCACGGCGAGCGCAACGAGCAGCGCAAAACTCAAAAATTTTCGAGTCATCAAACTTGATCTCCTCAGATGTCAGTTAACGCGGATGGGGAAACTCAACTACTGAAGCGTATTAGACAGGATCGACGGCAGGTTGGCAACATGCGCCGCGGACAGAGGGATGAATTAAAGGATGAGGGATGAGGGATGAGGGATGAAGAAAAGCCGTGAATCGTAAATCGTAAATCGTAAATGGTGAATAGAGAAAACCCGTCTTCTTCTATTTACGATTTACGATTCACGATTCACTTGTCTTCCTTCATCCCTCATCCCTCATCCCTTATCGTGAAGTCTCACGCTTCAACCCGTCCACCTCTTTCTGCAACGCTTCGATGAGGCTCTTGAGTTGCGCCGCCGCTTTGTCGTCCGGTTTGTTCGCGGCGAGCCGTTTGAGCGCGGCGAGTTGCGCCACCTTGAGCGCGTGTGCGGCGGGAACTTTCAAGTCCGGCTCGACGCCCGTGCCTTCCCAGTTGGTCTTCGTAATGGGGCTGATGTAGCGCGAGGCGGGAACCGCGACGGCGAAGTGATCGTTCAAACGGCGCGGTACTATTGGGTGAGCGCCGCCCCCGGTCGTCTCGCCGACGATGGTCGCGCGCTTCAGGTTCTTGAGGCTGTAGCTAATCGACTCGGCCGCGGAGAAGGTGCGGCCGCTCGTCAGAATGTAAATCGGCTTGTCACTGTAACGCTTGCCCGGCACTTCGGCGAGCGTGTAGATGCTGTCGGTGCGATCCTCCATGCGGTTGTAATAGTCGTTGATATGGACGGGCTTGTCGAAGAAGTAGCTCATCAGATAGCGGATCGTCCCCGACGCGCCGCCGCCGTTCGCGCGCAGGTCGATGATGAGTGCGTCTGTGTCTGCGAGCTTGTTCATGGCCTCGGAGACTTTGTCCGTGGCGAGCGGGAGGCGCTCGAAGACGCTGATCTCAAGCAGCCCAATGTTGCCTTCGAGCCGCTCAACTTTTTCGATCCCCGCATTCGGGTTGCTGCTGAGGCCGCGCATATCGCCGCCGCCCCTCCCGCCACGGATGATTCTGGGGCTGCCGTCGCCGCCCGCGCCCGCCGCAGGTGGCGTCGTCGTGCCGTCGCCCGGCGCACGGCGGATCACTACGGGGCGTCCCGTCCCCATCCCTTCGGGGAGCGCCTCGTGGCTGAAGCGCACGCGCAGGTGCTTGTCGCGGCTGACGGCCTGCAAGTGCTCCGTGAGCGTTTGTGCCAACTGCTTCGCGCTCGTGATGCCTTCATACTCCTTCTTCGCCAGGCGCTCGCGGATGGCCTGCTCCATGCGCGTCGCGACTTCGGGATAGACGTAACCCTCCCGCAGAGCTTTGAGTGCGCCTTCGATGACCTGTGTGCGCATCGCGGCGTCAATCGTCATGTCGGGCTGCTCGGCCATGCGCGTCTGCTGCGCCGCATTGAAACTCGCGAGCGTGACGATGAAACAGACCGCAGGGAGCAGCAGCGCCGCCACCGCACGCGACGGGCGCGCGACCGCATTTTGAGTTGTCGAGCGCATGGCTCCTCGTTTCAAATGAAAGAGGCGTGAGAGTGTCGGATGCATTGTGTATCTTCCTTTCAAACTTTTCGGATCATAGCCCGCCGGTATACACACGCATCTTAGACGGGCGCGGCGCGCCAATGGTTAAGCCGACGAAAAGTGTTTGTAAAGAATGTAAAATCTTTCCGGGAATATCTCTAAGTAGGAATGTCAATTAGGCAAGAATCTTGTGCCTCTGGATGGGGTTCGCCAACTCTAAAAAAGCTCTCTGCGAGACTCAGAAAAACATCTGCAAAGGCTATAGTACAGGGACATGCAAACCATTCAACAAACTTGACATTAACCTACCCCGCAAAATACTCTGCCCGTGTTGTTCTGTCAGGCGTCTCGTGTCCTCGTCCTCCCGACCGGAATTAACCGCCCACTCACCTGTTTTAAGAAAGATTTTGCTATGCAAAGCCTACGATATTTAGCTCTTTTGTTTTCAATTCTAATCGCAACTTTGTCCATTCATGCGCAAGGACTGAGTCCATCATCCCTGCGCACGAGATCGGACAATGTTCAAGATGAAAACCTGCGAGTGGTAAAGATCATAGAAAAGGCTGAGCAGCACTACAAACTGGGCGAACTCAACCTCAGAGATAAGAATTATGCTTCGGCACAAGCTGAGTTCGACAAGGCGGTTGACTCCGTCCTCGAATCCGGCATGGACGTGCGCTCGAATCCCAAACTTCAAACCTTCTACCTCCAACTCGTAGAGCGCGTCTATCGCATGGAAGTCGCCATGCCGCCCCTGCTTGCCCAGGCCGGGGGCGCGAGTCCCCAACGATTCGTCGCCTCAACCAGCACGACGGATGATGTCTCGTCCGCTACACAACAGCCCGGCTTCCTGCGCGAGCAAAAGTTCGAGCCGTCGCCGCTCGACGAATTGAGCCGGCTTGAACTGGACTATGATGAGGCCGCTCTAGCGACAATAAATGTATGCTCCGTTAAGAGGACAGCCAATATAAACATCCGAGGTTTCCAACTCGGAGCGAATATTCAAGAAATCAAGACTCGAATTCCCAATCTAACGGCAGCCCCAGGCAACAAATTTGGAGTTTCATCCGCTAGAGTAATCTTCGATCCTCGCAAACCCATTCCGAATACAAACCTTAAAGGCGTAAGCGCGCTTTTCTTTGAGTTCCTTGATGGGCGCGTTACCAGCATCCTTGCTTTTTATGACAATTCAATTAAGTGGAATAACTCAGACGAATTCGTAGTAAAAACTTCGCAGGCGTTTAATTTGCCCCTTGCTTGGAGGCCGTTATCGGGTAGCGCTTATAGAGCAGGAACAGCGAAGGGGTTGAAGTGTAGTGATTTCGGAGTCGTTGCGGGATTCATACAAACCAATCGTGATTCATATCCTGCCATACATTTGTTTGATACTGAGGCCAGCGCAGCCATAAATAGGCGCATTCAGGAAGACGCGGAGAGAAAATCGCGGGAAGAGGAAAAGCGCCGTCAAGCGTTTAAGCCTTAACCTCTGAATTACGTTAAAGGTGACATAATGACTGAACGAGAAATAAGGTGCAGTATTCTTGATGAACTAGAATGAGTGGCGTAAAAAGTCCTGATCGATGATAGGGCTAAGACTATCAGCGAAGAAACAATTACAGTCACCGCCGAAAATTGTTCGCCTCCTGTGTAATAACTAAACCGCGTCCCCTGAAACTCACGCAAAAAACAAAAGGAAAGAGAGCCGGAAACATGAATCTTCCGGCTCTCTGTGAAACTCAGAGCGGCAGACGGTCAATGTCGCCGCGCCTCAACGGCGCTTCCACTTCAGCTCGATCTCCACTTCCTCTTCGTCGCCCTGACGCTCATACTCGAACTCGACGGTCGCATCGGGCGGGACGTAGATGCGCTCGCCCGCGATCTGTATCTCGAAAGTTTTCTCTTCCTCCAGAGCGTCGGCCAGACGCCGGAGTTTGGCGACGACTTCCTTCGTCGAATAAGATTTCTCAGCTTCCCTGTCACCTGTCA
>DASVPS010000297.1:0-5979 GCA_036389555.1 Pyrinomonadaceae bacterium
GGAAACGCCGTGCTCATTTGCGCGGGGGAGACGCGCGTGCTCGTTGATGCGGGGATGAGCGCGAAGGAGATCGTGCGGCGGCTCGCGCTCGTCGGCTGCGACGCCGCTTCGCTCGACGGCGTGATCATCACGCACGAGCACGGAGATCATGCGGGCGGCTTGCGCGTGCTTCTGAAAACCCTCTCCTGCCCCGTCTACATTTCCGGCGAGACGCGCGAGGCCTACATCGGCGACCGCGAAGGCGCTGGGCGCGACGAGCCGCGCAAGCGCGCCGACGTGTTGCGCGACCGCACCGAAGAAATTTCCTCCAGCCACGACTTCCGCATCGGCGAGATAGACTTTCACCCCTTCACCATCCCGCACGACGCGGCCGACAACTTCGGCTTCACGGCGCGCCACGAAGGCGTCTGCGTCGCGACCCTCATGGACTTCGGCCACATCACGACGCTCATCAACGAGCGCCTGCGCGGTTGCGCTGCCGTCATCATCGAATCGAACCACAGCCGCGACATGCTCAAGGCGTGCAGCGTCTACCCCTGGGAGTTGAAGCAGCGGATACTGTCGCGCACCGGGCATCTCTCGAACGAGGACGTCGCCGTGTGGCTGCGCGACGACTACGACGGCGGCGCGGAACACATCGTGCTGGCGCATCTCTCGCAGCGCGCCAATAACCCTTACGTCGCCAAGCTCTCGGCCGAGATCGCCTTGCAGGAACGCGGTTCGCTCTTTTCGACCGACACCAAGATCACGCTCTCGTTCCCCAAAGAGCCGACCCCGTGGATCGAATTATGAGAGGGCGCTTCGTCGCGCTCGGCGCGCTGTTGTTTCTCTCCCTCGCGTTCGCGGCGGCATGCGGCGTCGAACAGAAACGGAGCGGATTGCCGCCGGGCGCGCAAGCCGCGATTGACGACATCACGGGCGACCTCTCGCGCGGCGACTACGAAAAGATTTACACCGGCGCGGCCGAAGAATGGCGGCAGACGGCGCGCCCCGAAGAGAGCCGCGCGAACCTCGAACGCATACGTAACACCCTCGGCGGCGTTCTCAGCCGCGCCCAACTGAGCGCGCAGGAACGCGCCCCCGGTGGCAGCGGCGCTAATGCGCCGGACGGCCGCACGCTCGTCGTCAGCTACAACACCAAGTTCGAGCGCGCCGACGCCATCGAAACTTTCACCCTCGTCGAACGCCAGGGTCGCTGGCTGCTCGCGCGCTACGCGGTGAACTCAAACGCTTTGAAATAGTGATGAGTAATGAGTAATGAGTAATGAGATAAACCCTTTTGTCTTTTCACTCATCACTCATCACTCATCACTCATCACTTTACTATGATCCCACGCTACACATTGCCCGAAATGGGCGCGCTCTGGTCGGAGGCGGCGAAGTTCCAGAACTGGCTCGAAGTGGAGTTGGCCGTCTGTGAAGTTCACGCGGAGATGGGCACGATCCCGCGCGAGGCGCTCGCGGAGATCAAGGCGCGCGCCGCGTTCACCGTCGAGCGCATCAACGAAATTGAAAAGACGACCGATCACGACGTGATCGCCTTCACGACCGCGCTCGCCGAGAACATCGGCGAGGCCGCGCGCTTCGTGCATTACGGCCTCACTTCTTCCGATGTGGTAGACACGGCGAACGCCCTCCAACTGCGCGACGCCTGCGACCTGCTGCTCAAGAGAATCGACGCGCTGCTCGCGGTCTTAAAGCGTCGCGCCTACGAGTTCAAAGACACGCCGCAGATCGGGCGCACGCACGGCGTCCACGCCGAGCCGACCTCTTTCGGCCTCACCTTCGCGCTCTGGTTCGACGAGATGCGGCGCAACCGTGCGCGTCTCAGGCGCGCGCGCGAAGCGGTCGCCGTCGGCAAGATCAGCGGCGCGGTCGGCGCGTTCGCGCACCTCGACCCGGAAGTCGAAGAGCGTGTCTGCGCCCGTCTCGGCCTCAGTGCCGCGCCCGTCTCGACGCAGGTCATCCAGCGCGACAACTACGCCGAATATCTCTGCACGCTCGCCGTCATTGCCTCTTCGCTCGAAAAGTTCGCCTTGCAGGTTCGCCACTGGCAACGCACCGAGGTGCGCGAGGCCGAGGAGCATTTTCGCGCCGGGCAGAAGGGTTCTTCGGCGATGCCGCACAAGCGCAATCCGATTCTCTCGGAGCGCATCTGCGGCATGGCGCGCGTGGTGCGCGGTTATGCGGTCGCCGGTCTCGAATCGGTCGCCCTCTGGCACGAACGCGACATCTCGCACTCGTCGGCCGAGCGCGTCATCCTCCCCGATTCATCAATCGCGCTCGACTACATGCTGGCGAAGGCCACGTCGCTCCTCGACACGCTCGTCGTCTATCCGGCGCGCATGCTCGAAAACCTGAACGCCACGCGCGGCCTCGTCTTCAGCGGTCAACTCCTGCTCGCGCTCACCCGCGGCGGGGTCTCGCGCGAACAGGCTTACGAGTGGACGCAGCGCAACGCCATGCGGACATGGGATGAAGGCGGCGACTTCCGCACGCGCGTCCTCGAAGACGCAGACATCAACGCGCATCTCTCGCGCGAACAGATCGAACGCGCCTTCGCGCTCGACACTTACCTGCGCAACGTCGGACAGGTTTTCGCGCGCGTGTTTGATGAAAATCAGCACCCACAGTCCGCTGATGATGAGAAGCTAAATCTGAGAACCAGTCGCGAGATTTCCCTTGAAGATTTATAATCTCCTATCTTTGCAATCCTTAATGGAGAAATTGTGAAAGCAAAAGTTTACGTGACGTTGAAGTCGGGCGTGCTTGACCCGCAGGGCAAAGCGATTCAAAACTCGGTGGGGCTGATGGGCTATGGCGGCATCGCGGACGTGCGGCAGGGCAAGTATTTCGACATCACCCTGGACGACTCGCTCGACGCGGAGCGTGCGCGCGAGACGGCCGAGCGGATGGCGCGCGAGGTGCTCGCAAACCCGGTCATCGAAGATTATCGCGTGGAGATAGAGTAAATGAAATTCGGCGTCATAGTTTTCCCCGGCTCGAACTGCGACCACGACGCTTACCACGTCATCTCGAAGCACGTCGGCCAGCCGGTCTCTTTCATCTGGCATCGCGAGACAGACCTCGCAGAGTATGACGCGCTGATCATCCCCGGCGGCTTCTCCTACGGCGACTATCTGCGTGTGGGCGCGCTGGCCTCCTTCTCGCCCGTCATGTCGAGCGTGCGTGAGTTCGCGGCGCGCGGCGGGTTGGTGCTGGGCATCTGCAACGGCTTTCAAATCCTGTGCGAGTCGGGGTTGCTGCCCGGCGCGCTCATCCGCAACCGCGACCTGCACTTCGTCTGCGAGCACGTCCGCGTCCGCGTCGAGAACGCCGACACGCCTTTCACGAACGAACTCCGGCGCGGCCAAATCCTGAGCATGCCCGTCGCACACGCCGATGGCAACTACACCTGCGACGACGAGACGCTGCGCGAACTCCAAGCGGAAGACCGCATCATCTTCCGCTACTGCGACGCCGAAGGGCGCGCCACTGCCGAGGCTAACCCGAACGGCGCGCGCGATAATATCGCGGGCATCTGCAATCGCGAGCGCAACGTCGTCGGATTGATGCCGCACCCGGAGCGCGCGTGCGAAGATTTGCTCGGCTCATCGGACGGGCGCGGCCTCTTCCATTCGCTCGCCGCCACGCTCGCAGCCTCGGTCTCCTAAAAATATTTTCAGGAACTTACGCGCCGCCTTGCCAGTATTGAGTAGTCATACGGCAAGGCACGTTTTGTCTCCCGCCGGGCAATCACACCAATAAGGAGAAATCTGATCTATGCGTACCTCGAAAATCGCGCTCGGTCTCGCTCTCTTCGTCGCGCTCGCGGTGGCGGCGTCGCCCGTGCTCGGTCAAACAAAGGAGTTGACGGCATCCGAACAATCGTACCGGGAGGCGCGGCGCGTGCTCGATGCGGGACTCGCGGCCTATGGCGGGCTCGACGCTTTGCGCACGATTGAAAATTTCACCATCCGGCACGAAGGCTACACCGTTCACCGCAACCAGAGCCGGCGCACCGACCCGCCCTACGAGCGCACGCCCCTTGCGGGCACGCTCATCGTCGAACCGCGGCGCGGGCGGCTCTATCACGACAACAAGGGCAGCTATCCCGGCGGCTTCAACTGGCACTGGGGCTTGATGACGAACGGCAAAGACGCGGCGCGCATAACCTACCTCGAACGCCGCATCAACTCGACGCAAGCGCTGCCGCCGCAAGTCCTGCGCGGACGCCTCCGCTGGCTGCCCCACAACTTACTCATCAGCGCGCACGAACGCGCCGTGCAACTGCGCTCGATGGGACGCGCAAACTTCGACAAACGCCCGCACGATGTCCTGACTTACGCCACGGAGGAGGGGCAGCAGTTGACAGTCTACCTCGACGCCCGGACGCACCTCGTCTCGAAGTTTGAACTGCTCGGAAGCGATCCATACTTCGGCGACTCGGTGCAGGAGGTCATCTTCCCAGGCCATCGCGCCGTCGAGCGGTTTCAAGTGCCGACCGCGCGCGTCACGAAGATCATGGGCGAGGTGGTCGAAGAAATCCCCTATGCCGAAGTGGTCTTCAACAAAACTTACGGCGACGAGCAGTTCAAAGCGCCCGAAGGCTTCGCCGCGCCCACGGCCGCGCCCACGGAGGCCGCGCCGCCCGTCAATAAACTGGCGGAGAACGTCTACATGATTCGCGGGGGCGGCTACAACGTGCTCGCCGTCGGCTTCAAAGATCACGTCATGGTGATTGAGACGCCCGGCGGCGACTCGACCTCGCGCGAAGTGATCGGGCGCGTGAAAGAACTGTTGCCGGGCAAGCCCATCAAGTATGCGGCCGTCACGCACCACCACGACGACCATGCGGGCGGCGTCCGCACCTACATCGCCGAGGGCGCGACGATCATCACGACGCCCGGCCTGCGCTCCTTCTTCGAGCGCGTTGCCGCCGCGCGCAACTTCACGCTCAATCCTGACACGCTCACGCGCACGCCCCGCCCGCTCTCGCTCGAAACCTTGCAGAACGGCAAGCGCGTCTACACCGACGGCACGCAGACGGTCGAGCTATACGACATCGGCACCGGCCCACACATGGACGAGATGATCGTCGCCTACCTGCCGAAAGAGAAGATCATCTTTCAGGGCGACCTACTCAACCGTCCCGAAGACGGCCGCGCCGCGCCGGGCAACGCCACGACCGCACACTTCGCCGACTGGCTCAGAAAATCCGGCCTCGCCGTCGAACGCATCGCGGGCGTTCACGGCCCCGTCGCGACGCCGGAGGATTTGCAGAAGGCCGTCGCGCTCATACAGGCGCAGAACTGAAGAAATGATGAAGTAGGAATGATGAACGCGGAACGAAGACAGAAAACACGCGGAATGAAGTCAGAAAACAGGAGACAGGAAACAGAATAAATAAGCAGACTTCTTCCTCCTGACTCCTGTTTTCTGACTCCTGTTTTCTGACTCCTGTTTTCTCTCTTCTCCTTCATCCCTTATCGGATCGTGAAATGACTGATTCCGAGTCGCCGGAAGACATTCTCACCTGGGCGGAAGTTCAGCGCACGCATCGCATACGCAACGGCGTCTATCAGCGCAACGGCCGTCTCATCTCACTGCTGACCGACTTCGGGCGCATCAATCCCTGCTACCCCGACACGCACGCCGACGCGAGCGGCCAGCGCATCCACTACACCGGCGCAGGGCGGCGCGGAGACCAACACCTGACGCCCGCCAATCGCGCCCTCCTCGACGCCATCCAGAGCGGCCACGCTGTGCCCCTCTTCAACAAACTCGCCATTGGCCGCTGGCAACACATGGGCTACTGGCGCGTCGCAGATGCCACACACCAGTACGACGCACAGGAAGACCGCATGCTCTGGCGGTTCACGCTGGAAAAAGTGATGAGTGATGAGTGATGAGTGATGAGTCAAAACACAGAGGCTTGTCTTTCACTCATTACTCATCACTCATCACTCATCACTCATC
>DASVPS010000298.1:0-16064 GCA_036389555.1 Pyrinomonadaceae bacterium
ATCTTGGCATCGCTTGAGGCGGCCGTGTGTGTCGTGTCGGTGAGTTGCGTGGTGGTGTGTGTCGTGAGATCGAAGAGGAATATTTCGAGGTTGGCGTCAGGATTTGCGCACGTCAGATCGCGGTTGGAAGCGAAGGCTACAAGCGAGCCGTCGTCGGAAATTGAGGGCTGGAAATTTCCATCGCCGGTGCGTCGTGCCGGGTCGCGGGGCGAGGTGTGGGTGATTTGTTGGAGCCGCTCGTCGGCGAATAAAAATATCTCCGAGTTGCCATCGGCGTTTTCGCCGGTCAGATTTTCGCGGCTGGCGAAGGCGAGGCGCGAGCCGTCGCGCGACATGGCAGGGGCGGGCGCGCGCGAGGTCGCCACTTCCGCGAACACGGCGCTCTCTCCCGACAGGTCGGCGCGAAGCGCACGAAAGCCGCCCGCGCTCGTCGCGCCGTCGAGGTTCGCGGTTGATTCAAATGCGATGCGCCGCCCGTCGCCGCTGATGGTGGGGTTGAGGTTGAGATTGTGTTCGGGCGTCTGTGTGATGCGACGCACCGTGCCGCCTTGCGAGCGCACGGCCGCGACCCACAGGCAGACGGCGAGCACGGTGAGAAGGGAAGCGAAGAGTCGCCTGGCGTGAGTGTCCACAGGGCATGCTCCTGCCCGCGCGCGCACGCGGAGAAACGGCCGGGCGCGCCGGTATAGATGCTGTTTTTAAAGGGGCGTGAGTCTGTGGGTCGAACGATTCGGCAAAGGGCGCGTTGAGGGTTCGTGCCGATGCCGTAAATTCGCGCGGCGAGTTAAAAAATGCTGGTTAGAGGTAACTCGCCGCGCGCGGGTCTCCTGAATTTGGACGAGCGGCATTCTACAACGAGGCGCGAAAAATACAAGCAAAAGTTGCTTGATAAAAATGTTGCAGCGGTTAACCGGCCGCCGTCGTCGTCTCGCGCGGCTGCGCGCCGAACTCCGGCAGCGCCTCGAACACTTCGAGCGCATAGCGGACGTTGTTGAATGGGGCGGAGACTTGGACGCCCTGTATCAGGTCGCGCACTTCGAGCAAGGACTCGCGCGCGATCTGCAAGCCCTCGTCGCGCGCCGCTTCTTTGCCGATGTCGGAGGCGCGGCGCATGCGTTCCATGATCGAAGGCGTGACGCGGACGCCCGGCACTTCGTTGTGTAGAAACTCGGCATTGCGATAGGAGACGAGCGGCCAGATGCCTGCGATGACAGGGATGCGCACGTGCTCGATCAATTTGAGGAAGTCGCGCAGTTGTCCCACGTCGAAGACGGGTTGGGTGATGGCATACTCTGCGCCCGCCTCGACCTTGTACTCGAAGCGTTTGATCTCCTCTTCCAGGTTGATCGCGCCGGGATTGACGCCGACGCCGATGCAGAAAGAGGTCGGGCAGCCGATGGGGTTATTGCCGAGGTCGAGGCCGTGGTTGAGCTTGTTGACCATGTTGGTCAGGCCGATGGAGTCTATGTCGAAGACGGCCGTGGCGTCCGGGTAAGGCCCCATCTTCGGCGGGTCGCCGGTGATCAGGAGAAGGTTACGCAGTCCGAGCGCGGCCGCGCCGAGCAGGTCTGACATCATGCCGAGCAGGTTGCGGTCGCGGCAGCAATAATGGAGCACGGCTTCGAGGCCGATCTCGCGTTCGACGAGGAGCGCGGTGGCCTGTGCGCTCATGCGCGTCTGCGCGCGCGGCCCGTCGGGAATATTGACGGCGTTGACACCGGCCGTCTTGAGCAGACGTATTTGATCGAGCGTCTTGGCGGCGTCGCAACCTTTCGGCGGCAGCACTTCCACGGTCGTGACGAACTCGCCGTTGGCGATGCGCCGCGCCCAGTTGGAACGCTCCGCGAGCGGCACGACCTGTATGTCTGCGGGCTGTAACTCTTCGACGCGCGCGGGGCGTGCGGGTTTGGCCGAGGCGCGCTGCTTACGCGGCGAGGCGGCGCGCACGGCGTCGGAGATGAGTTTGACGTGCGCGGGCGTCGTGCCGCAGCAGCCGCCGATGACTTTCACGCCCGCCTGTATGAGACGCTTCGCGTACTTCGCCATGTACTCCGGCGAGCACATGTAAAACTGTCGCCCCTGCACGTCGCGCGGGAGACCTGCGTTCGGCTGCGCGGACAATTTCTTGTCCGTCACGGCGCGCATCTTCTCGATGGCCGTGAGCACGTCGGCCGGGCCGACGCCGCAGTTGAGGCCGATCACGTCTGCGCCCCATTCGTCGAGGCGGGTGGTGAAGACTTGGGGCGTCGTGCCGTATGAAGTGTTGCCGTCGTTGAGGATGGTCATCTGCGCGATGACGGGCAGGTCGCAAAGTTCGCGCACGGCGTTGAGAGCCTGCCGTATCTCGGAGATGTCCGAGAAAGTTTCGAGGACGAACAGGTCAACGCCGCCTTCGAGGAGCGCCGAGACCTGCTGCTTGAACATCTCCTTGGCCTCGGCGAAAGAGGTGGGGCCGTAAGGCTCTATGCGCAGGCCGAGCGGGCCGACGGCGCCCGCGACGTAGCAGCGTTCGCAGGCCGCCTCGCGTGCGAGCCGGGCGGCGGTGATGTTGATCTCGCGCAGGCTCGCGTCCAGCCCGTACTGCTGCAAGTTGTGCGCCGTCGCGCCGAAGGTGTTCGTCTCTAAAACGTCTGCGCCCGCGCGCACGTATTCCTGATGCACCTCGCGCACGAGATCGGGATTCGTCAGGTTCAACTCGTCATAGGAGCGATTGATGTAGATGCCCTTGGCGTAGAGCATCGTGCCCATCGCACCGTCAAACACGGTGATCTGATCGCTCGAAAGTAGGTCGCGAAAGTTTTCCATATATCAGAATATAGAAGCCGAGAGTCAGAATTCAGAAGCTGGATGAGACACCGCGAAGCGATTCGGAAGTCAGAGTTTGACTGGTCTGACTGCTGACTTCTGAGTTCTGTATTCTGTGTCCTCCACTCAAAATAAAAGTCCCGCGCCAAACAACGCGGGACTTCAAAAAAGCGTCTCGAAGTAGGTGGCGCTTCAACGGAAGAGCCGTGCTGTTTAGCTGTTTATTTTACGTGGCCGCAAGTCGCCTTAACTCACCACGTCTTTTCTCAAACGCGCTTATACGCCCGCGCGGCGGCGACTGTCAAGCGACGCGCCCGCAGCGAGAGCGTGGGTCGCTCGCGTGGCGGGCAACTCGCCCGGCCTCCGTTTGAAACTGTCCGCGTCCGCGCTGCGTATCAACCGGGATTCTTCTTGACAGGTGCGTCTGATTTTGGCTGAATGCTTCAAGCGTCCACCGCAAACTGCAAATTCTCCCGTAACAAATGGAAGCGCCGCAGCGTTGTGCCATGCCGCGTGAGCTTGACCGAATCGAAGTGAGCCGAGGTGAAACCGGACATGAGTAGCACTGCGAATGCCACTACTGCGGGCGGCCGCGCCGCCGACACGGGCGGACTCGGTGGTCATCCGCGCGGATTGACGACGCTCTTCTTCACGGAGATGTGGGAGCGTTTCAGCTACTACGGCATGCGCGCCATCCTGTTTCTATATATGACCGCCGAAATCGGCAATGGCGGCCTCGGCTGGAACGAGGAGTTTGCCGGGCCGATCTTCGGCCTCTACGCTTCTTCCGTCTACTTCCTGCCGCTCATCGGCGGGTGGCTCGCCGACAGGTTCATAGGGGCGAAACGCGCGACCTTTATCGGCGGCGTGATCATCATGCTCGGCCACTTCTCGCTCGCCGTCCCGACGATGACGTTTTTCTACATCGGGTTGATCCTCGTCGCCGTCGGCACGGGGTTTCTCAAATCGAACATCAGCGCGATGGTCGGCGACCTCTACGACGAAGAGGACACGCGACGCGACGCGGGCTTTTCGATCTTCTACATGGGCATCAACATCGGCGCCTTCGTCGCGCCGCTGGCGTGTGGGTTTCTGGCGCAGTCGGATGTCTTCAAAAACCTGATCGCGGGGATGGGCTTCGACCCGAACAGCAGTTGGCATTTCGGTTTCGCCGCCGCGGGCGTCGGCATGGGTTTCGGGTTGCTGCAATACATCATCGGGCGCGAGCGTCTAAGAAACGTCGGCGAAGCGCCGCGCGAGCGTCGAACTGATCTGGCTCCGCTCGAATCGCCGCAGAACAACTTTTCAACCGCGTACATCGTGCAGATGCTGGTGGTGGTTGGCCTCGCCGTCGCGGTCGTCGTCGGTGCGAGCTTTGCGCGCGATTTCGCGTTGGCGTTGAAATACGTGCTGATGCCGACGGTGCTCGTGGCGGGTCTCGTCGCGGTGGTGCTGACGGGCATGCAGGACAAATTGACGCTCACGGATTGGAAACGTCTGGGCACGATCTTCGTCCTGTTCACGTTCTCGATGGTCTTCTGGATGGGCTTCGAGCAGGCCAGCACGAGTTTCAATGCGTTCGCGGAAAAACTGACCGAGCGGAGAGTTTTCGGTTGGGAGTTTCCGGCGAGTTGGCTGCAATCGATCAACCCGCTGATGATCATCACGCTCGCCCCGGTCTTCGCATGGATATGGGTTAAACTGGGGCGGCGGCAGCCGTCCGACCCGACGAAATTTTCCATCGGGCTGCTCTTTGGCGGGCTTGGGTTCGTCGTCGTGGCCTTCGCCGCTTCGTTCACCGATGCGGGAAAAGTGAGTTGGGTCTGGTTCCTGTTGATCTACCTGTTGCACACCATCGGCGAGTTGTGTTTGAGTCCGGTCGGCCTCAGTTCGATGACGAAACTCGCGCCGGGCAGAATGGTGAGCCTGATGCTCGGCGTGTGGTTTCTGTCAATTTCGATGGGCAATTACTTCGCCGGGCTGGTGGCCGGAGAATTCAAAGAGGACGCGGGCGTGCTGGTCGGGATTTTCTCCAAAGTGGCGTTGATCCTGATCGGCGGCGCGATCCTGCTGGGGATCATCACGCCGTTCGTCAAAAAGCTGACGACGAAAAAGGCTCTCGACGCCGTGCCGGTCGAGCCGTAAAGTCGGGCGGTGTGTGGTCGCCGCTTTCAAGTTTCAAGTTCACTTCGGAAGCGTGCGGGCAGAGGCTTCTTCCCGCGCGCGTCCGACAAACATCGGGCGGGGGCGGCGTGCAAGTCCGTCGCCCCGACCAAAATTGATTTCAACACTTGCAGGAGAATTCCACAGTGCGTAATCGTCTGACACTTTTCACCCTCGCTTTGATCCTCTTCAGCTTTTCCTCTCACGCGCTCGCGCAGGAGAAACTGCTGACCATCGACGATCTCTACGACCCGGTCAAGCGCGTCAACTTCAGCGGCTCGACGCCCAGCCCGCGCTGGCTCAAGGACGGCAAGACCTATCTCGTCGCAGGCGACCCGTCAAAGCCGGGTTCGCCGCGCATCGTCCGCGTCAACGCTCTTTCCGGCGAATCGTCTGCCTTCTTCGACGCGGCGAAGATGGAGGCCGCGCTCAACGCGCTTCCGGGCATGTCTGCGGAGGACGCGCGCCGCCTCGCCAACCGCACCAATTACCAGTTGAACCCTGCGCAGACGGGCGCGCTGCTCAACCACGCCAACGATCTCTTCTATTACGAGTTCGGCAGCGACCGCGCGTGGCGTCTGACCAGTAACCCGGACGAAGAGGTCGGCGAGGCGTTCAGTCCCGACGGGCGCATGGTCTCTTACGTGCGCGGCAACAACATCTACATCGTAGACCTCGGCGGGCAGAAAGAGCGCGCGCTGACGAGCGACGGTTCACCCAAAATCCTGAACGGCCGCCTCGACTGGGTGTATCAGGAAGAACTCTACGGGCGCGGGAATTTCGAGGGCTACTGGTGGAGTCCCGACTCGAACATGATCGTCTACCTGCGTCTGGACGAAACACCCGTGCATGAGTTCGCGGTGGTGGATCACATCCCCGTCAGGCAGGAGTTGGAGATCACGCCCTACCCGAAGGCGGGCGACCCAAACCCGCTCGTCAAACTCGGCATCGTCAACGCTGCCGGCGGCGCGACGCGCTGGGTGGACACGGGCAAATACATGCCCGCCGATCTTCTGATCACGCGCGTCGGCTGGACGCCTGACAGTCGCAGGGTGATCTGGAGCGCACAGGATCGCGAGCAGAAGTATCTCGATCTCAATCAGGCCAACGCCTCGGACGGCAAGACCTCGACGCTCTTCCGCGAGACGACCAAAGCATGGGTCGAAGCGAAGGACAACAACCCGCGCTACCTGAAGGACGGCTCGTTCCTCTGGCTGAGCGACCGCAACGGCTGGCAACATCTCTATCACTACGCTGCGGACGGCCGTTTGATTCGTCAGGTGACGGACGGCAAGTGGGAGATTCGTTCGATTGAGGGCGTGGACGAAACGAAGGGCGTCATCTATTTCACGGGCACGGAGCAAAGCCACATCGCGCCGAACGCCTACCGCATCAAGTTGGACGGCACGGAGATGACGCGCCTCACGCAGGGCGAAGGCTCACACCGCGTTGACTTCAACCCGACCTTCACGCACTTCGTGCATTACTGGAGCGACCTCAACACGCCGCAGCAGGTGCGTCTCTTCGACGCAAGCGGCAAACTCGTGCGCGTGCTGGCGGAGAACAAAGTCGCCACGCTCTCGCAGTACAAACTCGGCAAGGCCGAACTAATGCAGGTCAAGACGCGCGACGGCTTCACGATGGAGGCGATGATGATTCGCCCGCCGGACTTCGACCCGGCGAAAAAATATCCCGTGATGTCGTTCACCTACAGCGGGCCGCAGGCCGCGCAGGTGCGCAACGGTTGGGGCGGCGTCGGCTATCTCTGGCATCAGATGCTCGCGCAGAAGGGCTACATCGTCTGGATTTGCGACAACCGCACGGCGAGCAACAAGGGCGTGGAATCCGCCTGGCCGGTCTATCGCAACTTCGGCGAGTTGGAACTGCGCGATCTGGAAGACGGAGTTTCGTGGTTGAAGTCGCAACCTTACGTCGACGGCTCGCGCATAGGCATCTGGGGCTGGAGCTACGGCGGCTACATGACTTCCTATGCATTGACGCACAGCAAGAGCTTCAAGATCGGCATCGCCGGCGGCACCGTCTCGGACTGGCGCGATTACGACAGCATCTACACCGAGCGTTACATGGGCACGCCGCAGAACAACCCGGAGGGCTATCGCAAGGCTTCGCCGCTCCACAACGCGAAAGACCTGCACGGCAAACTGCTGCTCATCCACGGCACGATGGACGATAACGTCCACGTCCAGAACACCATCCAGTTTGCCTACGAACTACAGAAGGCGAATAAGCCCTTCCAACTCATGCTCTACCCCAAGTCGCGCCACGGCGTGACCGACCCGCTTCTCCTCAAACACATGCGGCAGATGATGACCGACTTCATCGTGCAAAATCTGTAAAAGCAGAGGTCAGAGGTTAACAGCAGAGGTCAGAGGTCAGAGGTTAGAGGTTAGTAAAAAACAAGAGCCGGTGAGAGCGCGAGCAAGTTCGCTTTCACCGGCCTTCGTTTTGTTACTACTGACCTCTGATCTCTAACCTCTGCTGTTACCTTCTCTGGCAGCGCGGGCAGAAATAGGTCGAGCGCCCGGCGTGGGTGATGCGGCGGATGGGGGCGCGGCAGTCGAGGCAGGGTTCGCCCTCGCGGTCGTAGACGCGCCAGCGGCCGTTGAAGCCGCCGTCGTAGTAGCTCCCGTCGATGTTTTCGGGGTCAACATTCATGGTCGAGCCGTGCGCGATCGATTCGTTGAACACTTCGAGGATGGCGCGGTGGAGCCGGGGCAGGCGACGCGCGGAGATTTCGGCGGCGACGCGAAAAGGGTTGATGCGCGCGAGAAACAGCGCTTCGGCGGCGTAGATGTTGCCGAGACCCGTGACCTTCGTCTGGTCGAGCAGCGTCTCCTTCAAAGTGCGGCGCGTGCGTGCGAAGGTCGCGCGCAGGTAGGCGGGCGTGAAGTCGCCGGAGAAGGGTTCGGGGGCGAGCAGGCGCAACTCTTTCGCATGCGCCAGTTCGGCCGCGCCGACGAGTTTCATCATCCCGAAGTGCCGCTGGTCGGAGAAGACGAGTCGCCGTTCGTCTTCGAGATAAAAGACGGCGTGCGTGTGCCTGGGCGGCGTGGCTTCGGGTGGCAGGAGCATAAATCTTCCGGTCATGCGCAGGTGGGCGATGAGCACCTGCGCGCCTTCAAACTCGAAGAGAATGTGTTTGCCGCGCCGCGTGACGCGCTCGATGCGACGACCGCGCAAACGCCGCGCGAAGACGGCGGGCGGCGTGTCCGGCGCGAGACCCGCGCGCAGAAGTCTCGCGGCCAACACGCGGCGCGAACTGACGAGGCCGTCGAGGGCGCGCGCGACGAGTTCGACTTCGGGTAGCTCAGGCATAAAAGAGAGGTCGGAGGTTAGAGATCAGAGGTTAGTAAAAAGCTTGTTGCATCGGTTAGCGGTTGTTTGAAAAGTAAACCTGTTCTTGTCCCGGAGGGACAATTGATAAAAGCCCAGCCATTGATGGCTGGGGTCGCGAATGTGTTTGTTAGATTGAGTCCCGTAGGGACGATTGAATATTATTCACCATTCAATCGTCCCTACTGGACTCACACATTATCTTTCAACTTGTCCCCGGCACTAAAGTGCCGGGCTATTAGCAACCGTCCCTGACGGGACTTTTTAAACAGCTTCTTATCGGTGTCAAGCGCGGCCGTCAGGCGTTCGGGTTATCAATCTCTGACCTCCGCTTTATCTGCGAGCGCGCTGCCTGCGTCGAGCAGTTCGTTCATCTTGGCGACGGAGGTGGCTTCGGCGTAAATGCGCAGCACGGGTTCGGTGCCGGATTGGCGGAAGAGCAGCCATGATTCGTCGCCGAAGATGAGCTTCATCCCGTCCATTTGCGAGAAGCCGTGAATGGTGTGGCCGGCGATTGCTTCGGGCGGCGAGACGGAGAGCGTCTCGACGAGATTCAGCCCGCGCGCCACGTCCAGATGCAGGTCGCGCCGACCGAAGTAGAACTCGCCGAACTCGCGGTGCATCTCTCTGACCATCTCGGAAGGCGGCTTGCCCGCCGCGACCACGGCTTCGAGAAAGAGCAGCGAATTGAGTATGCCGTCGCGCTCCGGGATGTGGCCTTTGACGCCGACGCCGCCGGACTCTTCCGCGCCGATCAAAATGTCTTCGCGCAGCATGAGGTCTGCGACGTACTTGAAGCCGATGGGCGTCTCGTAAAGTTTCAGGTCGTGCGCGGCGGCGATGCGTTTCGTCAGTACTGATTGCGAGAAGGTGCGCACGACGCCGCCCGTCATCCCGCGACCGCGCGCGAGATGCAAGAGCAGGAGCGGCACGACCTCATGCATCGTCATCGTCTCGCCAAGTTCGTTGACCGCGCCGACACGGTCGGCGTCGCCGTCGGTCGCCAACCCTACGAGCGCGCCCGTCTCGCCGACGCGCTCGCGCAAAGGCGCGAGGTTGCGTTCAATCGGTTCGGGATTGACGCCGCCAAACTGCGTGTCGCGTCCGGCGCGAATCGTCTCCACTTCGAGCGCGCCGCCCCGCAGAAAACTCTCCACCCACAGACCGCCCGACCCGTGCATCGGGTCAACGACGACGCGCGCACGTGCCGCCCGCAGCCTCTCAAGGTCTACGTATGACGCAACCTGCGCGCGATAACTTGCGACCGCATCGTCCAGCCCGCCGCGCATCGCCTCCGAGAGGTCTGTGCGGCGCGGAGGATGCGCGTCAACGAGGGCTTCGACGGCGGCCGTCGTCTCGCGCGTCGCGCTCCCGCCCCATGGGGCTTTGATCTTGAAGCCGTTGAACTCCGCAGGGTTGTGCGAAGCCGTGATGACGACCCCGCCCGCAGCCCCGCGCTCGCGCACCGCCCAGGAGACGAGCGGCGTCGGCACGTCCGTCTCGAACATCGCCACGCGGACGCCGTTGCCCGCCAGCACCTCGGCTGCGCGCGCCGCAAACTTCTCCGACAGGAAACGGCGGTCGTAACCGACGACGGCGTGGGGCGTCTCGGTCGCTTCGTCGGCGCGCTTTGCAGGCGCGGATTGGTGCGCTTCGTTGAGAAAGTCTGCGTAGGCTTGCGCCACACGTTCGAGGTTGGCGAAGGTGAACTCGTGCGCGATGAGGGCGCGCCAGCCGTCCGTGCCGAACAGGATCGGCGCGCGGGGGATGCGTTCGGGGATGGTGCGTCCGCTCATCGCGCTCCACCCGTCTGCGTGTAATCGGTGAGAGAGGTTTTGTCGCCGAGCGTCGCGCCAGCAGTGACCTGTGCCTCGCGCCCGACGTGGCAGCCGCGCCCGATGATCGCGTCGGAGACCTGCGCGCCCGCGCCGATGCGCGTGTGCGCCCAGACGACGGAATTTTCGATCCGCGCGCGCTCTTCGATGAAGCAACCCTCGCCGAGCACGGAGTTGATGATTTGTGCGCCCGCCTTGATCGTGCAGTCGCCCGCGATGAGCGAGCGGTCGTCGATGGAGACTTCGGCCGCCGGCTCGAACCGGCCGCGCCGGTCGGCCAACTGCACGTGGCCGACGCGGCCTGCGAGCAGGTCTTGATGCACTTGCAGGTAGCGCGCCGTCGTGCCGATGTCGATCCAGTAGGCGTTGTTTGGGATGTGTGCGTAGAAGGGTTCGCCGCGCCGGAGCAGGTCGGGGAAGAGTTGATACTCGAAAGAATAATTCTCGCCCGCGGGGATCAAGTCGAGCACGCGCGGTTCGAGGACGTAGGTGCCTGCGTTGATCGTGTTGACGCTGATCTCGTCCGGCTTCGGCTTTTCGAGAAAGCGGCGCACGCGCCCGTCCGCTTCGGTTTCGACCAGACCGTAGGCGCTCGGATTCTCGACGGGCGCGAGCACGAGCGTCGCGGCCGCGCCTCGTTCGTTGTGTTCGCGTATGACTCGTTCGAGATCGAGGTCGGTCAGGATGTCGCCGTTGAAGACGACCGTCGGTTCGCGCAGCAACTCTTCGGCGAACTTGTAAGCCCCGGCCGTGCCCATCGGCTGCGGCTCGACCGTGTATTTGATCTTCACGCCGTGCTCGGAGCCGTCGCCGATGAGTTGCTCGATCTTGTGCGGTTGATACGAGAGCGAGAGCGTGATGTCGATGATGCCTGCGTCGCGCAGCGTGTCGATCTGGTAGAGCAGGAAAGAGCGATTGCAGATGGGGACGATGGGTTTCGGCGTGTGAACCGTGAGCGGGCGCAGCCGTGTGCCTTTGCCGCCTGCGAGAATGAGTGCCTGCATGAAATTCCAAAAAGGACGAGAAATGAAATTGCCCTGCGTCAACCGAGACGCCGGGAGCGCGTCGGAGTCTAACACTCACGCGCGGGCATTGCCAATTGAAGGCCACTCTGCGCGCGCCGAGTCATTGCTTGACTCTCGTAAGTGCCAACGTATAATCGGTTAGTAAATCGTGAATCGTAAATCGTGAATAGATAGTTGCCTGTTGCGTGTGATACAGATAAATAGGCGTTTGACTGTTTATCACCATTTACGATTCACGATTTACGATTTACTTTTCCGAGGTACAAATCATGCCGGACAGCACAGAGGCGGTTATCATCAGCGCGGCGCGGACGCCGACGGGTAAGTTTCAGGGGGCGTTGAAGAATTTTTCGGCGACCGATTTGGGCGCGCTCGTCGTCGGCGAGAGCGTCAGGCGCGCGGGCGTAGCAGTGGAAGACGTGGACGAAGTGATCATGGGCTGCGTCGTGCAGGCGGGCGTCGGGCAGAACCCGGCGCGCCAAGCCGCGCTCAAAGGCGGCATCCCGTTCGGCGTCTCGGCCGTGACGATCAACAAGGTCTGCGGGTCTGGATTGAAGTCCGTCATGATGGCGGCGCAGGAGGTGAAACTCGGCGACGCAGACATAGTCGTCGCGGGCGGCATGGAATCCATGTCGAACGCGCCCTACCTGTTGCCGAAGGCGCGCGAAGGCTACCGCCTCGGCAACGGCACGCTCGTCGATGCGATGATTCACGACGGGCTGTGGTGCGCCTTCGAGAATTATCACATGGGCAACACGGGCGAGGTCGTCGCCGAACGCTACCACGTGACGCGCGCAGAGCAGGACGAGTATGCCCTGAATTCGCACCGCAAAGCCGCAGCGGCGATCAAGGCGGGCAAGTTCAAAGACGAGATCGTGCCCGTGGAGATTCCGAACAAGAAGGGCGCGCCCATCCTGTTCGACACGGACGAGGCCGTGCGCGAAGACACTTCGCTCGAAGCGCTCGCCAAACTCAAGCCCGCGTTCAAGAAGGAAGGCGGGACGGTGACGGCCGGAAACGCTCCGGGCGTCAACGACGGCGCATCGGCGGTCGTCGTCACGTCGCTCGAACGGGCGCGCGCGCTCGGCGTCGAACCTTTGGCGCGCATCGCGGCGCAGGCCACTTCGGGCATCCAGCCGGAACTCGTGATGATGGCTCCCGTCGAGGCGATCCGCAAAGTCTTGAAGAAGGCCGGGTGGACGCTGAACGAAGTTGATCTGATCGAACTAAACGAAGCCTTCTCCGTGCAGGCCGTCGCCATCATCCGCGAACTGGAACTCGACCCGGCGAAGGTGAACGTCAACGGCGGCGCGGTCGCGCTCGGCCATGCCATCGGCCAATCGGGTTCGAGACTGTTGACCACGATCCTGTACGAGATGAAGCGACGCGGCGCGCGCCGCGGGTTGTGTGCGCTGTGCCTCGGCGGCGGCAACGCCGTGGCGATGGCGGTGGAGCGATAAATGACTGCTGAAGAACACAACAAGGCTCTGGGCATCTGCCACCTCGTCTACGGGGGGTTGAGCGCGCTGATGATGCTCGTCATACTCTTTTTTTTCGGCGCGATGATGTTCGCGATCCCCGGTGGTGATGCGCCCGTCGGCCTCTTCGTCCTCGTGCTGGGTTTCATCCTGCTCTGGTCTTTCATCCTCACGCTGCCCTCGTTCATCGCGGGCTACGCGATCTTGAAACACAAGTCTTGGGCGAAGCCTGCGAGCATCGTCGCGGCGGTGCTTGAGACGATGAGTTTTCCCATCGGGACGGCCGTGGCGATCTATTCCTTTTGGTTCATGTTCAGCGACGCGGGCAGGGCTTTGTACGACAAAAACTTCGTCAGTTCGTCGCGGCCTTATGCGTTGCACGATGCGCCGCCGCCGCCCGTCTCCGAGTGGAACGCGCGAAAGAGCCATGAACGCGAGCGCGAGTATGTTCCGCCGCAGCCGCCGGACTGGCGCAACCAATAAACTTTCGGGGAGACGAGAAAAGTGATGGAGACAATCGGGGTGATCGGCGCGGGGACGATGGGCAATGGCATCGCGCAGGTGGCGGCGCGCGCCGGCTACACGGTCGTCATGCGCGACGTTAAAGAAGAGTTTCTGGAGCGCGGTCTGAGGAGCATAGACCGCAGCCTGCAACGCGACGTGGACAAGGCGCGGCTCATGGAGGCGGAGAAGCGCGCCATCATCGGCCGCATCAGCGCCACGACCGAACTGGACGCGCTGAAAGGCGCGAACTTCGTCGTCGAAGCCGTGACGGAAAATTTCGCGGTCAAGGCGGAAATCTTTCGCGCGCTCGACGAACTAACACAGCCCGAAGCTATCCTCGCCTCGAACACTTCCAGCATCTCGATCACGAAACTCGGCGGGGCGACGCGCCGCCCCGACCGCGTCATCGGCATGCACTTCATGAATCCCGTGCCCGTCATGAAACTCGTGGAAGTGATCCGCGGCATCGCCACCTCCGACGAAACATACGCGCGCACGCACGCTCTGACGGAGCGGCTCGAAAAGATTCCGCTAGAATGTAACGACTCGCCGGGCTTCGTCTCCAATCGCGTCCTGATGCCGATGATCAACGAGGCCATCTTCGCCCTACACGAATCGGTCGCCACGCGCGAATCAATTGACGGCATCATGAAACTCGGCATGAACCACCCGATGGGGCCGCTCACGCTCGCCGACTTCATCGGCCTCGACGTGTGCCTCGCCATCCTCAACGTCCTGCACGAGGAACTCGGCGACCCCAAGTATCGCCCCTGCCCGCTCCTCAAGCGTTACGTTGACGCCGGCTGGCTCGGCCGCAAAACAGGGCGCGGATTTTACGACTACAGTGACAAGTGACGGGTGACAGGTGACAGGATTTAAACCTGTCTTTCTCCTGTCACTTGTCACTTGTCACCTGTCACTTGAAAGAGATGCGAAGAAGTTTTCAAGAGATACGCTGCCAGAGATGCGGCGCGGCCAACCCGCTCGGCGAGGAGTTGTGCGGGCGGTGCGGGACGCGGCTGATGCTGGTCGTCGAGCCTTCGACGCTGCGTTTTGAGGAAGAGGTCGCGGCCGGTGCGCAACACGCAGAGCAGTTGATGGAGCGCGTGTCGTTATTGGAGAACAACCTGCTGCGCTTCGCCGAGCGGCTCGAAAAGGGGTTTGAACTGCTGTTGAAGCAGTCGCAGATCGCACTATCGGATCACACGCTGCTCGAAAGTCTGATCGACCTGCTGGTCGAGGCCGGGAAGGTTGACCGCCAGAAGCTAAACAGCCTCTATCGCGGCGCGCTCGCGAGGGAGAAGACGCCGGGCAAGGAACTGAGCGACGTCGAATTTTTGCGCGCCAATATCGTCGACGATTATCAGGGGCAGGAGCGAGAGAGCTTCGCCGGGTTCGTCGGGCGCGGGTTGGAATTGTTGGGCGCGGGGAAGACCGTCGGCGCGAAACGGGAGTTGGAACGCGCCGCCGCGCTCGCGCCCGCGCACGCGACGCTCAATTTCATACTCGGCCTGCAATTCTTCCGCGAAGGCAAATTCGCGCTCGCCCACGCTTACCTGCAACGCGCACACGAGTCGCAACCGGCCAGCACGCAGGTCTACCTGTTGCTCGGCATCGCTTGCGGCGACGAGGGCGAAGTGGAACAGGCGCGCAAACTGCTGCACGATTCAATCGAGAAGCGCGGTCCCTCCTACGCCGCGCATTACGCGCTCGGACGCCTCGACGCGGATGAAGATAATTGGGCGGGCGCACACGCGCACTTCAAGCAAGCCCTCGCCGCGCGGCCGTGCGCCGAGGCGCATTACGTTTTGAGTTTGGCGTCGGCGCGTCTGGGTCGTCTGCGCACCGCGCTCAGGCACGCCAATAAAGCCATCGAGGCAGATGAAAACTATGCGGCGGCGTTTCAATTGTTAGGCCATCTACAGGCGCAACTGGGCGAGGCCAAACTGGCGCAAAAAGCTCTGGCGACCGCACGCGCGCTGGGCTTGGAGCCGGGCGCGGGGACGAGCAAGGGGCGTGGGGCGAAAAAACGGCAGGCCGCTCCGGCCGCAGTATCCGATGAGACGTTGTTTCACGGTTTTTTCGGCGCGGGACGGCATCGCCGGAAACGCCTGTTGTCGGGGGGCGACAAACGCCTCGCAGACTTGCTGCGCAAGGATGCGCTGGCGAAAGTCGGCTTTGGCACGTTGACACCCGCGCGCTGACCGCTATAATTGCTCCTTTTGCGTGCGCCGGATATTTGCGGCTGTGCGCGCCTGCCGGGGACAAGCCATGCGGATTGAGGTCGAAAAACTGAACGAGGCGGGCGCGCCGTTCGCCGCCCGCTACGCGCCGGACGAACTGCAACTCGAAGACGAACTGACGCGCCTCGCCTCGGAAGCGACGCTCGCGGGACGCGCGAGCAAGTGGCGCGAACAGGTTCGCCTGCGGGGCACGATCAATGCCTCTGTGGAGGTTCGCTGCGACCGCTGCGTCGCCCCGGTCATCTTTCCGGTCGATGCGGAGTTCGACGTGACTTACGTGCCCGCCGAAGTGTTGACGACCGACGCGGAGGCGACCGAGTTACAGGAAGACGATCTGACCTTTGCCACCTACGAAGGCGACGAGCTAGATATTGACGAATTGGCGCGCGAGCAGCTTTTGCTGGCCTTGCCCGCGCGCCACCTGTGCCGCGAAGATTGCAAGGGCTTGTGCCCGACGTGCGGCGAGGATTTGAACACACAATCATGCCACTGCGAGCGGCAGGAGATAGACCCGCGCTGGGCTGCTCTCGCGGCGTTGAAAAAGAATGGTGAATAAAGATGGTAAATAGTGAATGGTAAATGGTGAATAGAAAAAGCCGTTTTCTCATCATTCACCATTTACGATTCACCGTTCACCATTCACCATTTACGATTCAC
>DASVPS010000299.1:0-16670 GCA_036389555.1 Pyrinomonadaceae bacterium
GTATTACGGGTTGAACCTGACCTCGTTTCAGGTCGAAGAATTCTTGAACTCGGTCGCGGAGAAGCGCGAGCAGATTCGCACCAGCGAAGACGTGGTGGTCAACCGCGTCGGGCGCGAGTTGTACGAGAAATTTTTCCGCAACTACACGCGCAAGCAGTGGGGACTCGACCCTTCAGAGTTGGACGCCTCGGTGACGGCGCGCGTGCCGATCAGAACCAACCGCGATGATCGCTATTTCGCCGACTCGTATCAGGCGATGCCCCTGCACGGCTACACGCGCATGTTCGAGCGGATGCTCGATCACCCGAACATCAAGATCATGCTCAACACGGACTATCGCGACATCGAGCGCATCATCCCGTACAAAGAGATGATCTACACGGGGCCGGTTGACGAGTTCTTCGACTTTCGCCACGGGAAACTCCCGTATCGCTCGCTGGAATTCAAGCACGAGACGAAGGACACGGAGGTTTACCAGAGCGCGCCTGTGGTGAACTATCCGAACGACAATCTCTACACGCGCATCACCGAGTTCAAATATCTGACGGGGCAGGAGCACCGCAAGACGAGCATCGTTTACGAATACCCGCGCGCCGAGGGCGACCCTTACTATCCAGTGCCGCGCCCCGAAAACGCGGAGCTTTACGCGAAGTATAAAACTCTCGCTGACGAGACGCCGGGCGTACACTTCGTCGGACGTCTGGCGACTTACAAGTACTACAACATGGATCAGGTCGTCGCGCAGGCTCTCACGACTTACAAGAAGATCACGGGCGAGCGCGACAACGCGAATGTGTCGCAGTCGTAGAGACTTTACAAACAAGGGGTAACAAGATGAGCCGAGGAGAACCTCTTCCCACCTCGGCGCTTGAGCTGTGGGCTGGCGTGGAATGTACCGTCAACCGGGTCGGCGAGCAGTTTTACGACCAGCTTGAGCGCAATGGGCACGCGGAGCGTATCGAAGACCTCGATCTCTTCGCCGAACTCGGCGTGCGCGCCATGCGCTATCCTGTCCTCTGGGAGCGCACCGCACCCGAAGGTTTAGCGCGTGCCGATTGGACTTGGCCTGACGCGCGCCTCGCGCGCCTCAGTGAACTGGGGATACGCCCCATCGTCGGCCTGCTGCATCACGGCAGCGGCCCGCGCCACACGAGCCTCGTCGCTCCCGATTTCCCAACCCAACTGGCGGAATACGCGCGGGCGGTCGCCGAACGTTACCCGTGGGTGGACGCCTACACGCCCGTCAACGAGCCGCTCACGACCGCGCGTTTCAGCGGCCTCTACGGCCACTGGTATCCGCACGGGCGCGACGCCGAGACGTTCGCGCGCGCACTCGTCGGCCAGTGTCGCGCCACCGCCGAGGCGATGCGCGCCATTCGCGAAGTCAACCCACGGGCGCAACTCGTGCAGACCGAAGACCTCGGCAAGACTTTCAGCACGCGGGCGCTGCGCTATCAAGCGGAGTTTGAGAACGTGCGTCGCTGGGCGAGCCTCGATCTGTTGTGCGGACGCATCACGCGCGAGCACCCGCTGTGGGATTACTTCACGCGCGTCTGCGGAATTCAGGAAGCGGAACTCGAATGGTTCGCCGCGCATCCCTGCCCGCCGGACATCATCGGCATCAATCACTACCTGACGAGCGAGCGTTTCTTAGACGAGCGCGTCGAACGCTATCCAGACCGCGCGGTCGGCGGGAACGGCCGCCATCGTTACGTTGACGTGGAGGCGGTGCGCGTGTGCGCAGAGGGAACGGCGGGGGCGCGCGTGCTCCTGCGCGAAGCCTGGGAGCGTTACGGGATTCCGCTCGCCGTGACGGAAGTGCATCTCGGCTGCACGCGCGAAGAGCAATTGCGCTGGTTCAAAGAGGTGTGGGATGCGGCGCGCGCTCTGCAAGGAGATGGGGTTGACCTGCGCGCGGTGACGGCGTGGTCGCTGCTCGGCGCGTTCGATTGGTGTAGTTTGCTGACGCGCTGCACGGGCAGATACGAGCCGGGCATCTTCGACGTGCGGGGCGGCAGACCGCGCCCGACCGCGCTCGCGCGCATGCTGCGCGATCTGGCCGCGACGGGCGAACATGAACATCCCGTGCTCAATTCGCCCGGTTGGTGGCGTCGTCTGGATCGACTGCAGTATCCGCCCGTGCGCCGCCAGCCCGCATCGAAGGCGACGACGAAACGAGGACTCGACATGAGACACGGAGAGGCGCGGCCGCTCATCATCAACGGCGCGACGGGTACGCTCGGTCGCGCGTTCGCGCGCCTGTGCGACCGAAGGGGCATCTCCTATCGCCTGCTGACGCGCGCCGAGATGGACATCGCCGACGCGCGTTCGGTGGAAAACGCGCTCGCCGAGTTTGAGCCGTGGGCGGTGGTCAACACGGCCGGGTACGTGCGCGTTGACGACGCCGAGCGTGAGGCTGAGCGGTGCATGCGCGAGAACGCTGAGGGCGCGGCCACACTGGCCGCAGCATGCGCGCGGCGCGGCGCGGCGTTGCTGACATTTTCGTCCGATCTAGTGTTTGACGGGACGAAGGGAACCCCTTACGTCGAAAGCGACGAGGTGTCGCCCTTAAACGTCTACGGGCGGAGCAAGGCCGAGGCCGAGCGGCGCGTGTCGGAGTTGATGCCGTCCGCGCTCATCGTGCGCACGAGCGCATTCTTCGGCCCGTGGGACGAGTACAACTTCATCACGGTCGCGCTCGGCACGCTGGCCGAAGGGCGCAAGTTCGTCGCGGCGGATGATTGCATCGTCTCGCCGACATACGTCCCCGATCTCGTCAACGCGAGCCTCGATCTTTTGATGGATGGCGAGCGCGGCCTGTGGCATATCGCCAACGAGGGCGCGACGAGTTGGGCGGAACTCGCGCGCATGGCCGCACGCCGCGCCGGACTCGACGCGAATCTGGTCGAAGCGCGCCCGACGGCCTTTATGCAACTCGCCGCGCCGCGCCCGACATACGGCGTGCTGGCGAGCGCGCGCGCGCAGTTGCTCCCGTCGCTCGAAGACGCGCTGGCGCGTTACCCCGGCGAACGCGAGACGCTCGGCGCGGCCTTGAGTATGGCGGCCAGCCAACGCTTGCAGGAGCGCGCGGGCTAAAGGAAAGGGATGAGGGATGAGGGATGAGGGATGAATCAGAATAAGCACTCACGAAGTTGAATGCTTTCTGATTCATCCCTCATCCCTCATCCCTCATCCCTTCTTCGCGTCGGCACGGTTTTTGAGTAAGTATCTGAGAACATAGTTAACATGAGCCGTTTTCGGACAGAGGCGGGGCGCGCCGGCGTGCGTCGTGTCCGAAAACTATGTGGGATGCAAAAGGAGATAAGAAGATGGCGACAAGTGAGACAGCATTGACACAGGAACAGATTGACAGGGGCGAAGCGCCGCAAGGGTATGCGCGCGACGTGAACGTCGGGGAAATCGAACGCTGGGCGTCGGCCATCGGGGGCGGCGCGCTTGCCATTTATGGCCTGACGCGCGGCAGTTACGGCGGCATCGCGCTGGCCTTGCTCGGCGCGAGCCTCGTCCACCGGGGGGCGACCGGCCATTGCTACGCCTACGATGCGGCGGGCTTGAACACGGCGAAGAGCGAGAGCGACAATCCGTTTGTCAGCGTCGAGGGCGGGCGCGGCGTGAAGGTCGAGAAGAGCGTGACGATCAACAAGTCGGCGAGCGAGTTGTACAACTTCTGGCTCAACTTCGAGAACCTGCCGCGCTTCATGAACCACTTGGAGGAGGTGCGCGTGACGGGCGACGGGCGTTCGCACTGGGTGGCGAAAGGGCCTGCGGGCACGAGCGTCGAGTGGGACGCCGAGAGCTACAATCTGAAAGAGGGCGAGATGATCGCCTGGCGTTCGCTCGAAGGGTCGCAGGTGGCGAACGCCGGTTCGGTTCACTTCACGCCCGCACCGGAAGGACGCGGCACGGAAGTGCGCGTCGTCTTGAAATACGACCCGCCCGCGGGAGTGCTCGGTTCGTGGGTCGCGAAATTGTTCGGCGAAGCGCCCGAACAGCAGATCGAAGAAGACCTGCGTCGCTTCAAGCAACTGATGGAGACGGGCGAGACGGCGACCGTCACGGGTCAGACTTCGGGACGCAGCGCGAAAGCGTAAAGACGAAGGGAGAAAGGTGTAGGGGAAAGGGTAAAGGTAAAAAGACATGAACTTGTCCTCGCCTTTCGCTCTTACCCCTACACCTTTTCCCGTCTCAACTGAAAAAGGAGATGGCGTGTGAAGGCTCTATGCTGGTTCGGTAAAAACGACGTGCGGGTCGAGGACGTGCCGGAACCGAAAATCCTCAACCCGCGCGATGCGATCATCAAGATCACTCGCACCGCCATCTGCGGCTCAGACCTGCACCTGCTGGACGGCTACATCCCGACGATGGAGAAGGGAGACATCCTCGGCCACGAGTTCATGGGCGAGGTGGTCGAGGTAGGCGGCGAAGTTAAAAATCTGAAAATCGGCGACCGCGTCGCCGTGCCGTTCACGATCTCTTGCGGCAACTGCTTCTTCTGCGAGCGCGAACTCTGGTCGCTCTGCGACAACACCAACCCGAACGCCGCCATCCCCGAAAAACTTTACGGCTTTACCACCGCCGGACTCTTCGGCTATTCGCACATGACGGGCGGCTATGCGGGCGGGCAGGCCGAGTATGCGCGCGTGCCCTTTGCAGACGTGGGGCCGGTCAAGATTCCCGAACACCTCGAAGACGAGCAGGTGCTCTTTCTCACAGACATTTTCCCGACCGGCTACATGGCGGCCGAGAACTGCAATATCCAGCAGGGCGACACGGTCGCCGTCTGGGGCTGCGGCCCCGTCGGGCAGTTCGCCATCAAGAGCGCCTATCTCCTGGGCGCGGCGCGAGTGATTGCGATTGACCGCGTGCCCGAACGCATCGAGATGGCGCGCATCGAAGGCCGTGCCGAGACGCTCGACTTCGACGACGAATACATCTTCGACAAGTTGAAGGAGATGACCGGCGGGCGCGGCCCCGATTCGTGCATCGACGCCGTCGGGATGGAAGCGCACGGCAGCGGCTCGTTCGACGCCTATCTGGACAAGGCGAAGGCGGCGGCATTCTTAGCGACCGACCGGCCGCACGCGCTGCGTCAGGCGATTCATTCCTGCCGCAAGGGCGGCACGGTCTCTATCCCCGGCGTCTACGGCGGCTTCCTCGACAAGATTCCTTTCGGCGCGGCCTTCCAGAAGGGCTTGACCTTCAAGATGGGACAGACGCACGTGCAGAAGTACCTGCGCCCGCTTCTGGGGTTAATCGAAGAAGGCAAGATCGATCCCTCTTTCGTCATCACGCACCGCATGCGCCTCGAAGACGCGCCCGAGGGCTACCACATCTTCAAAAACAAACAGGACAACTGCATCAAGATTGTCCTCAAACCATAGCAGGAGAAAAGAGACATGGCAGACGAAAACAGTGGCGATAACGAGGCTGGTGGTCAGGGCAGCGGCGGCGGCGTGCAATCCGGCGGTTCCGAGAAGCAGTCGGGCGATCCCGGTCGCACGCCCGGCAAGGCCGAGGGTGACGAGGACACCGTAGACGAATCGCTCCGGCAGAAAGAATCCTAGACTTTTTCAGAGACCCGTCCGTCTAACGCTCGACGGAGACGCGCCGCAGTTAGCATGCGCGCCTCTCCGCCGAGCGTTTTTCATTGCGGAATCTTCGTCCGGGGAATGCGTAAGATAGTTTGAGGCGGGCGGAGGGTCTGCCTCGTCCACGTGCCGAAATGTGAAATTGAAAGATTTCCTTCGGCCGGATTGTGATATATAGTTAATTGCCCGGTTGGAAAAGTCCGCAAGCAGTCGCCTCACCGTTTGCCCTAACTCAAATTGGCCGCCTCATCATTGACCTGTTGACGGTGTCTCTATGATTGAAACCACTCCCTACCGCTTCCGCGCGCCGCTGCTCCGGCTCGTCGTTCTGTGCGCGTTTCTGTGCGCCGCGGGCGCTTTCCGCGTCGCCTCTGCCGCTCCTGTAATTTTGACCGAGGCGACCAGCACGCGCGCCATCGCTGTTGACGCCGTGACGAAACTGCGCGACCCGTTTCCGCTCACCACGCCCGGCTTCACGGTCGGCGCGGACACACGCACGCGCGTCATGTTCTTCGTGCTCAATCTAGATCTGCTCGCGGGCGAGGGGGCGAACGCCCTGACCGCCGACGCAGAGGACAGCGCGGGGCGCAAGTATGTGCTCGCGGTCGAGCATGTGACGGGCGTCCCAGGCTTCGGCGCGGTGCAGCAAGTCGTCGTGCGCCTCCCTGAAGACATGGGCGATGTGGGCGACCTGCTCGTGCGAATCAACCTGCACGGCGTGGCGAGCAACCGCGCGCGCATCAGCGTCGGCCACGCGGGCGGCGGCATCCCGGACGATCCCGGCTCAGTCCCTGCGCCCGCGCCGGCCACCCCGCCCGCGCCCACCCCTACGCCGACGCCCAATCAATACGGCGCATCGGCCACCACCGCCGCCGACACCGTGCGTTTTCTCGAACAGGCCACCTGGGGGCCGACGAACGCAGAAGTTACGCGCGTGCGCGCACTCGGTTTCCGCGCCTACCTGGATCAGCAGTTTAGCCTTCCCGTGTCGAGTTATCCGAACTACCCGCTCTATCCGACCGACACGGCGCTCGGATGCCCGAGCAGCCCTACGCAGACCATCTGCGTGCGCGACCACTATTCGATATACCCGCTGCAAATGAGGTTCTTCCAGAACGCGCTCACGCAGAATGCGAACTCGGATCAATTGCGCCAGCGGGTCGCCTTCGCGCTGCACCAGATTTTCGTCGTCTCAGGCCGCGACATCCCGTACCCGGCGTGGATGGCCTACTACCTGCAAATCCTCGACCGCAACGCCTTCGGCAACTTCCGCAACATCCTTCAGGAGATCACGCTTAACCCCTCGATGGGCGAGTACCTGAACATGCGCGGCAATCTGCGCACGAACCCGAACGAGAATTACGCGCGCGAGATACTCCAACTCTTCTCCATCGGCACGGACGAACTCAATCTCGACGGCACGCCCAAACTCGACGCTCAGGGCAGACGCATCCCTTCCTACACGCAGGAGACGATCAACAATTTCGCGCGCGTCTTCACCGGCTGGAATCTGGCGGCCAACAAGCAGACCATGATTAACGGCTCGCTTGTCAACGTCTTCAATTATCAAGACCCGATGATCGTCTCGCGCGAGCAGAACCACGACACGGACGCCAAGCAACTCCTCAAAGGTCTCAACCTGCCGCCCAACCAACTTTCGGCGGCCGACCTGAACGCCGCGCTCGACAACATCTTCAACCACCCGAACGTCGGCCCCTTCATCGGCCGTCAACTGATCCAACACCTCGTCACGAGCAACCCCAGCCCGGCCTACGTCGAGCGCGTCGCGCGTGCTTTCAACAACGACTGCGATGCGCTCTACGCTGATAACTGTCAGAACGCGCGCGGCGAACTGCGTGCGGTCGTTCGCGCCGTGCTGCTCGACCCGGAAGCGCGCGGCGATGCCAAGACCGATCCGAGGTACGGTAAACTCCGCGAGCCGGTGCAATTGATCACGAACGTCCTGCGCGCCTTCAACGCGACGAGCGACGGCGTGCTCGCCTCGCGCACCAGCGCCACGGGCGGCGATTTACCGAACCAACTCGACCAGCCCTTGTTTCTGCCCGCGACTGTTTTCAGCTACTACAGCCCCACCTACGAAGTGCCCGGCACGGGACTCTTCGGCCCGGCCTTCGAGATTCTGTCAACCTCCACGTCGCTGCGCCGCGCCAACGTCGTCAACACGCTCATCTACAACGGCGTCCCCATCTCGCAGCCGAACGTCCCCGGCGGCACGCAACTCAACTTCGCCGCGTTCGACGCGCTCGCCGGCGACCCGGCGCAACTCATCGACGCGCTCGACGCGCTCTTCATGCACAACACGCTCTCCGCGTCTGCGCGCGCGGCGATCACGACCGCCGTCAACAGTATCCCTTCGACGGATGCCAACTTCGCGCGCAAACGGGTTCAAGCGGCCGCTTATTTGATCGCAACTTCGCATCAGTATCAGGTGCAGAGATGAAAAAGTGAGCAGTGAGCAGTAAGCAGTAAGCAGTTAAAACTGTTTCCTTACTGCTTACTGCTCACTGCTTACTGTTAAAAGGGAAACGTCATGGCATCAACACGCAGAGATTTCTTACGACAGACGGGCTGCGCGCTCGTCGGCGGCGCGGCGCTCATGTCAGGCATAGAGGACTTCGGCCTCATCCACGCCTTCGCGCAGGGCGCTTCGCCGGCGACCGATTACAAAGCCCTCGTCTGCATCTTCCTGAGCGGCGGCAACGATGGCAACAACACCATCGTGCCCGTTGATGCCACGCGCTTCGGCGAATACGCGAGCGTGCGTGCCTCGGCCGGTCTCGCGCTCCCCGCGCCCGGCCAGCCGGGGGGCTTGCTCCCCATCAACCCGACGAGCGGCGGCGAGTATGGCTTTCACCCGGCCATGCCGGAGTTGAAGACGCTGTTCGACAATCGTCAACTCGCCGTCGTCTCCAACGTCGGACCGCTCGTCGAACCCCTGACGCGCGACACCTATCGCAACGGCAGCGGCAAACGCCCCTCCCAACTCTTCTCCCACTCCGACCAGATCGCGCAGTGGCAAACCTCCGTCTCGAACGACACCAGCGCGACGGGCTGGGGCGGCCGCACGGCCGACCGCGCCGCGCCGCTCAACGGCGGCGCGACGTTCCCGCAGGTCGTCTCCATCGCCGGCACGTCGCTCTTCGCCACCGGCGCGCAGACGCGCCCGCTCGGCATCCCTGACGCGCGCACGTCGCCGTCGCTCGCCGCAGTTCTGCCGCTCAACAACGCGCCGAGCGCGAGCGGTTACACCACGGCGCAGACGAACGCCCGCCGCGCCGCCTTCGACGCCCTGCGCGGCGTCGACCTCGGCGCGACGCTCGTCAAGGCTTCGCGCGACGTGACCGAGCAGGCGATTCAAACCAGCCTTGCCCTGAGCACGAACCCGACCATCAACACCATCTTCCCGGCCTCAACCAATAACACGACCGGCCTGACGACCATCGGCGCGCAGTTGTTGCAGGTCGCCAAGATCATCGCCCTGCGCAACACGCTCGGCATCAAACGCCAAATCTTCTTCTGCCAGGTCGGCGGCAGCTTCGACACGCACAGCGGGCAGGGCACGTCCACCGGCGTACACGCGAACTTATTGACGCAGGTCAGCCAGGCGATGAAGGCTTTCTACGATGCGACGGTCGAACTCGGCGTCCAGAACAGCGTCACCTCGTTTACGCTCTCCGACTTCGGGCGCACGCTCCAACCGGCGGGCGCGGGCGCTGCGGTCGGCTCGGATCACGGCTGGGGCAATCATCATTTCATCCTGGGCGGCGCGGTGCGCGGCGGCGATTTCTACGGACGCTTCCCCACGCTCGCCCTCGGCGGCCCCGACGACGCCGATACGCGCGGGCGTTGGATACCTACGACTTCAGTCGAGCAGTACGCGGCCACGCTCGCCTCCTGGTATGGCCTGTCGGCGAGCGACATCCCGCTCGTCTTTCCGCTCATCGGGCGTTTCCCGTCGGCGAATCTCGGCTTCATGTCGTGAGGGTGTAGCGCAGGGAACATGCGTAAGATTCATCAACTCAAACTCGCCGTCGTCGCACTCTTCGTCGTCGCAGGCGCGGCCTTGCTCGTCACCAACAACTTCACGAACCGCACCGTCCACGCTTTCTCCGCCGGGCCGCCCGCCGGTTACACGCGCGCCCCCGGCGAAGAACCAGACGCCTGCCGCGAATGCCATCTTCCCGAAGACTCCGGCACGGGTCGCATCGCGATCAACACTCCGCCGACTTACGTCCCCGGCCAGACTTATCAAATCTCCGTCGTCCACACCAACGCCGACCAGACGCGCCGGCGCTGGGGCTTCCAACTCACCGCGCTCGACGACACTAACCTCAAAGCGGGCACGCTCTCCACGCTCGGCGACGGCCTGACGCAAGTGCTCAACAACCAAGGCCCGTTCCCGTCGCGCCAGTACATCGAACACACTGCGGCCGGCAACTTCGACAATCAGACGGGCGGCGCGACGTGGACGTTCAACTGGACTGCGCCGCCCGAAGATGTCGGCCCCGTCACCTTCTACGCCGCCGGCAATCACGCCAACGGCAACGGCAACTCCGACGGCGACCACATCTATTTCACTTTCACCACCATCGCGCCCGCGGCGACCACCGGCGACTTCAGCCTCAACATCACGCCCGCCACGCAGACGATCCTTCCCGGCGCGAGCGGCGCATACACCGTCACCGTCACGCCCTCGAACAACTTCACGGGCACGGTCAACCTCAGTCTCGCCGGGCTGCCTGCGGGCGCAAACGCAACGTTCAACCCCGCCTCCATACAGATCACCGATGCGAGCGCGCGCAGTTCAACCCTGACCGTCACTACGGATGCATCCGCGCCGCTCGGCAACTTCACTTTGACCGTGACCAGCGCGAGCGGAAACTTGCAGCGCACAGCAACGGCCACGCTCGTCACCGGCCCGACCGTGCTCAACGCGGGCTTGGGCGTGCGGAAAGTGATGGGTGGTTTGAACCAGCCGACGGGTCTCGCCGTCCTCGGCAGCGGCGACTTCTTCGTGTTGGAGAAGGCGACCGGAAAAGTGATTCGCAATCAATTTGGTGTGGCGCCCGGCACAGTGCTCGACCTCGCCGTCAACAGCGCGTCCGAGCGCGGCCTGCTCGGCATCGCGCTGCATCCGCAGTTTCCTGCGAACCCCCGCGTCTATCTCTACTGGACTGAAAGCAGCACGGGCACGGACACGACGAACGCGGACGAAGTGCCGCTCCTCGGCAACCGCGTTGACAGTTTTCTCTGGAACGGCTCGACGCTCACGCTCGAACGAAACTTGATCCGCTTGCGTGCGCTGCAACAGGACGCCGGGCAGCCTTCGCGCGGCAACCACAACGGCGGCATCATACGCTTCGGCCTCGACGGCAAACTCTACGTCATCATGGGCGACAACGGGCGGCGCGGCCTGTTGCAGAACCTCCCCTTCGGCCCGTCGGCCAACCCGCAAGGCCCGACCGTCGCCGACGATCAATTCGGCGGCCCCGCACCCGACGACGCGCATCTCACGGGCGTCGTCCTGCGCCTCAACGACGACGGCACGACGCCCTCGGACAATCCCTTCCACGACGCCGCGACGAACCTCACGGGCGAGGCCGCCGTTAACGTCAAAAAAGTTTTCGCCTACGGCATACGCAACAGCTTCGGCATGGCCTTCGATCCCGCGTCCGGCCAACTCTGGACGCAGGAGAACGGCGACGACAGCTTCGACGAGATCAACCGCGTCGTGCCCGCCTTCAACGGCGGCTGGATTCAACTGATGGGGCCTTCGGCGCGTGTCGCCGAGTTCAAAGCGATTGAACTGAGCCGCAGCGGCGGTCTGCAACAACTACGCTGGCCGCCCGACCGCATCGCCGACACGCCCGCCGAAGCCCTCGCGCGTCTCTTCCAACTGCCGGGCGCGATCTACACCGAGCCGGAGTTCAGTTGGAAATATGCGGTCGCGCCCTCGCCGCTCGGCTTCATACGCGGTCGCGCGCTTGGCGCAGGGAACGAAGGCGCGCTCGTCGTCGGCGCATCGCGCCCGACGCTCGCGGGCGGTTATCTCTTCCGCTTCAACCTCGCCAGCAACCGGCGCACGCTCTCCTTCACGGATGCGCGCCTCGCCGATCTCGTCGCAGACAACGCCGACAAGTTCGACCTCGCCGAAAGCGAAAGCCTCCTCTTCGGCCGAGACTTCGGCGTCACCACAGACATCCAGAGCGCGCCCGGCGGAAACCTCTACGTCGTCTCCCTGTCCGACGGGACGGTCTACGAAATCTTCGCCCGGCCGAACACAATTCAGTTCAGCACGACGCCGATTCAAGTGACGGAGAGCAACGCAAGCGTCGGCGTGAACGTGACGCGCAGCGGCGACACTTCCGGCACGGTCGCCGTCGAATACCGTACCATTGACGACCCGGCGGCCGTGCCCTGCGACCCGACCGTCCGTCGCCCGGACAACACGCCCTACCCGCAGGGCGCGGCCTACGCGCGCTGCGATTACGCCACTGCCGCAGGCACGCTCACATTCGCCCCCGGCGAGACGAGCAAGTCGTTCACCATCCCGCTCATTGACGACGGCCACGACGAACCGAACGAGGCGCTCCAACTCGAATTGCGCAACGCCGCCGGGGCGACGCTCGGCGCGGCGAGCACAACCACGCTCACCATCGTTGACAACGACGCCGCGAATGCGTCCAACCCGATCTACGAGAGTTTCACCACGGACTTCTTCGTACGCCAGCAGTATCTCGATTTCCTCTCGCGCGAGCCGGACGCCGACGGCCTCGCGGCGTGGCTGCGCGTCCTGCGCGAATGTTCCGACGTGAACCAGAACCCGGCCTGCGACCGCGTCACGGTCTCCTCGTCCTTCTTCCGCTCGACGGAGTTTCAGTTGAAGGGCTATTTCGTCTATCTCTTCTACAAGGTCTCTCTGGGGCGCATTCCGCGCTACGCGGAGATCATCCCCGACATGGCGAGCGTGACCGGCGCGACCGCCGCGGAAGTCTTCGCCAGGCGCGACGCCTTCGCCAACAACTGGCTCGCGCGCCCCGAGTTCAAAACGCTCTACCCGGACACCCTGACGCCGGCCGCCTACGTTGACAAATTGCTCCAGACGGCCCAGGTGACGCTCAGCGGGACGGTCACGCGCGCGACGCTCGTCGCCGATCTGCAAGCCGGGCGAAAGACGCGCGCCGAAGTCCTGCGCGCAGTCATCGAACACCCTGCGGTTGATGTGAAGGAGTTCAATGAGGCGTTCGTCGCGATGCAATATTTCGGCTATCTGCGCCGCGACCCAGACCCGGAGGGCTACCGCAATTGGCTCAACTATCTCAACGCCAACCCTTCCGACTACCGCACTATGGTCAGGGGCTTCCTCTACTCCATCGAATACCTGCTGCGCTTCGGCAAGGTTTAACGCTTCCGTAACGACAAAGCAAAAAGCACCCACCAACCCCGCTGACGCAGAGGAAAACAGGGATGGGGGATGAGGGATGAAGAAAAGCCGTGAATCGTAAATCGTAAATGGTGAATAGAGAAAACCCGTCTTCTTCTATTTACGATTTACGATTCACGATTCACTTCTCTTCATTCATCCCTCATCCCGCATCCCTCATCCCTTGTTAGAGTGGCTTCGATGAAGGCTGAAGGCTCAACTCTTTAAGAATCGTCTCTTCGGGATCGAATCGCACGTCCGACGGTCGGGCGGGCAAGTTAATGCGCGTGACGGTTTCGCGCCCGGACGGCGTGAGCTTGACGCGGCGCGTGCCTGTGCGTGTGACGATCTCTATGGGGAGCGCGTTCGGGAAGATTGTGCCGTCTGTGTGCGTCTGTTTGAGCGTGAGCGTCAACACGCCGCCGCGTCTCCTCGTGTCCGCGCTCCAAGTCCAGGCGGCTTCGTATCGCGGGTGTCCGCTCGCGTAAACCCAGCGCGCGAAGAACTCGCGTAGGCGACGGCCGGAGGCGCGTTCGAGCGCGACGCGCAGGTCTTCGGTCGTCGCGTTTTTGTGGAGGTGCGCGCGATAGTAGGCGCGCACGCCGCGGAAGAATGCCGCATCGCCGAGTTCGGCGCGGAGCATGTGCAAGACCCAAGCGCCTTTCTGGTAGTTGTTCGCGTTCAAGAGTTGGTTCAAATCTTCCGTCTCGCGGTCGTGTATGGGCGCGCGGCGCGTCTGTTCATACTTGAGATATTCCTCGCCCTTGCGGCGCATGTATTCGCGGAAGGCGTCGCGGCCTTCCGCATGCGCGACGAAGAGGCCGGCGTAGTAGGTGGCGAAGCCCTCGCTCAACCAGAGATCAGACCAGGTAGCGGGCGTCACTGCGTCGCCGAACCACTGGTGCGCCGTCTCGTGCGCGATGAGTTCGACGAGGCCGCGGCGGACGCCGAAGCGCGCGCTCAGGGGCGCGCCCTCGCGCGGGTCAAAGAGCGTGCGCGAATAAATGATCGCGCCGGAATTTTCCATGCCGCCGAAGCGCGTCGCGCCGACGATGTGCGCCAGCTTCGTGTAAGGAAACGGCGCGATTGTCTGGCTGAAATATTTGAGCGAAGGGATCGCCGCGCCGAACCCTTGCAGGGCGAGCTTTTGCTCGGACGGCGGCACATGATAAGAGACGGGCACGTGCCGCGCGGGGAGCATGACGCCCGGTTGGAGACTGGCGAACTCGCCGACCGCGACGACCATGCAGTAGGGCGGCAGCGGTGCAGCTTCCTTAAACGTCCACGTCTGCGTCGAGTCGGCGTTCGTGCGGCGCGCGTCCAGACGCCCGCCCGCGATGACGGTCGTGCGCGCGGGCGCGGTGACGTTGAAGGTGACAGAGGCTTTCGCCGACGGGTGATCGAAAGAGGGTATCCAGTGATGGACGCGGTTCGGCCAGTTGTCGCCGGTGGCCGAAGGGCGGCCGTCCTTGTCGTTCGTCAGGATCAAACCGTCGGCCGGCCGGCCGTGATAGACGACGCTCAGGCGCAGGCGTTCGCCGCGCCGTGCGGGATGCGGGAGAAAGACGTTGAGCCGCTCGCCCTGTCGTTCGTAGCGCGCCGGGCGGCCTCCGACGCTCAAGGAGTCGATGGTGAGCGCGCCGAAATCGAGGTCGATGATGTTGAGGCCGTCGCGCAGCACGAGCGCATCCAGCTTCGTTTCGGCGCGCGTGAGTTCGCCGAGTTCTTGATTGAAGGCGAGCGTCACATCGTAGTGGAGCGGACGCCAGTTGGCGACGAGCCGCTCGCGGCGTTCGGCGACGGCGGCGGCACAGAGCGCGAAGAGGATCAGCAGGGCGAAGAAGGATTGATGCCGGAACGGGCGTCGCGGCGGCAAAGGTGTTTGAAAATTCATCGTCTCTGGTTTCTCATGTGGAATCGTTCAACGCAGGCCGAGCATGAGGAGCGCGGAGCGGTCGAAGGGCTGGCCGTCGCCGCTGGCGCTCCACGCGCGATAGGCTGCGAGTTCGGCTTCCGTGACGGGGCGATTGCCGAGCCGCGCGGCCGGAGTTTTGCCGAATGCGTAATCGGTGAGCGGCAGGTGTGCGGCGCGGACGCCGAGTTGCGAAGCGTCCAGGAGCGCGGCTTCGGCCGTCTCCACATCGGGGAAAAAGTCCTCGTAGGCGAGCAGATGCCAGACGGTCTGGCCGTCGCGCTCCTCTACGGCGAGAACGCGCAGCAGCCCGAAGCCGCTCTCAAGTTGGAAGATGAGATCATCGCCCGGCGCGAAAGGCAAAGCCATCACAGTGTACCCGCCATCGTTGAAGTTTCGTTAGCTTAACACAAACGGAGAAGGGGAAAGGATCAGGAGTGAAGGAGAAAGGGAGGCAGAAACTCGCATCCGGCTATTTTCCTTTTCCCTTTCACAGGAGACCCTTTCACCTTCTGCTTGGTGTCTGCCGGGGGGCGCGTTTAGTATGAGTTATACGGCACACCGAGACGACGGGGAAGGCATGAGCGAGGCTGACGAGAAGCGCGATTACTACACGGTGCTCGGCGCCGAGCGCGACGATTCGCACGACGACATCGAGCGGCGTTATAAACGGCTCGCCGTCGAGCATCATCCCGACCGTGGCGGCGACGAAGAGGAGATGAAGGCGATCAACGAGGCGTGGGGCGTGCTCAAAGACAACGCGACGCGCGAGGCTTACGACGCGACGCGACACCCTTACGATGTGACGCGACGCCGCACATACATCGCCCCCGACTTCATCCCTTCGACTTCCGCCGGAGGGGCGCAGGCCGACGCCATCGGCGGGCGGCTGGCTGGCGCGTTGTTGAGTCTGTTTGCGGGCGTGGTGCTGATCTTTTTAGTGCGCTTTCATTACGTCGTGTTCCTGTGGCCGCTCGCGCTGCTGGGGCTGTCGCTGTTGCTCTTCGGCGTGTGGATGGCGCACGCCGCGCTCGCCTGCGCGCGCGAGGGTTATGCGCCGACACACCCGGCGCGGCGTCTCGCGTGGGCGCAGGAGACGCTCTTCTGGTTGACGGTCGCGGGCGGCGGCTACGGACTCTACGTGTTGCTCACAATGATTTGAAGATGACGAAACTAACCGGACTCGATCTGCTGTTCCTCGAAGTCAACAGCCTGCAAGACTCTGTGGAATTTTATCGCGAGCGTTTGGGCTTCGAGTTACAGACGCTCGCGGAGGAAGCCGAGCCTCCGATGGCGACTTTGCGTGCCGGGCGTCTGCGCGTCATGCTGGCCGAACAACTGTTGACGATGGCGCGACGCGGGCGCGGCGTGCATCTGTTTTTCGGCGTCACGGACGTTGACGAGTATTACGAACAACTACGAGCGCACAACCTCGATGTCGCCGCGCCGGGCGACGAGGGCTGGGGCGGTCGCTTCATCACCCTTGAAGACCCGGATCACTACCGCCTCTTCTTCGTCACCTGGGAAGAAGAGACAGGTAAGGATTGATTCATTGATTCATCGGTTCATTAGACCTCTTGCAAAAGTGGTTAAAGGCTGAGTTCAAAGTTGTACAGCCCGGCAATCAGGTTGAACCGCAAGGCGAAGCGCTTTCTTCGGTTGCGATAGCGCTCTAACAGAATGCGAAAGATTTTCAAACTACGAA
>DASVPS010000300.1:0-12542 GCA_036389555.1 Pyrinomonadaceae bacterium
GCTCTGCCCCTCGAACAGCGCCCCGGAGCGCGCGCTGATCACTCGCTGCCCGATCTGGTGGGTGGGGATGCCGCCGCCAAGGCCGGTGCCGGCGGGGCTGCCGGCGGTGTTGTCCGCCGCCGTCGGGCCGACCGGCAACACGCCGCGCGAGTCAATTGTGTAAAAGACGACCGAGGCGCGATTGGCGAGATCAACCAGCCGCCGCAGAATCCCTATGTAGAGCGTGCTCTCCCCGCGCGAATCCATCAACGGCAAGCCGTTGGAAAAGAGGATGACGGCCTTGCGTCCGGGCATCTCGCGCAGGCCGCGCACCACGAAGTTGAGCGCGCCCAGAGTGCCGACGGTGAAGGACTCCTTGCGATACTCCTCTATCTCTTTCAGCCCGGAGCGTTCGCTGTCCACGCCCTCCGGCGTCAGTGCCTCACTTCGCGACTCACCTAAGGTTTCGAGGGCGTTCATCCCACCGATGCCGCGCGGCAGCCAGCGCACGCGCTCGATGGCTGCATATAGTTGCCGCCGGTCGTTGGTGAACTGTTGCAGCGCGCCGATCCCTGCGCTCGTGCGAATGATCGCCACCAGATCATTCGGCTGAACCTGTTCATCCACATATTTCCTGAGCGCGCGCCGCGCGTCGTGGATGCTATCGGCCGACATCCCCAAATCGTCTATGACGAGCGCGAGCGTGCGCTGCACCTGCCCCGGACGCAGGCGCGCGGGCGGGATGATGGGCGCGTTGCGGTCGCGCGCGGGCGTCGCTTTTGCGAGCGCAGTGGGTGTCGGCGTGCCCCCGCCCGCCGTGATGTAGGAGAAATTGGTAATCTGTTGCGGGCGCGAGTTCTCCAGAACCATGAAGTCCTCGGCGCGCAGGTCTGTGATCTGTTTGCCGCTACGGTCTGTGACGACGGCGTCCACCTGCACGAGGTTGGTCGTGATGCGCACCACTTCGTCATCGTCATCGTTCGGCGGATTCTGGGCGGGCGACGTTTGGGGCGCGGGCGACGGCGACGGAGGCGCGGGCTTCTGCTGCGTTTGCCCGAAGGCGTTCATCAACAAGACGAAGACCAGCGCGAAAACAAGGGAGGGTCTTTTAATCATAGGGCAGACCTTTCATCAACAAACGCTTAGGAGGTTGTGTGCCACAGGCGCACCGGAACAGCAGCAGCGGCGGCGGCCGAGAGAGAATGGGATGCGCTTCACAGGCTGCGCGAATGTTAGCACAGCATCTTGCACGTTGCATCAGGTTTGAGCGGCCTTCAACGGAACGCATGGACGCCCCCGCCGCCGCCTCGCGCGGGCGGCGACTCTTGCGTCTCACTCCAACTCTTCGTTAGACTCGCACCCGATCCTTTCAGAAACTCGTCCAACATACGGGAGAAGGGGCGACCCGGTTTTTTCACAGACGACGTGAAGGCGTTATTTCTCGTCCGCCGCTTGCCCAAAAACTTTAATGCTGCAAAACGTTTCTTCAACGGTCGAACATATCCTGACGGAATTGCGCAAAGTGATCGTCGGGCAGGACGAGGTGATCGAGCAGGTGTTGGTGGCTTTGCTCGCCGAAGGCCATGCGCTCATCGAGGGCGTGCCGGGCACGGCGAAGACGCTTCTGGTCAAGACGCTCGCGCGCATCGTCGGCGCGGACTTCGGCCGCATCCAGTTCACGCCCGATCTGATGCCCTCGGACATCACGGGCACGAACGTCTTCAACGTCGCCACGTCGAGTTTCAGTCTGCGGCGCGGCGCGATCTTCACGGACATCCTGCTGGCCGACGAGATCAACCGCACGCCGCCGAAGACGCAGGCCGCCCTCCTCGAAGCGATGGAGGAGCGACAGGTGACGATTGACGGCGAACTCCATCCGCTCTCGCCGCTCTTCACCGTGCTCGCCACCGAGAACCCCATCGAATATGAGGGCACGTACCCGCTGCCCGAAGCGCAACTCGACCGCTTCCTGCTCAAAGTGATCATCGGCTACCCTTCGGCCGCCGACGAGGCGCAGGTCGTCGCCAACTGGGACGCGGGCTTCAACGCACGCCGCCTCGACCAGATTGACATTCGCCCGCTCACTGATGCGGACGCCATCACGCAGTGCCGCGCCGAGGTGCGCCGCACGCGCATGGAGACGGGCGTGCAGAATTATCTCGTACAGTTAGTGCGCCGCACGCGCGAGCACCCTTCAATCGCCTACGGCGCAAGCCCGCGCGCGTCGGTCGCCCTGCTCCTGTGCGGGAAGGCTCTCGCCGCCATGCGCGGCCGCGAGTTTGCCACACCCGACGACGTGCGCGACATCACCCGCCCCGTCTTGCGCCACCGCCTACGCCTGCGCGCCGAAGCCGAACTCGACGGCGCAACGGCCGACAGCGTCATCACCGACATCCTCAACACGGTCGAAGTGCCGCGCTAATGAGCCGCGCGCAGGCGACGGCTGATTTAAGGGATGCTCAGGATGAGCTTTGAAATCATCGGCGACATCGGGAACGTAGAAATGATCGCCGTCGGCAGCAGCATTCGCGAGATTGCGAGGCTGCGTAGAACTTACGGCAAAGGCAGGTGGCGCAAACTAAAAGGCGACGCTCAGATCCGTCTGAAGGATGGTAGAATTCGTTTCGCCGAGTTGCACTGGTATGAAGCACACGGCATCGGGCGCAAGGAAATAAAGCGTAAGCGTTATCTTGATTAAACCCATGAAGAGACGAAAAAACCCGAACATCAAATTCGCGATCTGCGTCAACAACGCAGACTATCCCGCATCGCTGGAACTGCATAAAATCTACCGCGTACTGGTGGACAAAGATGCCGAGGCCGACGGCGACATGAGAGTCGTTGATGAGAGCGGGGAAGACTATCTCTACCCGGCGCATTATTTTGTTTTAGTAACGTTGCCGCAAGCGGTCGAAGAATCTCTGCTCCAGGCAGCTTAAGTTGCGACGCCCGACAGCGTCATCGCCGGTATCCTCAACACGGTCGAAGTGCCGCGCTGACAAAGAGCCTTCGTCCGCGGGCTAACCTTTCGGAGAGTCAGTGAAGGAACGCCCAGCCTGCAAGCCAGATCAAAGTGCCGGAAATTTGCTGAGGGGAGCATGCGCCTTCATAGTTTTTTCAGAAGCGTGTCTCCCGTTTTCTCAAGATACTTATAACTGCTTTTGAAGTAAGCGCTGACATTGCCCCGCAAGTGCCCAGACCACGCAGGATGATCTTCACCGCGTGCCCAGGCGAATAGCGCCAGTGCATAACCGAACATCTCTTCCGTCATGTAACCCCGGCATTCCGTCTGCCACCCTTGCGAGAAAGCGTCAGTCCACTGCCTGAAGCTGAACACGGCATTCCCCGTAAACACTCCCATGCCCAGAAAGACCGTCAGGAGATCGGTCAACGGCTCGTGATCCTCGAAATTCGCTGATACTCGACCTTCGCCGAGAAGCCGGACGTGGCCGAGTTCGTGCGCGCTCGTGGCGACCAGAAACATCGGGTCGGTTAATTGAGAGGATTCGATGTTGATGAGAAATTTATCGCGCCGCTTCCGGTAATGACCGGCAACACCGCGGCGCGAGAATTCTTCAAAGGGCAGACCGGAGCGAGGCGCGTCGTTCTCATCCGTGAAGAACTCCAATTCTACTCGTTCGGGATCGACGCCCATGTACCCGCACACCCTGTCGACTAAAGCCCGCACATCCTCTTCTTCCTCCGAGAAGTGGTCGGGAAAGAACTCATCCGTCGGCAGCACCAACGTCGCGTTCAGAAGCGCGTCGCGCCCGAACTCCTCGATGAGCCAGAGCATGGACTCTTCTATCCATGCCTTGTCTTCCGCCGCGACCGGGCATTTAGTAGTAAACCAGTTCATATAACAGTTCCGGTAAGGCAACTATTTTTTAATGCGCGCCGGAGTTCAACATATTCACTAAGGCTGACGACTTCCGCTGCCAATCGGGTCGCCCTGCGGGATGGCGAGGGGCGCACTCTGTTTGCGCGGCGCATCGGGGCGCGTGAGGAAGCGTTCGATGTCGTCGCGGGTGGCGCGTCGGTGCGCGGCGGTGGCTGCGTCGGTCGAGGGCAGCTTGAGTCTCTCGTTCAAGTCGCGGAGCGTTTCGGTGGCGGCGGCGCGCACCTGCGGCGCGGCGTCCGGGTTGGCGGCCGTGTCCATCAGGCGCGTCACGGTGAGACTCTGCACGGCGCGCGCGATGGCGGCATGATAGGCGTCGAGCGGCGTGTCTGCGAGCCATGTGCGTGCGACGAGGGCGTCGAGGATTTGTTTGAAGTCCGGGGTCGCGGGGTTGAGCGCGTGGAAGCCGTTGAGGCGCGCGGCGCGGCGCGGTTCAACGAGCGGGAGGATGGCGAGGTCGGCAGCGATGGTCGCGGCGGCGATTGGATCGAAGGCCGGGTCGGCGCGGTGCTGGAAATATTCGCCCGTGCCGCCTTCGTAGCCGAAGGCGCGCGGCGGAATGAGCGCGAGTATGCGACGGGGGATGGCGAGCGTCTCAGGCCGGAGCGTGTCGAGCACGGCATTGAGTGCTTCGCGTTGACGCGCGGGCGCGACGATCTCATGCACGCGCGCAGGGTTTGCGCCCGCGGCGGTCTTGACGGCGTAGGTGTAGTAAAACCCGCCGACGGATTTCACGGCCGCCTGTAGTTGATAGCGATGATGCAGGTAGAGCGGCAGCAGTTTCGCTTCGAGCATCGAGAGCGGCGTGCCGCGCGGAATGTTCGCGAGGCCGAACTGCGCGAGGCCGATGCGACGCACTTCCATCTCGTGTTTGAGCATCGCCACGGGGTCGTCGCCGTTGTCCCAGAGGTTTGCGAGCGGGTGCGCCGCGCCGAGCGGGCGTGCATCGTCGTCGGAGATAAAGAGCATGCCGCGCGTCGTGCCGTCCTGAAGCAGACGTTCGAGTTCCGCCGCCTCGTCCGCGCCCGGCGGAACTTGCATATAGGCATAACGAATTGCGAACTTGTCATACTCGCCGACGCCGCGCCCGTAGGCGTTCGAGAAATCCAACTTGCCGTTTTTGATCCCGACCAGCGGCGCGGGATAGTCCATGACGGATGCGCGCCCGGCGTAGGTGCTGGCTGCGAAGTTGTGCGCGAGGCCGAGCGTGTGGCCGACCTCGTGCGCAGAGAGTTGGCGTATGCGCGCGAGGGACATGGCCGCGGCATCGGTCGAAGAGTCCTGCGTGAGATAGTCGTCGTCGCCGTCGAGCATCATGCCGAGTTCGCAGCGGGCGTCGCTTGCGCCGCCGCCGCCGCGGTGCCGCGAGCCGCCCGAAGTGTAAGGCGGGATCATGCCTGTGCCGAGGAGGAAGTCCTGACGCACGCGCAGGCTTCCCAACGTGACGTTGCCTTTGATGATCTCGCCCGTGCGCGGGTCTTCGACGCTCCCGCCGTAAGACCAGCCGCGCGTCGAACGATGCACCCAACTGATCATGTTGTAGCGCACGTCCATCGGGTCGGCGTCCGGCGGCAGCAATTTGACCTGAAAGGCGTTTTTGAAACCGGCGGCCTCGAACGCCTCGTTCCACCACGACGCGCCTTCGATGAGCGCGCCGCGAATCGGTTCGGGCGCGCCCGGGTCAACGTAATAAATGATCGGCTTGACGGGTTCGGAGACGGCGGCCGCAGGGTCTTTCTTTTGAAGGCGGTGGCGGTTGATCCAGCGCTTCTCAATCGGCTCGGTGAAGGGCGAGGCGTAATCGTAAAACTCCACGCCGCCGACGCCGACGCGCGGGTCGAGACGGCGCGGCGTGTAGCCCGCTTCGGGCAGGGCGACGAAGGAATGATGCTCGCGGACGGTGATGGCCTGCGGCGTCGGCACGGTTTCACGCACGAGACGACCGGGTTCGTCGCCCGTGAAAGTGAGTTGTGCTTCGACCTCTGTGTTCTGTGGAAAGTTTTTGGTGCGCGGCAAGTAGAAACTGCTGCGCGACTCGTCCAGTTGGAAGCGTCCCTGATTCGTTCGGCGCAGAGCTTCGACGACGCCGTGCGCATCGCGCATGAAGAAGGCGGTCGCGTCCACGAGCACGCGCCCCTCTTCCGACGCTTCGACTTTGAAGCCCCACAGCACTGAGCGCGCGAACGATTCTTCGACCGCGCGCCGCTCCTGCGGGTCGTTCGTGATGGCGCGGTAGCGATAGTTCGGGCGCACCAGCAAGACCTTCTGGCCGGTGCGCTCGAAGAAGACGACGTTCGTGCTGCCGAGTTGCCCGCGGTCGAGGCCGATGGGGTTCGAGCCGACGCCTGTCGGCAGCGACACCTGATAGAGAAACTCCGCATTGAAGCGTTCAATCTCCATCAGCAACTTACCGTTCTCGGCGTCCCAGTAGAGCGGCACGTAGCCGTCCAGTTTCTGCAACCCCTTCGTGCGCGTGCGGATGCTTTTATCTTTCTCCTGCGCGACAACATTCAGCGTCAGGACGAAGAAGACTATGAACAGCACTAGTAGTGTACGTTTCATCTTTAACCTCGAATGAATATTATGAGGCGCAAGCGCCGCACGGATGGAGAAACTTGGAGCGGACATTCTAACCGTATTGTTGCATGCGCGCTAGATGTCCTCATTCAGCCTTCTTGCGCATCCGGCTCTTCTTGTTTTCCACAAGCATCGAGAGTGGGAATTAAGGCGAGCGGATTCAGTGATACTTTGCAGCCAGACTTCCGTCAAAACTTCTCGCCTCTCATGTTTTTTTTAATGCGGGACTCGATCCGCTTCTGTCAACATCGCGCGCAGCACGAAAGATTGTGCGCCAGTTGAAAAGTTAAAGGTGGTGTCCACGCGAGACGTTCTATCCTTACAGCTAAAGAAGGCTGTTTGTGAAGTTAATATGAATTTTCTAAGCTGAGAAAGGTGTAAGTGAGAGGATGACTGGAAAGTTGCCGTCGTTAAAACCGAAGAAGGTCATTAAGGCGCTTGAGCGGAATGGCTTTTATATTCACCATAAAACGGGGAGCCATTACATTCTCAAAAAGGGAAAGTTGAGAGTGACGGTCGCTTATCACAATAAAGATTTGAAGCGGGGAACACTGGCATCGATCATCGCCGAGTCCGGCCTGACTGTGGAAGAATTTTTGGATTTACTTTGAAGGCTTAACCGGAGGCTGAATTACTTTGAAATGTTTAGGCGAACTCAACTGTGATTTTTTCCGTGATGGAATTGTCTGCCGGGATCGGCTCTCCATCCTTGCGTAGGCTTTCCAGATAACCCAAAATCGCGTCTGCCGCCATTTCGCGTGCCTCTTCGAGCGTATCACCTTCAGTCACCAATCCGGGCAGCGCGGGACACGTAACAACATAACCTCCGCTCTCATCCGGCGTCATGACAACTGTGTAATTGAGGATTTTCATGGAAGCCATTATAGCACTGGGCTAATTTCATTCGTAAGCCGTTCATAGTTTGCCCGCGCGCGAAGTACCTATTAGTATTCTAACGAAAAATCGGGTTCAGCCATAACACGCTTAGTTCCGCCTCCTCTAATGCGCTTCGTCTTCTCAAAACTCTTTTACGTGCTGCTCGCGCTCGGCTTCGTGCCGCTGTCGCTCGCGTGGGCGTGGCCGAGCTTGCGCTGGTACGTCGCCGGTTACGATGCGCTGCTCCTGCTCGTCGCCTTCATAGATGCGCGCATGAGCCGCGCGCTCCCCGCCGGCGTCGAGATCGGGCGCGAACTCGCGGGGCGTTTTCACATCGGCGCGGAGACGGAAGTGCGCGTTCGCATCGCCAATCACACGCCGCGCCCGCTCGGCCTGCGCGTCAAGGACGAGCACCCGCCGGAGTTGCAGCTATCGTCGCCGCGCGAGGCGTCTCTCAAAGTGGAGGCGCAGACGACGGCGATGCTCGTCTACGGGCTGACGCCGCCGCGACGCGGGCGTTACGAATTCGGCCGCGTGGCCGTGCGCTATCTTTCGCGCCTGCGCCTCGTGTGGTGCGCGGCGCACGCGGGCGAGGCGCAGTGGATCAAGGTCTATCCGAATTTGCGTCGGGCGCGCGAAGCGGAGTTGAAGGCGCTCGGCGCGCGTTCGCTCGTCGCCGCGCACAGGCGTTCGGCGTGGCGCGGCGAGGGACGCGATTTCGAGTCGCTGCGCGAATACGTGCCGGGCGACGAGTTGCGCCACATCAGTTGGAGCGCGACGGCGCGGCGCGGGCGTTTGACGACGCGCCAGTACCAGATCGAGCGCGACCAGACGATCCTCGTCGCGCTCGACGCCGGGCGACTGATGACGGCGCGCATCGAAGACGAGTCGAAATTCGATTCGGCCATCCACGCCGCGCTCGCGCTGATGAGCGCGGCCGCGCGCGGCGGCGACAATGCGGGGCTGGTCGTATTCGGCCGCCGCGTCGGCGCATACGTGCCGCCCGCGCGCGGGCACGAGCAGATGGAGGCGGTGCTCGAAGCCCTCCACGGCATCGAGCCGGAGATGATCGAGCCTTCCTACACGCGCGCCTTCGAGTACATCTCCGCCAATTGCAAACGGCGCGCGCTCGTCGTCGTCCTCACGGATTTAGTTGACGAAGAAGGCTCGCGCGAACTGCTCACGTCTCTGAAACTCCTGCGCCCGCGCCACCTGCCCGTAGTCGCAACCATCGGCGACCGAGACCTCTCGGCCGCCGTGCGCGACACGCCGGAAACTATCCGCGATCTATTCACGCAATCCGTTGCCGAAGAGATCCTGTTCCAACGCGAAGCGGCGCTCCGCATGGTCGAACGCCTCGGCGGCCTCGCCCTAGACGTAACCGCCGCCACGCTCACGCCCGCGCTGCTTGAGACTTACATCCGGGTGAAAGAGAGAGGGTTGTTGTAAATGGCTGACAATTCATCTCCCGGCGCGGCGGGAGGCGAGAATGAAACCCAACACCGCGCCGCCGACACAGCCCATCCCATGACCGAGAAAGAAGCCGATGCCGGAGAACCCTATTAATCCCAGCGACACATCAGCAACGTGCCCAACGCCGGCTATGACGATTGACAGGAGCAAAGCCCCCACCCCGGCCAGCAACGAAGTGAACCCGACGAACGGCGCGAGACGGGCGTGTTGAGGATCGCCGATGGCGACGAGGCTTGCCAATGCTCCCACGATGATCAACATGAAGGTAAAACCCATCAGCGGTAGCAGCATCTTCTTCCCTCACTATTAACGTTTCGTCCCGACAGTATCTTCGCGTCCCGCAAGCAACAGGTAAGTGTAGAGCGCGAGGCCGGTGGCGATAGCCACGCTGAATTTAATCATGCGCGAGATCGGGGCGGGCGAGATGAAGCCTTCGATGATGCCTGCGAGGATGAGGAGTGGGATGCAGCCGACGATGAGTTGGATACTGTCGCGGCCGCGCAGGCGTAGCGAGTCGAAGCGCGAGAGGTCGCCGGGGATGAGGATCGCGCCGCCGACGAGCAGCCCCGCGCCGCCCGCGATGAAGATGCAGGTCAGTTCGATGACACCGTGGCCGGCCATGAAGGCGACGAGTTCATGGCCGAACCCGGCGCGGTAAGTGAGCGCGAGCACCGCGCCGATGCTAGCGCCGTTCATCGCCATGATGTAGAGCGTGCCGAGACCGAGGAGCGCGCCGAAGGCGAAGGCGTAGAACATGACCTGTATGTTGTTGGTCATGATCGCCGCGCCGCCCACCTGGTTGGCCTCGTTCAGAGACTCCCACCAGCGCACGCGCGCGTCCGTGTTCTGCGCGCGCCACGCGGGGCTGAGTCCGGCGAGGTCTGAGAATTCCGCATCGCGCCACGTCCCCAAAAATCCGGCGAGGAAGAAGGCCATGAAGACCACGAAGGCGACGGCCGTGTAACGCCACGTGCGACGAAACGTTTGCGGAAAGTCGCGCGCGAAAAAGAGGCGCACGCGCGCGCCCCCTTCCAACGCCCCGGCGCGATAGATGCGCCCGTGCGCGCGTATGACGAGGCTATTGAGATAGTTGACCAGACGCGGGTCGCGCGACTCGGCGCGCGCAATCGCCAGATCGGACGACGTGCGACGGTAGATGCGGCCGAGTTCGCGCACCTCTTCGCGGTGCAAACGGCGCAGAGACATTTGATCCAGCAGCGTCAGCAAATCTTCCAGACGTTGCCACGCGCCCTTGCGCTCGTTGATGAAACGGTTCGAGGACATAAGAGGAAAGGTCAACAGACAGTCAATTTGTCGAATGCCGGAATCCGCCGTCTCCGCATTTTAGCATCCGCCATCTCATGCCCTCCGTCCGGTTGGTGCGGAGAATCTTTGCGGCGTGCGGTCGGGTTGCGGCAGACAGTTATTTCAGGGAGTCGCCACGGTTCGCCCGCCGAAAAAATCACCGGCGGCTTTGAGCATCCGGCGAATACGCTGCCACACCTTCGGCAATATCCAGATGAGTAGCAAGAGAAAGACGAGTATGACCGCGAGTATGACAAACGGACTGAAGACGGCGAGCGCCACCGCGCCGAAGGCGACGATGTCTTCCAGCACCGAGAGCGTCCAATTCGTTACAGGCTCCGGACTCAGGTTAGCTCCCACGCGCAACGTCGCTTTCGTCCCGTGAGTCGAGAGCGCGAGTCCTCCTCCCAACAGCAATGCGATGATCTGGACTGAAGGGTTGATGTCGGCGGTCGCCGCCGCCGCGATGATCGCTCCCGCCGGGACACGGATGAACGTATGCACCGCGTCCCAGACCGTGTCCACGTAAGGAATCTTATCGGCGAAGAACTCGACGGCATAGAGAAACAGCGCGACGCCGATGATGATCCAGTTGTCTAAAACGTGTAGGCCGCCGGGGAGATGTGCGAGTTTGTAGTGTTGTAACAATCCGAGCGCGGCCACGGTTGCATACAGGTTGATACCGGAAGTCCACGCCGTGCCGAGCGCCAGCCCGAGAATCTGGATCGTGTTCATACTCTGCTTAAGCCCTCCTTCGGCCGCACCTTAGATGCGCGGATGATTCTAGCAGGTGCGCGCCCTCTCCCGTGAGATACGGAACCGCCTCAAAGAGTCTCATTGAACGCATCGTCTGAGGTCTACCCTTTGCGGGGAGCGCACGCGCGAATTAAATCGCCCTTCGGGTCAGCGGGCAGTTATAATCAAAAACATATTCACAGAATTTGAGGTCACAGGGGAGGGGCATAAAATATGCGTTGGAGAGGGCGACGTGAAAGCACGAACGTGGAGGATCGACGGGGCATGTCGCGCGGCGGGATGGCCGTCGGCGGCGGACTCGGCACCATTGTCCTGGTAGCGCTCGCGCTGCTGTTCGGCGCAGACCCGCGCGAGTTGCTCGATCAAGGGCAGGGCGATCCCGGACAGGGGACGCAAACCGCGCGGCGTGTCAACCCGCAGGAAGAGGAACTCAAGCAGTTCACGTCCGTCGTGCTGGCCGAGACGGAGGACGTGTGGAACACGATCTTTCAACAGGCGGGCAGGCGTTACCGCGAGCCGAAGCTCTCGCTCTTTACGGAGCAGACGCGCTCGGCCTGCGGCGTGGCGGGCGCAAGCGTCGGCCCCTTCTATTGTCCGGGCGATGAGAAGGTTTATATAGACCTCTCCTTCTACCGCGACCTCAAGACACGACTCGGCGCGCCCGGCGACTTCGCGCAGGCTTACGTCATCGCACACGAAGTCGGCCATCACGTCCAACACCTGCTCGGCACGATGGATCAGGTGGACGCAAGGCGTGGACGCATCAGCGAGGCGGAAGCGAACCGGCTCTCCGTCAGGTTGGAACTACAGGCCGATTTCTACGCGGGCGTCTGGGCGCACTATGCCGCACGGCGCGGCATCATCGAACCGGGCGACATAGAGGAGGCGCTTGGCGCGGCCAGCGCCATCGGCGACGATCGTCTGCAACGTCAGGGGCAGGGCTACGTCGTGCCCGATTCATTCACGCACGGCAGTTCCGAGCAGCGCGTTCGTTGGTTCAGAAAAGGATATGAGACCGGCGACATACGGCAGGGCGACACCTTCAACGCGAGAAGTCTCTAGCCCGCCAGTCATAACTCGCCACCATGCAACTCGACATCCGCGAAGCGCGCAAGGATGAACTCGAAATGCTGTTCCCGCTGCTCCTGCTGGCGGAGCCTTCCGCCAGCGCGCTGCGTTGGGGTTTGAAAAATCTGAGCGACACGGTTTACCGCATGGATGCCGACGGGGAGTTGGTCGGAGCGGCGACGATGCGCTGGCGGCGCGACCCGTGTGAGATGTTGGAACTGGCGATCCTGCGCGAGCGGCAGGGCAGAGGACTCGGCCGGCGTTTCGTCGCGTGGCTCGTCGCAGAGGCACAGAAGCGCGGCAAGCCTGAGATCATCGTAGGCACGAGCACCACGAGCGCGGCCAACATCATCTTCTACCAGAAGTGCGGATTCAGAGCAGATCACATCCGGCACGATTACTTCTGGTATTACGACGAACCCGTCTATGAAAACGGTCTCGCCGTGCGCGACATGCTCGTCTTTCGCCTCGCGGATTCATATACTAAGTGCAACACGCTTTCCTGAAGTAGAGGTGAGCGGCAATACTGACGAAGATTCTCAACGACCAGGAAGAGGATATTCGCCATGTCGTATCGTCAACTCACCCCCGCAGAGAGGTATATGCTCGC
>DASVPS010000301.1:0-22119 GCA_036389555.1 Pyrinomonadaceae bacterium
TCGATATTGACGGAGATGGAGAGGTGAGCCGGGGTGACTTCATCAGCACGCAGAGCCATCCGGTGATCACCTTCGGCTACCCCAACGAGGTATCAATCCCCGTCCGACAGGTAAAGTAACCCTCCCTCGACCAAAGAACAGGAGTGTATAAAAATGGCAAAAGAAGAATTTCGTTCGAGTCCTGAAGTACGCACAGGTTTCGTCCAAGGCAATACCTTCGGACACCGCCCCGTCCAATATTCTGTCATCGACGGTGAGGCCATCTTCGAGGGCGACATCGTGCTGGGTAGCGTCGATGAAATGGAGCGGCTGGCTACTGAGATCACCGATGAGAAGGGAGAAGTATTCGGCGTTGTTATCACTGGCGACCGGTTCCGTTGGCCGGGGGGCGTGGTGCCTTTCACCATAGACCCCGCTCTTCCCAATGTCGCGCGCGTCAATGACGCAATAGCCCATTGGCATAGTCGCACGGGCATCAGACTGGTCGCGCGCACCAACGAAGCGAACTTTGTGACCTTCAGACCCGGAGATGGATGTTCGTCACCGGTTGGGATGCGAGGGGTTGGACAGCAGTTCATTACGCTGGCGCCGGGTTGTGACAAGGGCAGCACGATCCACGAGATCGGACACGCCGTTGGTCTCTGGCACGAGCAGAGTCGCGAAGACCGAGACCAATTCATACGGATTCTTTCCCAGAATATCGAGGCGGGAAAGGAGCATAACTTCAACCAGCACATCACCGATGGTGACGATGTGGGGCGATATGATTTTGGCTCAATCATGCACTACGACAAATTCGCGTTCTCGAAGAACAACCAGCCCACTATCGAGACTCTGAATGGTGAGTCCATCGGCCAGAGAAGCGGCCTCAGTGACGGAGATGTTCAAGCCGTCAACTTTATGTATCCGCTTTCGATTCCATTAACCCTGAAGCCGGGGGTGTACACCATCCAGCAAAAGAGCAATAGCCGGTTCGTGGACGCGCATGAACACTCTGGGAAGGACTTTGGGCTGGTCACGCGCACGGCGCAGAACAACCGCACCCAGCAGTGGATTCTAATACCTGTGGGAGGCGTGTTTACCATCCAGCAAAAGAGCAATAGCCGATTTGTGGATGCACATGAACACTCTGGGGAGGACTTCGGGCTTGTCACGCGCACGGCGCAGAATAACGACACACAGAAATGGGCGCTGACACGCTTTGGCGGCCCGTACTCAGGCGGCCTCTACACTATCCGGCAAAAGAGCAGTGGCCGATTTGTGGACGCGCATGAAAGCTCTGGGGAAGATTTCGCCGTCGTTACCCGGACTGCCCAAAACAACGACACACAGAGATGGACTGTAGCATCCCTGGGCAACAACACATTCACCATCCAGCAAAAGAGCAACGGTCGATTTATGGATGCACATGAGATTGAGGACTTCGCTCTCGTCACCCGGACTGCACAGAACAACGACACACAGAGATGGGTTCTAACTCCTGTCGGAGCAGTATGCACCATTCAGCAGCAGAGCAGCGGCCGATTTGTGGACGCGCATGAAAGCTCTGGAGAGGACTTCGCCGTCGTCACCCGGACGGCGCAAAACAACGACACACAGAGATGGATTGTAATACCTACGGGCGGCACCAACACGTTCACCATCCAGCAGCAGAGCAATGGCCGATTTATGGATGCACACGAGGTCGAGACTGAGGACTTCTCTCTCGTTACCCGGCCTGCACAGAACAACGACACGCAACGGTGGCTGATCAAGCCGTTATAATGCCGGTGACATTTAGGAGCAGGGGAAGGTGCCAGACTCAACTTAACGGCAGCGATGCCTGGCAAGACGCCGGAGAGGGGCGCCGCAAAAAAAGCGGCGCCCCTCAGCTCGAAGGGCGACAACGAACAAATCATTGAACCGGAGCGCTAATAGCGTCGCTTTCAACTGCAAGACTCGAAGTGCTTGTTGCGGAAGAAAGTTTCACCGGGGCGCGGCCGCGTGCAGCGGTAGCTTGATAGATAAGGGGACTCCTGCCTTCGGCAGCCGCCGTCTAACAACGGCAAGCCCGCCGACCCGCACCAGCGCGGCCTTCACCCGCAAGACTTGAATGCTTATTTAGTGATATAACAGCCTCCGCTCGAACCCATTCATGCACATAGCCCGATTGCCCTTGATGAAACTACTACGTATCTCTCTCGCCCTCTCGCTCGTCGGCTTGCTGCTGGCCGCGCCGTACCGCTCGCGTGCGGTCGCGCCCGCGCAGCGGCGCGTCGCTCTCGTCCTGACGAACGGTAAGATTTTTACGGCCGACGCGCGGGGCACAATCGTCGAGGCCGTCGCCGTCGAAGGCGAGCGCATCGTCGCCGTCGGCACGTCGGCCGAAATCGCGCGCGCTTACGCGGGTGCGCGCAACATTGATCTGCGTGGGCGTCTCGTCACGCCGGGCTTCAACGACGCGCACCTGCATTTCATCGGCGGCGGCCTTTCGCTCCTGCGCGTCGAACTCATCGGCGCGAAGACGCTCGCGGAGGCCAAAGCGCGCATCGCTGCGAAGGTGCGCGAACTGCCGCCGGGCGCGTGGATTCTCGGCCGCGGCTGGGATCATACGCTGTGGGGCGGGCAGTGGCCGACGCGCGCCGATCTCGATGCGGTCGCCCCGAACAACCCGGTCTTCGTGCAGCGCGTGGACGGTCACGTGAGTTGGGCGAACACGCTCGCGCTCACAAAGGCAGGCGTGACGCGCGAGACGCGCGCGCCCGAAGGCGGCGAGATTTTGCACGACGCCGACGGACAACCGACGGGAATTTTGAAAGAGACGGCGGCCGGTCTGGTCGGGCGCGTCGTGCCGGAGCCTTCGCGCGCCGAGCGCATGCAGGCTGCCGAACGCGCGCTCGCAGAGGCGCGACGCTACGGCATCACTTCGATTCACGACAACTCCGGCTACGAGGCGACCGAACTCTATCGCGAACTGCTGCAAGCGGGAAAACTGACGGTGCGCGTCGCCGAATGGCAGAACTTCGAAGACACGGTTGAGAAGTTGAAAGCGCAACGCACGGAGTTCGCTTCGTTCAAACTCGACCCGCTGCGTATACGCCTGACGGCTTTGAAGGGCTACGTTGACGGCACTCTGGGATCGCGCACCGCCGCCATGCTCGCGCCCTTCGCGGACGATCCCAAGAACAGCGGCATCCCGCGCCGCCCGCCCGCAGAACTCACGCGCATGATCGTCGAGCGACATAACGAGGGATTTCAGATCGCCCTTCACGCCATCGGCGACCGCGCGAATCGCATGGCACTCGAAGGGTTTTTAGAGGCAAGCCGGCAGATAAACACCAAGCCTTTCAGAGATTTGTTGACTCAGGGCAAGTCGTCGGCGGGTCGAACTACGCCGCAAGAGGCCGGGACACCACTCAAGGCCGCGCCCGACGATTCGTCGCCGCGCCATCGCATCGAGCACTCGCAGGTCGTCGCGCCTTCGGATTTCAAAATGTTCGCCGCTCTCGGCGTCGTCGCTTCGATGCAGCCGTCGCACGCCATCTCGGACAAGCGTTGGGCTGAGGAACGCCTGGGCGAGTATCGCGTGCAGGGCGCGTATGCGTGGCACATGATGCGCTCGTTCGGTGTGCGCGTCGCCTTCGGCACGGACTGGCCGGTCGAACCCATCAACCCCTACCTCGGACTCTACGCCGCCGTCACGCGCCAGAGCACAGAGGGCGACCCCGTCGGCGGCTGGTGGCCGCAGGAACGCCTCTTCATCGCCGATGCCATCCGCTGCTACACAGTCGAGTCGGCTTACGCCTCTTTTGAAGAGACGGAGAAAGGCCAAATCGCGCCCGGCATGCTCGCAGACCTCGTCGCCCACTCGCAAGACCTGCTGTCGATCAAGCCTGCGGAGATTTTGCAGACCGAAGCCGTGTTGACCATACTCGGCGGAAAGATTGTTTATGAGCGCGAGGCGCGGCCATAAGCGGAAAGTTGCGCGTCAACTCCTCCCGGCCGGTGTTGCCCTCCTGCTGCTGGCTTTCTGTTGTTCCTGTGCTTCGCTAACGACAAGCCCCTCCTCGCCTGCGCCTCCGCAAGCAAAAGAAACACCGGCGCAGGCTGCCAGTGGGCAGAAAGTTGCCAGCCAGTTCAGGCCGACATCGGCCGGCTGTGTGCAAACATTCTCCGCGCGAGACCGCGGGACGGATGCATTCGAGTCCTTCATAAACTTTAGCCCGGAGCGTCAATTCGAGACGCGAACAATCGAGAAACAATTAACTCGGACTAAGTTTGCGATCAAGGCTGATTACCCGCAGCTTGTCGGCGACCGGAGCGCGGCGGCGCGAAAGTTTAATCAGGCCGCCGAGACACTCGTCGACGGCGACATCGAGCCTTATTTGACGGACAAACGCGATCTGGAAAAGGAGAGACGCGAGCACTGGAAGGACGTTGAGGAATATCACACCATTTCTCATAAAGTTATCTTTGCATCCGACGAAGTTATCAGCGTCCTCTTTTACGCTTACGGCTACTCGTGGGGAGCGGCGCACGGCTATCATTACCCGCTGGTTCTCAATTACGACTTACAACGCGGTCGCGTGCTTAAACTCGCGGACTTGTTCCCGCCCGGCTCAAAGTATCTGCAAACCATCGCCGATTATTGCCTCCGAGATTTGAGTTGCCAGCTAGGCATTACCCCGCAGGAAGTTCAGGGATGGAGCGGGGGAGCGATGCCGACGCCAAAAAACTATCAGGCTTGGGTTCTGACTCCGAAGGGATTGGTCATTATTTTCGAGGAGTATCAGGTTACATCGTATGCGGGCGGCGAACCCAAGGTGCTGATTCCTTACGAACGGCTGAGAGACATCATCAATCCGCGCGGCGTGTTGGCCTCGCTCGCCATATCCGGGCAGTGAAACTCGCGTGCCGCACTGTCAGCTTACTCTTGGAGATACGATGAAAACCCGTCCGGTCAATTCCCTTCGCGCGCTCGCCGCCGCCTTGCTTTTCCTCTGTGTGTTTGCCCCCGCGCACCGGGAGGCTTACGCCGCGTGGCGCGCGGCCGGGGATGTCGTGGCCGTCGCGCGCGAGACGAACGGCGTCACGCTCACGCTCACGAGCGGGGCGCGCGTGGCCGTGACGTTTTTCGACCTCGACGTGGTGCGCGTCCGACTCGCGCCGCGCGGCCTGTTCGAGCGCGATTATTCGTATGCGACGTGGTCTAGGGATCGAAAGACGGTGGCGGCCTTGATTCGAGAGACGCGCGAGACCATCGAGATCACGACGCGCGTCGAAGGGGCGAAGATAGTGATTCGACGCCGCCCATTTACCGTGACGGTGTTTGACGCGCGGGGGAACGTCGTGGTCGAAGACGATGCGGCGCGGCCAGTTTCCTTTGATCTTGAGAATGGGGCGATTGAGGCGTCGAAGCGGCGCGACGAGTTGGAGTTTTATTACGGCTTCGGCGAAAAGGCGCTGCCCACGTCGCGGCAGGGGCACGTGTTGGTTAACTGGAACACGGATGCGTATGCCTACGGGCACGGCGTCGATCCGATCTACCAGTCCATCCCCTTCTTCATCGCGCTCCGGCAGGGCTTAGCCTACGGGCTGTTTTTCGACAACACCTATCGCACGCATTTCGACATGGGGCGCACCGCCCCGAACCGTTACACGTTCGGCGCGGCCGGCGGCGAGTTGAACTACTACGTCTTCACGGGCGGGCGCGAGCGCACGCCGCACAAAGTGCTCGGCGATTACACGGAATTGACGGGGCGCACGCCGCTCCCGCCGCTCTGGTCGCTCGGCTATCAACAATCGCGCTGGTCTTACTTTCCCGAAGCGCGTGTGCGCGAGATCGCGCGCGGCTTTCGTTCACGGAGGATTCCGGCCGACGTGATCCATCTCGACATAGATTACATGGACGGCTATCGCGTCTTCACCTGGGACAAGGCGAAATTCCCCGACCCGCCGAAGATGCTGCAAGACTTATCGCGAGACGGCTTTCGCACCGTCCTCATCATCGATCCGGGGATCAAAGTTGATGAAAATTATCGGGCGTACACGGAAGGGCGCGCCGGGGGCTTTTTTCACCAGACGAAGGACGGCCGCGAGTTTCAGGGGAAGGTGTGGCCGGGCATCTGCGCCTTTCCCGATTTCACGAACCCGAAGGTGCGCGCGTGGTTCGGCTCGCTCTTCAAACAACATCTGGACGAGGGCGTCAGCGGCTTCTGGAACGACATGAACGAGCCTGCGACGTTTCCGCCGGACTCGCGGCCACCGCAGCCGAACGTGTTGCACGATGCGGCCAAGACATTCCCCTTAGACGTGCGCCACTTCGGCGACGGCCTCGCCGGAGACCACGCGCGCTATCACAACACCTACGGCATGCAGATGGCGCGCGCGACTTTCGAGGGTGTCGCTAAATTGCGCCCCGACGTGCGCCCCTTCGTCCTGACGCGCGCGGGCTATGCGGGCGTCCAACGCTTCTCCGCCGTCTGGACGGGCGACAACGTGGCGAGTTGGGAACATCTGCAACTATCCATCGCCATGCTCACGAACATGAGCGTCTCCGGTGTGCCGTTCGTCGGCGCGGACGTGGGCGGCTTCACGAACAATGCGAGCGCCGAACTCTACACGCGCTGGCTGCAAGCGGCCGCGCTCACGCCCTTCTACCGTTCGCACGTCGCCGCCAGTTTGCAGGATCGCGAGCCCTGGTCGTTCGGCGAAGCTCACGAGAAGATCAACCGCGCCTCAATCGAGTTGCGCTATCAACTGCTGCCTTACATCTACACGCTCTTTCGCGAGCACGAACAGACCGGGATGCCCGTCATGCGTCCCCTCTGGTTCAACTACCCGACCGATTACAACACCTATGCGCCCACGCTCCCGCTCGAACAATTTCTCTTGGGGCGTGACCTGCTCGTCGCACCCGTCCTGACCGAGGGCGCGGCCAAACGCCCCGTCTATTTTCCGAAAGGCGATGCGTGGGTTGACTGGTGGACGGGCGCGCGCTACGAAGGCGGCACGTCCGCGGAAATCGAAGCGCCGCTCTCGCGCCTCCCGCTCTTTGCGCGCGTCGGCGCGGTCATCCCCGCGCAGCCCACCATCCAGCACACGGGCGAGATGGCGCGCGCGCCGCTCTCCGTCACGGTCGTCTCCGGCGCGGACGGCGCGGGGCGCATCCATCAGGACGCGGGCGACGGCTACGGCTATCGCCGGAGCGCGTGGCGCACGACCACCATCACGCAAACCGGCGGCCGCGTTAGTCTCAAACACGTCGGCGACTTGCCGGAAGCGCGGCGCGTCAGTTTCGTGGAAGTGCTGGGCGTCAATGCCAGACCAAAAGAGATTCGTATTGATGGACGCGAAGCCAAAAACGTCTCCTTCAACGGCGACGAGCGACGCCTGCGCTTCGCGTTGCCGGAGGGCGGCGCGAGCGAGATCGTGTTTGTTCGATGAGCGGTTTGAAGTTAAGAAGCAGTATGCACGAGTCCCGACAGGGACGATTGCTAATAGCCTAGCCATTGATGGCTGGGGATCAGTTGAAAGATAAGGTGTGAGTTCCATAGGGACGATTGAATGTGTTTAACTACACTCAATCGTCCCTACGGGACTCCGGGCAAAAACTCGCGCCCCCGGCGATAAATCGCCGGGCTATTATCAAATGTCCCTGACGGGACAATAACCAGTTTACTTTTCAAACAGCTTCTAAGATCAGTCAACTTCATTGACGCCCGATAGTCGAAACGAGGCACAACTATGAATCAGCCCAGCCGTCGCCGCTTTCTCTCATGCGCAGGTCGTGGTCTCGGTCTCGCCGCGCTCTCTTCCTCGACGGTCGCCGCGCTGCTCAGGGACGTGACGGCGGCCTCGGCGCGCGTTGCGCATCTGACGGCGGAACAGGCCGCGCGCGATGAAGATTTCTGGTTCGATATTCAACAGTCGTTCTCCGTCACGCGCGGGATCGTCAATCTCAACAACGGCGGCGTTTCGCCCTCGCCGCGTCTCGTCACCGAAGCTCTCGTGCGTTACATCTGGCAGCAGGAGGACGCCACCGCCTACACGATGTGGCAAATCCTCGAACCTCAATCCGAGACCATCCGCACGGGTCTCGCAGAGATGTTCGGCTGCGACCGCGAAGAGATCGCCATCACGCGCAACGCCTCCGAATCGCTCGAAGCCCTGCTCCTCGGCATGGATTTCCGACGCGGCGACGAGATTCTCACCACCACGCAGGACTACCCGCGCATGCTCTCGACGCTCCGGCAACGCGAACTGCGCGAGGGTCTGGTGTTGAAGCTCATCAAAATCCCGACGCCGCCCCGCAATCTCGAAGAGATCACGGCGGCCTTCGAGCGCGCCATCACCCCGCGCACGCGCGTCATACTCATCTCGCACCAGATCAATCTGACCGGGCAGATCACGCCCGTCCGCGCCGTCTGCGAGATGGCACGCGCGCGCGGCATCGAGACGATTGTTGACGGCGCACACTCCTTCGCTCAGTTCAATTTCAAACGCGACGATCTCGGGTGCGACTACTTCGGCACGTCTCTGCATAAATGGCTCTACGCGCCGAAGGGCACAGGAATGCTCTACGTCAAACGCGAGCGCATCGAACGCATCTGGCCTCTGATGGCGGCGGAGAAACCCAAGTCGTCCGACATACGCAAGTTTGAGGAGATCGGCACGCACCCGGCGGCCAACAAGCTCGCCATCGGCGAGGCCATCCTCTTTCATAACGGCATCGGCGCGGCGCGCAAAGAGGCGCGCCTGCGTTATCTCTCGCGCTATTGGATGAACGCGCTCAAGGACGTGCCGCGGATTCGCTTCAACACTTCGTTCGACCCGCGCCAATCGTGCGCCATCGCCAACGTCGCGGTCGAAGGCGTCGAACCGGCCGCCATCGGCAGTTATCTGATGGGGACGCACAAAATCTTTACCACGCCCATCGTCCACGAAGAATTTCGCGGCCTGCGCATCACGCCCAACGTCTACACGACGCTGAAAGAACTCGACCGCTTCGCAGACGTGTTGGCGACCGTCGCGCGCAAAGGTTTGCCGACCGCATAACCCAAAACACGCTCTGTGTCTTCTTTGCGTCTTTGCGCCTCCAGCGTGAGATTAATGCTTGCCAAAGATTTAACTCACGCTGGAGGCGCAAAGACGCAAAGGAAAGCACGTTTGAAATTTCCAGATGGATAAGACTATGAAGCAGACGGCGGATGTCGTGATCATCGGCGGCGGCATCGTGGGGGCGAGCGTCGCCTTTCATCTGGCGGAACGCGGCTGCACGGATGTCCTCATCGTCGAGCGCGAGGCCGAGCAGGGCTTGGGTTCGACGGGCAGGGCGACGGGCGGCGTGCGCGCGCAGTTTACGACCGCGATCAACATACGGATGTCGCGCTACTCGATTGATTTCTTCACGCGCTTCGAGGAAGCGACCGGCCACGCTTGCGGCTACGAGCCTGCCGGTTATCTTTTCGTCGCCACGAGCGAGGCGCATCTCGATTACCTGACAAAGGCGCGCGAGCGGCAACGCGCGGCAGGTCTCTCGAACGTCGAACTCGTCGGCGCGGAAGAGATCGCGCGGCGCGTGCCGGGTCTGCGCATGGACGACGTGGTGGGCGGATCGTTCTGCCAGACAGACGGCTTCATCGCGCCGCTCAAGGTGTTGCACGGATTCATGGCGCGGGCGCTTGCGCGCGGCGTGCGCGTCTGGACGGAGACGGAGGTGACGGGGATTGACGTTCGGGGCGGGCGCATCGCGGCCGTAGAGACTTCGCGCGGGCGCGTCGAGACGCGCGCCGTGGTCAACGCATCGGGCGCGTGGGCGGCGGAGACGGCGCGTCTGGCGGGCGTGGAGATTCCGGTCGTGCCGCTGCGCAGGCAGTTGGTGAGCGTGCGGCCGCGCGCGCCTTTGCCCGCAGGGCTGCCGATGGTCATAGACATGACAGACGGCTTCCACTTCCGCCCGGAGTCGCGCGACCTCTCGGCGGCGGCGGGAGCCACGCCCGGCGCGCTCATGGCCTGGCCTGACGACGCGGAGACGCCTGGGTTCAAGACCGACTTCGACCCGGCATTCACCGAAAAAGTTTTCCGGCGGGCACGCGAGCGCGCGCCGTTTCTCGCCGACGCGACCGTGAACGCGAGCCGCTGTCGCGCAGGCTTGTACGAGGTGACGCCCGACCATCACGCGATCATCGGAGAGTCGCAAGAGGTCTGCGGCTTGTTCTTCGCCAACGGCTTCAGCGGGCACGGCGTGATGCATTCGCCCGCGACGGGTCGCCTCGTCTCGGAGTTGATTCTCGATGGGCGCGCTTCTTTGCTCGACCTGAGCGTGCTGGATGCGGAGAGGTTTGCGGCGGGTCGCCTGCTCGTGGAGACTTCGGTGCTCTGAAAAAGACTCAACACCGCAGGCAAAGAGAGAAGAAATGATGAAGTAGGAATGATGAACGATGAATGAAAGACAAGTTGCTTTCAGTTCATCATTCCGCGTTCATCATTCATCGTTCGCTTCAATCGAGCATCACGACTTCGCCGTCAACGACGCGGGCGAGGTATTCGCCGTCGCGCATGACCCACGCGATGCGTCGGCCTTGCCGCGCCAGTTCCGCCCATTCGCTTTTTTTCGTAGGGTTCTGTTCGATGAGCACCGCGCCGCGCGCGAGTTTGACGTAGCGCAGGCCGGAGCGCGCGAACTTTTGCACGCCGCGCCCGCCGCCGAATAGTTTCTCGAAGGCGACGAGGATGCGCCCCGGTGTCAGGTCGTCATCGACGGCTTCGTCGGCGCTTCTGTTTCGTTCAGGCATGTGGCGTCCGGTGGCCGTCGTTGCTTTGCTGCCCGTCGTTGCTTTGCTGGCCGTCGTCGGTTGAACGAACGTCGTCGCCGGCGTGGCCGTCGCGGCTCCGACTTTCGCGGAGGATGCGTGCGACGAGATCGAGGAGGTCTTTGGAGCGATAGGGTTTGGCGAGATAGGCGTCGAAGCCCGCGTCGAGGGCGCGCTGGCGATCTTTATCGGCGGCGAAGGCCGTGACGGCGATGCAGTGGAGACGGCGCGTCTGTTCGTCTGCGCGCAGCGCGTCGAGCGTGCTCCAGCCGTCGAGGACGGGCATCGAGAGATCGATGAGGGCAATATCGGGCAGTTCCGCACGCGCCGCCGCGAGAAACTCGCTGCCGTCGCGCGTCTCGCGCACGCTGTAGCCCGCGGTCTCCAGCATCAGGCGCAGGAGTTCGCGGTTATCGTCGTAGTCGTCGGCGATCAGGATGCGAGCCAGAGTCATGATCGTTTCGGCTGCGGGAGGGCGCGTGCGCCTAAGCCCTTTCGTAGTCTGTCGAAATGCTTTTGCACGGCGGAGCGCAAGAGTCTTCGGCGAGCGGCGCGCCCCTTATAACTTAGCCGCGCCTGCGTGTCAAACATTACCTCGACGCCGCAAACTGCGAAGCGGCGGGACGCAGGCGAAAGTTAAGGGGAAGATACGTTCATCCTCAAAATTAAGTTTTGCCGCCCCGCGCTTCGCCTTTCAGCAAACGCGGGTTCGATGTAGAGACGCCCCGCACCGGCGCATCGTCACCTCTCTCTTAGAAGCTGTGTGAACGAGTCCCGACAGGGACGATTGCTAATAGCCCAGCACTTCAGTGCTGGGCACAAGGTGCATAATTATTGCTGGAGTCCCGTAGGGACGATTGAGATAACGCAAGATGCAATCGTCCCTCCGGGACTCGTAGGCATTATCTTAACGTGTCCCCAGCGATAAATCGCTGGGCTATTCTCAAATGTCCCTCCGGGACAAAAGCGGCCTTACTTTTCACACAGCTTCTTAGCGCGCGCGGGCAGAAGCGTAGACCGGAACGGTCGAGGACTTAAGGGTAAGTCGCCCGCGAAGGCGCAGAGAGAGAGTGCGAGAGTGCGATTCGGCCGCCTCGCTTCGTCAAACGCAATTTAGTCTGCAAACATGATGCGCCGCGTCGGCCTTTTCCATGAGTTGCTTGACACCGCGCGCGCCCGCCCGCCATAATCCCTGACAGGCGCACGCCCTCCTGAAGCGCGCGCCTCCGGTCAGTCAAAAACACCTGACAGACCATAGCGACCTACCGGGCGGGGCTAGCCCCGCACTACCAGCAACACGAGCACAAAAGGAGAGTCACAGGTGGCAGGAAGCGATGACTTGGAACAGAGTTTGCGCGCCGAAGTGGAGAGTTATATCAAGGCGCGCGTGCAGGGACAGCAAGAGGAGATCGCGCGTTTGCAGAGCCAGGTGAACGAAGCGTTCACGCGCCTCAACGAACGCCTCTCCGACGATTCTCTCTCGGACGCGCCCATCGCCATCTCGATCTCGGAGCACCTGCGCGCCGCGACCGGCAAGGGATCGGAAGAAGCCGCGCAGTCTTCCGCCCGCGCCCGCGCCACGAGCGACATCGCGCTCCTCAAAGCCGCCGTCGATGACATTGACAACCAGCGTTCGCAAGCCGACATCCTCAACACGCTCGTCAACCGCGCCGCCGCTTTCACGCCCCGCCTCGCCTTCTTCGTCGTCAAGAACGAACGCGCCACGGGATGGCGCGCGCGCGGACTCGAAGGCACGGTCGGCGACGATGCGGTGCGCGAAATCTCCCTCGCGCTCACGGCCGACACGCTTCTCAGCCGCGCCGTCAATTCGCGTTCCACCTGGAGCGGCGCGCCCGGCACGAACGCAGACGATCACCAACTGATCTCCAAACTCGGTGACGAAGCGCCGCAGCGCATGGTTGCCATCCCGCTCGTCGCACGCGACAAGTGCGTCGCCGTGCTCTACGCCGACAGCGCCGCGCTCGAACCCGAAGCGATCAACCTCGAAGCGTTGGAGACGCTCGTGCGCGTCACGAGCATGTCGGTCGAACTGCTCGCGCTCAAACGCCCCGCGCCGCGCCCCGTCGAACGCGCCGCTCACGTCGCTCACCCGTCGGCCAGCGCACAGGCAACGACGCCGCCGTCCACCGCCGGGACGGGTGCGCCTTCCGAAAGCGGAGGCGGAACTTCGCCCATACGTGATTTCCAGCCGACGCCGCCAACGCCCGTCGAACCGACGCACGAACCCACGCTCGTCGCCGAACCGCACGAGGAACGCGGCATCGAACCTTCGTTCGCCGCGGAAGAACGCCCGCCCGCCGCGCCGGAAATCTCTGCGGACGATGGCCGCGCGACGCCCACGCCCGTTGCCTTTGAACCGTCGTCCGTCGCCGCGCCGCCCGTCGTCGCGCCGCTTGGCGGCAGTTCGCGTCGTGCGAGTGCGGACGCGGAGTTGCCCGTCGAAGTCAGCGAAGACGAACGCCGCTATCACAACGACGCGCGCCGCTTCGCGCGCCTCCTCGTCTCCGAGATCAAACTCTACAACGAGCAGAAGGTGCGCGACGGACGCGAACAGGGCAACCTCTACGAACGCCTGCGCGAAGAGATCGACCGCTCGCGCCAGATGTACGACAAACGAGTCGCGCCGAACGTCGCCACGCGCTACGACTATTTCCACCACGAACTCGTCAACACGCTCGCCGAAGGCAACCCGGCCAAACTCGGCAGCGACTATCCCGGCGCAAGCGTCGCGGCATAAGACAAGGCGCAGGTAAAAAGTTAACAGGCAAGAGAGAAGGCCGCGAGCATCATACTCGCGGCCTTCTCTCTTGCCTTTGATAGCAAACTGCGACGACTTCACGGGCGACCTTTTTCTGCGACGGGCAAACGACCCGCCGCGCCCGGCGCATCCTATCCGGGATCGCACGCGCCGCCGCCGCACGAGTTGTCGCAGGTTCAACTTGATCTCCCCGCCACGGCAGGTTAGTTTAATTTTCATGCGTCCACATCAACGCGAGCAGCCCGTCGCGGGGGGAATGAAAAAGTTTTGAAAAAAGTTTATCGCCGGTATCAAGTCGTCTTTGTCTCCGTCATCTCTTTCATCGCCGTCGCGGGGGCATTGTTCCTGCCGTTCGCGGGCGCGAGTTGCAGCGCGCCGCAGCAGCAGCGGGCGGGCGAGGCGGAAGCCATCGAACGCCTGCGCGCGCTGACGCACGCCAACCCGCCCGCCTCTATGCCCGCCGAGAGCGTGGTGGCAACCATCGAGACGCAGTACGCGAACACGACGGCCGGGACGCTCGCGCGCCTCCTGCGTGCGCGCATCAAACTCGCGGCGGGCGATCTGGCGGGCGCGGCCTCTCTGCTCGACACGAAAGCTTTCGGCCAGCAGACTGCGCTCGGCGACTACGCGCTACTCTTGCGCGCCGACGCGCTCGCCAAACTGGGACGACGCACCGAAGCACGTGCTGCCTACGAACAACTGGCGCGCGACTATCCGAAATCGTTGCGCGCGCGCGAAGCGTCTCTGCGCAACGCCGAACTCGCCCTGCAAGAGAACGGGGCGGCGGCCGTGCCTCTGCTCGTCAAAAATTTATCGGAGGCCGACGACGCGGGCGCGCTCCTCATCACGGCCAAAGCCCACGAACAGGCGGGCGACGCCGAACGCGCGCTGGCCGCCTATCGCCGCATCTACTTCTACGCGCCCGAAGCAGTAGAAGCGGCCGAAGCCGCGAGCGCATTGACGCGCCTCTCGTCGTCCCTCGCGCCCGCCTCCCCCCTGGAGGCGACGACGCGCGCGAACAAACTCTACGAGGCGAAGCGCCACAGTGATGCGGCCGCTGCTTTCGGCGAAGCCTTCGCGCGCTTCCCTGCGACCGCCGACACGCCTTCGCAGTTACGTCGCGGCATCTCGGCTTTCAACGCCGGGACGGGTCGTTTGCCCGAAGCCGTGACGGCTTTGAACGCCGTGCCCACGTCGGCCGGCGAGGCGCGCGTCGAAGCCCTCTACTATCTCGTGCAGACTCAGGCGAAGTTGCGCCAGTGGGAGGCGGCGCGCACGGCGCACGCGGAGATGCGTCGTGCCTTCCCCGAACACACTTACACGCGCCGCGCGCTCGCCGCCGCCGGGCAGATTGCCAAGGACGCGAAGAACACCTTCGAGGCCGCGAACTTTTTCCGCGCGGCGGTCGCCGCCTATCCGGGCGCGACGGAAGTGGCGCAGGCGCAGTTTGAACTCGCCTGGGCGGCGCACGAGTCGAAGAACTACGCCGAGAGCGCGCGCCTCCTGCTCGAACACCTCGCCCTCTACGCCGACCGCAACACAGACAATCGCGGACGCGCCGGCTACTGGGCGGCGCGCGACGCCGAACGCGCCGGGAAACTCTCCGACGCGCGCGCGCTCTACGAAGCGATGCTGCAACGCTACGACGCCAACTGGTATGGCGATCTGGCGCGCCAGCGTCTCGATGTGTTGAAGCGCACGAACCCGAACGCAGGAGCAGCGGCGGCTGACTTTGCGTCCGACTCGCAGGTTGCACGCGCCGTGGTTAACCTCAGTACGGTTTCCGTGGCCGAAGAGACCGCCACGGCGGAGGCCGACGAACCGCTCGCGAAGACCGACCAGTTGAACGTCGTCGGGCTGGACGAGTATGCGCTCGATGAAGTGAATAAAGTTTTGGAGTCAGCGCCGCGCAGCCCGCGTTTGAATCTGGCGAAGGCTCGCGTCTATCGCACGCGCCAGCAGAACTTGCAGGCATTCCTCGCGCTGCAAAAAAGTTATCCCGATTATTCGCAGATGAAGCCGGAGGAACTCACGCGCGACGAGTGGGACGTGTTCTATCCGCTCGCCTACTGGGACGCGATCACGCGCGAGGCGCGCGCACGCAGCATCGATCCTTACCGCGTCGCCGGGCTGATCCGGCAGGAGTCCGTCTTCGACCCGCGCGCTTCGTCTCACGCGAACGCCTACGGCCTCATGCAACTGCTGCTCGACACGGCACAGCGCACCGCGCGCAAGTACGGCATCACGCGCACCATCACGCGCGACGTGCTGCTCTCCGACCCGCAACTGAACATCCAGATCGGCACGGGCTACCTGCGCGATCAACTCGACACCTTCGGGCGCATCGAATACGTCGCCGCCGCTTACAACGCGGGGCCGGGACGCGCCGTGCGCTGGCGCGCCGAACTCCCCGCCGAGATGGACGAATGGGCGGAGGCCGTGCCCTTCCGCGAGACGCGCGGCTACGTGCAGGGCGTCGTCAGAAACACACTGCAATACAAACGGCTCTACGACGAAGCGGGGCGCTTCCGCGCGGAAGTCGGCGCGCGTGCCGTGCGCCCCGCCGCGCCCCAGTCGAACGCGCCCGATGCGAACGCGCCACCCTCGAACAATGCGGTGCGCCCGCGCCGCGCGACGCCCGACGAAGAGGAGTTGCAAGAGGAACAATAAGCCCGGCGCGCGAACTTGAAGGAGGCGTGAATGCGAGAGATGACGAAAGAAGAAATGCGGCGGAGCCGAGGTTCAACTTTTAGCTTCCTGCCTTCTCAACTTCTCTCTTTCGCGTTGTTCGCCATTGCTCTCGCCCTCGGCGTCGCCTCGCCTCACGCGCACGCACAGAGAAAGAAAACGGCGACGCGGCCACGCCAGAAGGCTGTAACCACCGCCGCCGTCGCAGTCTCCGCCAAAGCTAAGACTCCTGCCGTCGCGTCGAAATCAATCGCGTCGAAGTCAATCACGTTGAAAACCGAGCCGAAGGCCGTCGTCTGGTTAGACGAAGTGCGGCGCGGCGTGACGGACGAGTCGGGGCGTTTCGAGATCGCGAAAGTTTCCCCCGGCCGCCACACCCTGCGCGTGCGTGCCGCGGGCTTCCGTGAGCGCACGCTATCGCTTCTTCCCACGCAGCGCGGCGAGTTCCCTGTCCCGCTCACGCGCACAACTGACGAAGCCGAACTAGCCTTTCAGCAGGCCGAAGAGGCGCGCGCGCGTGCCTCGGCCGACGACGCGCGCCACAAGGCCGCAGAGCTTTATCGACGCGCCCTTACCTTGCGCCCCCGTTTTGCCGAGGCGCACGTCGGGCTGGCGCGCGTCCTGCTCGATTTGAATGATTACGAAGGCGCGCTCGACGAGGTTGAGGAAGCACGCGCGAGTCGCCCCGGATTGGCGGAAGCGTCGGCGATTGAGGGACGCATCCTGCGCGCGTCGTCGCAGAACGAACAGGCCGTGGCAGCCTACGTGCGCGCCATACGCGAAGCGCGCGGCTTCCAACCCGAAGCGCACACCGGCCTCGGCATTATCTACGAAGAAGAGGGCAAGTATGAGGAAGCGGCGGCGGCCTTTCGCAAAGCCATCGCGCAACTCTCCGACACCGAACCAGTCCTCTACGAGTTGCTCGGCAGAGTGTACGAGCGTCTGGAGAAGTACAAAGAAGCCGTCGCAGCCTACGAGAAATATCTCGCGCTCGCCCCGAACGGTAAACTCGCGCCCGCCATCGAGTCAGTCATCGAACAACTACGCAAACAGGCCGCCGAACAGCAGGACTAGGCCGCGCGCGAACTTAGGGCAGTCGCTTATCGGTCGCCCGCCTCGTCGCCGCGCGGCGCGAGTTTGCCGAACACGGCGCGGCCGATGAGCGCCACGACGGCTCCCATAATCGGCCCTACGAGCACGCCGCCGGCGCGCGATGTCAACGCCTTCGCCATCGGCACGGTCGTCCCTTCGGGAAGATTCAGCGCATCCCAGTGGCGGAAGTAGGTGTCGAGGTCGGCGGCGTAGCTGATGAGCGTGGCCGTGAAGATCAGGATTTGCGCGAACAGTCCGAGCACGACGCCGATCAGGATCGTGCCCACCCAGTTGAAGTTGCCGACGCGGTTCGACATCGCGCCGTAGACGAGCGCGCAGATGATCGTCACACTGGCAATGGAGAACATCGCGTTGCCGCGCGGCGCGTAAGGCGTGCCCGCGAGGCCGATGGAGAAGCGTGCAATCGTCCAGATGACGAGCAGGACTAAGGGGAGGCGCACGAAGCGCAGGACACGTAGAAGCATGGGGGTTAGTACCTCTCAAAAGGGGGAATGGAAGAACTTTTTGCACCGCCGTCCGCTAAAATAAACCTAACTTCTTTGCCACCACAACCAGCAAAAAGGCGACCGCCAAAAAAGTTGCCAGCCAGGGGCGGTTGCCCATCGGACATTTGCCGTCTTTCGTCTCTTCGCTCATCGCAATTTCCGGGTTTGCGCTTGTGCCGCAGACTATGCGAGCATCGCGCCTTGCGGTTAAACTATCACCAGCCTGATCCGTACGAGATTAATTTACATGACACGACCCACCGCCACAACACCGCGCCGCCACATCTCACAGAAGGCGAGCCGCTTCACCGAGTCCGTCATCCGCGAGATGACGCGCGAAGCCATCAAGCATGGCGCGGTGAATCTCTCGCAGGGCTTCCCGGATTTTCCCGCACCCGCCGAAATCAAAGCGGCGGCGATGCGCGCCATCGACGCAGACGTTAATCAGTATGCGATCACATGGGGGGCGCGCGATTTCCGCGAGGCGATTGCGGAGAAGACGAAATGGTATCTCGGACTCGACGTTGACCCGGAGACGGAGCTGACCGTGACCTGCGGCTCGACCGAGGGCATGATCGCGGCGATGATGGCGACCGTAGACCCCGGCGAGGAGGTGGTCATCTTCGAGCCGTTTTACGAGAACTACGCGCCCGATGCCATCCTCTCCGACGCGCGCCCGCGCTATGTACCTCTGCGCGCCCCCGACTGGACGTTCGACCGCGACGAACTCAGCAGCGCCTTCAACGAACGCACGAAGGCCATCATCATCTGCAACCCGAACAACCCGACCGGCAAGGTCTTCACGCGCGAAGAACTCGAATTCATCGCCGCGCTCTGCCGCAAACACGACGCGCTCTGCTTCACAGACGAAATCTACGAGCACATCCTCTACCCGCGCGAGGATGCGGAGATCGAACACATCTCGATGGCCGAGCTTGAAGGGATGCGCGAGCGCACCGTCATCATCAACTCGATGTCGAAGACCTACTCGGTGACGGGCTGGCGCGTCGGCTACTGTATCGCGCCGCCCGCGATCACCTCTGCGATCCGCAAAGTCCACGACTTTCTCACCGTCGGCGCGGCCGCTCCGCTGCAATCGGCCGGGGCGATGGCTCTGCGTCTGCCGCCCGCCTATTACGATCACTTACAGACCGACTACATCGCACGGCGCGACCTGCTCCTGCCCATACTCGAAGCGGCCGGTTTCCGCGTCTTCCGCCCCGACGGTGCGTACTACGTGATGACCGACATCTCCGCGTTCGGTTTCCCGAATGATATAGAGTTCACGCGCCATTTGATTCAGCAAGTGGGCGTTGCCTGCGTGCCCGGCTCGTCCTTCTACAGCGACCCGGCGCGCGGCGCGCAGCAGGTGCGTTTCTGTTTCTGCAAAAAAGACGAGACGCTCCACGCCGCCGCCGAGCGTCTCCAAAAACTGCGCGCTTGAAAATCGCGAATCTCTCAGGCTGAACTTATAGACACTGCGATCAACTGCGACAGGCCGACCCGACGTGTGGGACACGAAACGTCAAATCATCTGGCTCTCGACCGCCGTCATCTTCGGCACATTCGTCGTCTATCAACACGCACGCGACGAGGCCGAAGGCTTCGACCCGTCCTACTTCGCCCTCCTCGAAATCATCCTCCTCATCGTCATCGCCGCAATGTTTTATTTCTACTCAAGGAAAAAATAGACGTTAGAGTTCAGAGGTCAGAGGTCAGTTAAAAACTGATTTCTTCTAACCTCTAACCTCTAACCTCTGAACTTTCCTACCGTTGATTCGGCGGCTGCGCCAACTTGTGGCGCACGTTGATGCCGGGGTTGGCGACGATGAGCAGGCGGCGCGCTTCGGAATAGGGGAGCGCGGTCGGGGCGTAGGAGAGGAGATAGCGATGCTTGCGCAGTTCGTCGCAGATGGCCTTGGCCGATTCGGCGGGTTTGTCGAGCGCGAGTATGCGCCCGCCGGTGCCTTCGACGAGTTGTTGCACGACCTGCGTGGGCTTTGGTTGATCGCGTCGGTGCGCGCCGCCCGTGCGGTCGGGGATTTGCAGCGCGTAGACGGTGATGTCGCTCTTTTGCAGTTCGTGTAGGAGGTCTCTGAACTTCGTGTTGCTGCCGCGATCCAGCCCGTCGCCGACGAGCACGATCACGCGCTTGCGATTCGAGCCGGTGAGCGGGCGCAAGGCCACTTCGACGACATCGTTGATCGCGTCGAACAGGTGCGGGTTGCCCTTCTTTCTGAGCAGCGCGACGGCCTCTTCCACGTCCTTCGTCTTGTCCGTCCAGTCTGCGGAAAGTTGTTCGGCGCGTTCGTCGAAGCCCGCGACGAGCAGTTGGTCGCCCTCGTAAATCTCGTAGGCGAACTCGCGCGCGACGTTGGCCAGTTTCGGCACGTCTGTGCGCAGGGTGAGCGAGTTGTCGAAGAGGAGGACGATGCGCGCGGGGCCGGGGTCTGGCATCAGGTTCTGGATGCTTTGCTCGATGCCGTCGTCGTAGAGCGCAATATCTTTGGAAGTGATGGGCGCGTTCGAGCCGTCTTCGCGCACGGCGACGACGTTGATGAGCGTGGCGCGGTCGCGCGAGTTTACGGGACGCCGCCCCGCCTGTCCCAACGCCGCCAGACATGCGGCGATGATGAGACCGGCGGTGATTAAAATTTTAGGATAGGACACGGGCTTGGCCTCGAAGTAGGGGTGCTTGACTTAATCGCTTTTCGAGGGCTTGGATGTTGAGACCGGCCGAGAGGTTTTCTTAGGTTTAGTTTCTTCCGCGGCGGCGGGTTCGGATTTGGTCTCGGCGGAGGCGGTTTTGGTTTCGGCCGCGCCGTCCGTCTTGGTCTCCGGCGCGCTCACGGTCTTGGCGGGTTCTTTGTCTGCGTCGCCGGTCTTTTTCTTGGCATAGTCCGTCACATACCAGCCCGAACCTTTGAGTTGAAAGCTGCTGGTTGACCACTCTTTCTCCAATTTCCCGCCGCAACTCTTGCAACGCTTCAAAGGCTTGTCCGTAATCTTCTGCATCACCTCGATGCGCGCACGGCACTTCTGGCAACTGTATTCGTAAATCGGCATAAATCTTCCAGTCGTCTCTGACCAATAAAATTGAGTTTGAACGTTAGACGGCGCTCGATTATACGGAGCACGCAGGAGGCATGCAACCGCGTGCGCAGTTTGGCATAGAGAACCAACGCGCAGACGCTCGGCGCGTGAGAAAGGCTAAAAAAAATTTGCTCTCGGAGCCATTTTTTTGCACCCTTTCCATACGCAGAAACCGTCCAACACCCTCGAAAACCTCACTCAGGATGAACGATCGCAGGGGCAAGTTTTGGCCTCTCAGCAACTTGCGCTTGGGTGAATTAAATACAGACAACGAAAGGACTTATTTGCATAAATATAGTGCGCTCGGAGCAACCGGCAGAGCAGTTCGTCCATCTTATCCCCGGTCTCGATTAATGCTCTTTGCAAATCGTTTCCACCATGCGTAGCCCCCAACCTTTGCACCGCATCAACGATGCAACCGATGGCGTCGAGCCCCGGTTCGACCCTAGCTCACATGGAGAACGACTGAATGCAGATTACCCGGCACGTCACGCACTTCCGCTCTTTTAAATTATCACTGTTAACCATCTTCGCCCTTTTTCTCGTCGCTAATTTCACCAGCATCGGAACCAGAGTCTTCGCGCCATCGGCCGCAGCGACCGTTCGCCCCACCAAAGTAAACGTCATCCCCACGGACATCCCCACGTCCGGCGACGCCGAAATCGATATGATGATCTTCAGCGCCGGCAAGGAATACGGTGTTGACCCGCGCCTGATTCACGCCGTCGCCTATCAGGAGTCGCGCTACAAGATCAACGCCGAATCGCCTGTGGGCGCGAAAGGTCTCATGCAGATGATGCCCGCCACCGCCGCGCGTTTCGCCGTCGAGGGCAAGACCGGCGTGGAACAGAACGTGTATGCCGGGACGAAATTGCTGCGCTGGCTCTTGAAGCGTTTCGACGGCAATGTCGCGCTCGCGCTCGCCGGCTACAACGCGGGCGAAGGCTCCGTCGATAAGTACGACGGCATCCCGCCCTACAAAGAGACTGAAAACTACGTCCGCAAGATCACCGCCAACTATGGCAAAACCTACCACCCCGTGCTCGACCCCGCCGACGCCAACATCTACTTCCATCTCACCGAAGAAATCGCCCAACAGTAAGATTGCGGAATGCGGAATGCGGATTTCGGATTGAAAGAAAGTAATTGTCTTTCAATCCGAAATCCG
>DASVPS010000302.1:0-10192 GCA_036389555.1 Pyrinomonadaceae bacterium
GCGCGACGACGAGCCAGTCCGCGCTCTCCAGGAGCGACACGAGCGTCGCCAGCAACTCGCCACGGTCGCCCGACCAGACGCGCGCGCTGCCGTCTTCGCTGCCGCTCACGAGCCAGCGCCCGTCGCGGCTGAACGAGAGCGCGTTGACCGCATCGGTGTGCGCGCTCGCGGTGCGCCCCTCCTGCCCGGTCGCGGCGTCCCAGTATTTGATCTCGCCGCGCGAGTTGCCGGCCAGAAGCGCCGTCCCGTCCCGGTTGAAGGCGAGGCTGGTCAGAGCGTCTGCGGCGTTCAGCGTGCGAAGCGCCCCCCCGCTCGCCGCGTCCCACACGCGCGCGGTCTTGTCGGAGGCGGCGGAGGCGAGCGTCTTTGCGTCGGGGCTGAAGGCGAGTGCGCGTACGAGCGCGGTGTGGCCGGAGAGAGTTTGCGCCGCACGGCCGTCCGCCGTGTTCCAGATTTTGATCTCGCCGTTTGAACTACCCGAAGCGAGGCGCGCGCCGTCCGCGCTGAAGGCGAGCGCGTGAACTTCGCCGCCGTGCCCTGTGAGCGTGCGCAGTTCGCGCCCCGTCGCAGCATCCCAGAGTTTGATCGTGCGGTCGTTCGAGGCAGAGGCGAGCACGCCCGCCGCGTTGAAGGCGACGGCGTTGACCGTCTCGGCGTGGCCGCCGAGCGCGTGCAACTCGCGCCCCGTCAACACCTCCCAGAGTTTGACGCCGCCGCTCAAGCCACCTGCGGCGAGCGTGCGCGAGTCCGCGCTGAAGGCGACGGAAGTGACGGGGCCGATGTTGCCTGCAACGTTGCCGCCTAGATTGCGCAACTCGCGTCCCGTCGCCGCCTCCCACAGTCGCGCCGTGCTGTCCTTGCTGCCCGAAGCGAACCATTTGCCGTCGGGGCTGAAGGCCGTCGCATAGACGCTCGATGCGCGCGTCTCCAAAATGCGTACCACGCGCGGCGCGCTCACGTCTCTGAGCACGACCGTCTTGTCGCCGTTACTCGAAGCGACCAGTTTGCCGTCCGCGCTGAAGATCGCCGCCTCCAACGTCTCCAGACTGTCCGCGTCCGAAGTCGTGCTCAACTGCCGGCCGCTCTCCGCATCCCAGCGCGTCAGTGCGAGCGAGTTCGCGCCCGCCGAGAGGAGGTTGCGCCCGCCGTCCGTGAAGGCCACGGCCATCACCGCGTCCGCATGCCCCGCGAGCGTGCGCGTCTCGCGCCCCTTCGACACGTCCCAGATTTTGATCGTCTTATCGAAACTGCCCGACGCCAGACGCTTGCCGTCAGGACTGAAGGCGAGCGACCTCACACGGTCAGTGTGCCCCGCGAGCGCGTGCAACTCGCGCCCGCTGCCCGCGTCCCACAGCTTGATCGAATTATCACGCGCGCCCGTCGCCAGCAGTTTGCCATCGGGGCTGAACGCAAGCGTCAAGACCGCGCCCGCATGTCCCGACAGGGTGCGCTCCGCCTGTCCGGTCTGCGCGTTCCAGACGAGCACGGAGTTTTCGGCGTTGCCCGCGGCGACGAGGCGCGCGTCGGGGCTGAAGGCGAGCGCGTTGATGCTCCCGCCGCCGCTCAAGGTTTTCAGTTCGCGCCCCGTCGCCACGTCCCACAACTTGACCACGCCGTCCACCGAGCCGGAAGCCAGAGAGCGACCGTCCGGGCTGAACGCGACCGCCTTGACCCAGGCCGCATGCCCAGACAGTTTTCGCAACTCGACGGCGCGCTCCGCGTCCCACAGGCGCACAGTGTTGTCCTTGCTGCCCGAAGCCAGAAGTTTTGCGTCGGGGCTGAAGGCCAGCCCGTCCACGCGCATCGAGTGTCCGGTCTGGAGCACGAGTTCCGGCCGGTTCGTTTCGTTCGCACGCGGCTGCATCTGCCCCGTCCGCGCCGCGAAGACTGCGACGACGCACGCGGCGAGCGTGAGGACGAGACAGCCTATGAGACGGCGACGACGTGCGCGCGTTAAGAATCGCATTTGGGGGTCAGGCAACACAGTGAAGTTTTTCATGTGATCTAATACTGATGTGCTACGTGGAAGGTTGCTGCAAAATTACCGGCCGACGGGCAGAGGCGGCGGCAACTTAGGCCAAAAGCGGCGCACATGTCAAGAAAAACGAGCCGACAGGCCGAGCGTTTATGTCCCGTGCGCGGAACTTGTTCACCCACGCTCTGCGATGCTCGCAGGACGCGGCGCACCCTGCAACTGCACGGGCGGCTGCGGCGCGCAACAAACGCTCACCAGCCGCTCGCGGTCGCGCTGCATCTCCTGATCGGCCGCCAGCCACGCGCGCACCGCGCCAAGGAGCCGCGCCGCGTGCGCGTCCTCAGGCTCCGCGATGCGATAGTGCATCCACTTGCCGTCACGGCGCACCGCGACCACTCCTGCGCGCCGCAGGTAAGCGAGGTGGCGCGAGATTTTCGGCTGGCTCTCGCCGAGCACTTCGACAAAGAAACAGACGCACACTTCGTCGCCGCCGATCAAATTCAACAGGCGCAGCCGCGTCCGATCCGCCAACGCCTTGAAGAGCCGCTCCATGTCAAACGCCTTGCCCGTCTTCCCCATCAGAACCCACCCTCCGAAAGTAATAAAGGTTTCAAGTTTCAAGTTTCAAGTTTCAGGTTTCAGATTTCAGGTTTCAGGTTTCAAGTCCGGGATTTTTATCTTGAAGTTGAAGCTTGAAACCTGAGATTTGGAACTTTACATTCCCCGGCGAAAAAATTTTCAAATACGCCTTGACATATATGTTCGCCGGGCGTATGATGCCCTCACATTCGCTTTGGCGAATATATCATGACCGGAAAGGAAGTGGCAAAAATGGATCATCAGACAGAGAGGAAGGCGCGTGCGCTCAAGGCGCATCTCGCGCTGAACGTGCGTAACGTGGAGCGCAGCCTGGAGTTTTACCGGCGGATGTTGGGGTTGGAACCGGCGAAGGTGCGCCCCGGTTACGCCAAGTTTGACGTGGAGAATCCCCCGCTCAATTTAACTTTGAACGAAGTGCCCTTCGCGGAGCGCGGCGCGCTCTCGCACCTCGGCATTCAACTGGCGACGACCGAGGACGTGCTCTCGATGCGCCGCAACTGGATGGACGCCGGACTCGACACGCGCGACGAGATGGCGACCAACTGTTGTTACGCCATACAGGATAAGACGTGGGTGCGCGACCCCGACGGCAACGAGTGGGAAGCCTTCGTCGTACTCGAAGACAACCTGCCGACGACGACCATGTGCTGCACGCCGGAAGCAACCGCCACGACCGAAGCGACAACCGGCGCGACGACCTGTGCGACGGACGGGGCAACGGTAGAAGCGACGGCGACGGAAGCCTCCTCGTGCTGCGCGACGGCCACGCCGATGACGATCTCGCGTTGAGCGGTGTGAGCGCCGAACCGCGTGGAGAAATCCGAGAAGATGTATGAAAAGTAAAGCTGTGCCTGTCCCGAAAGGAGGATTGAATGCGCTGCAACACATTCAATCCTCCTTTCGGGACTCACACCTTATCTTTCAACTAATCCACGGCGCTGAATCGCCGCGCATATGAGCAATCGTCCCTCTTGGGACTCGTTCAGACAGTTTCTAAGCGGCGAAACGTTTGTTTCGGGCGTTGAATTTTTCATGGAGAGGAAACCGCAGCGATTGACGAATAGACTAAGCGGGCAGCCGACCCTCGCGCGGCGCGTCGTGGCCGAAGCGTTCGGCACGGCTTTGCTGCTGGCGGCCGTGGTCGGCTCAGGCATCATGGGCGAACGCCTCGCGGGCGGCAACGTCGCCATCGCGCTGCTCGCCAATACGCTCGCCACCGGGGCGGCGCTCGTCGCGCTCATCTTAACTTTCGGCCATGTCTCCGGCGCGCACTTCAACCCCGCGGTGACGCTCGCAGACGCCTCGCAGGGCGGACTCGCCTGGCGCGACGTGCCCGCGTATCTCTCGGCGCAAGTCGGGGGAGCGTTCGCGGGCGTCGCGACGGCGCACCTGATGTTCGGCGCGCCCCTGTTCTCCGCGTCGCGCCACGCGCGCGAGGGCGGCGCGCAGATGTTTGCAGAGGCGGTGGCGACCTTCGGTCTGATGTCCGTCGTCTGGGGCTGCGCGCGCAGGCGTTCGGCGGTCGTGCCCTTCGCCGTCGCCGCTTACATCACGGCGGCTTACTGGTTCACGTCCTCGACCTCGTTCGCCAACCCGGCCGTGACGCTCGCGCGCTCCGTTACAGATTCGTTCGCGGGTATCCGACCCATGGATGCGCCCGCCTTCATCCTGGCGCAACTGTTGGGCGCGGCGGCGGCCACCGCGCTCTTTCGCTGGCTCATCCCTACGCTGCCGGAGTATTCGACGGCGGTCGTCGTTCAGCACGACGACGCTGGAGACACAAGACGGAAAGGAAGTGACGTATGACCGGGGAGCAAAAACGTGTCTTGATTTTGTGTACGGGCAACTCGGCGCGCAGCCAGATGGCGGAAGGTCTGCTCAGACACGACGGCGGCGGGCGTTTTAAAGTAGAGAGCGCGGGCGTCAGTCCGACCCGCGTCAGGCCGGAAGCCATCGAGGCGATGCGCGAGGTGGGCATAGACATCTCCGGCCAACGCTCAAAGTCGGTCGAAGAGTTTGCGGGGCAGGCGTTCGATTATGTCATCACGGTCTGCGACAACGCGCGCGAGCAGTGTCCGTTTTTCCCGGCCGGGACGCGGCGCATCCATTGGAGTTTCGACGACCCGGCGGAGGCCGTGGGCGACGATGCGGCGCGGCTCGCCGTCTTTCGCCGCGTCCGCGACGAGATACGCGCGCGCCTAGGCGAGTTCGCCTTGACGCGCGACTGACGGCGATAATATCTTACGCCACGCGAAGGCGTTGCCACGGTCGGCCTGACAGGTTGACCGCGCCGAACTCTCCCGCACCGCGCGCGCCGCACGTTCCAATCGTCCGTCAGAGACGACTCCGAAGCGCAGGCCGTAAGGCCGCTCTGCGAACGTGCCAGCTAAATTTCCAGAGCCGCGAGGATCACGACTTACTTTGCCGACAAGCAATCCCCTACACGCTCTTTCGCGCAAACCCTTGCCAGCAACTTTTTCGACCCCGACGAAGCGCGCGAAGACGAAGCGCGCGGCGCTTCTCTTTCTCTGTCTCGTCGCACTGTGCGCGGGCGGCGCGAGCCGCGCGCAGGAGGGGCGCAGGAAGAGCGATGCGGCCGCGCTGTTCCCCGTCCGGCAGGACGGCAAGTGGGGCTATATTGATCGCGCGGGCAAAATCGTCATCCGGCCGCAGTACGACGTGGCGTGGGAGTTCACGGAAGGTCTGGCTTACGTTAAATCGGGCGCTGAGCGCGGCGTGATTGACCGCAGCGGTCGGATGGTCGTCAGCCTGCAACAGGTTGACCTCGCCGGTCTCTTCTCCGAAGGACTCGCGCCCGTGCAGACGAGCAGCCAGCCGCCGCGCTTCGGCTTCATAGACCGCACCGGCCGTCTCGTCATCAATCCGCAGTATGACGCGGCGCGCGGCTTCGAGGAGGGGCTGGCGCTCGTGATGGTCGAACGCAAATACGGTTTCATAGACAAGCGCGGCCGCATGGTCATCAAGCCGCAGTTCGACAAGGCCGCGAGTTTTTCCGAAGGGCTGGCGGCCGTCGTCCTCAACAACAAACACGGCTACATTGATCGCGCCGGCCGTCTCGTCATCGCCGCCGAGTACAACAACGCCTACAACTTCTCCGAAGGGCTGGCGGCCGTGGCAACTGGCGGCCGCTATGCCTGCATCAACAAGCGTGGCGAAACGATCATCCAGCCACAGGCGGGCTATGTCGGCACGTTCGTCGAAGGACTCGCGCCCGTCATCGTCAACAACCGTTTCGGCTATATCGACCGCGCCGCGCTCGCCGTCATCGCACCGCAATACGATTGGACGGGCGGCTTCAGCGAAGGACTCGCGCTCATCAAGACGGGCGGCAAGTACGGCTTTATAGACCGCACGGGTGCGCCGGTCATCCGCCCGCAGTTCGACAACGCGCAGAGCTTCCACGGCGGCCTCGCGCGGGTTTGGCTCGCGGGCAAACAAGGTTATATTGACAAGTCTGGAAACTTCGTCTGGAAGCCGACCAAGTAAGTCCCCGCTCTGGAAATAAAGAAAGCACTCGAACGAACATGAAGTATCCCTCGCGCTCATGGCGCATCTCGACGCGCCTCTCTGTCTTCATCATCAGCATCACCCTTGCCCTCGCGTGGGCGTTGAGTCGCAGCGACTTGCCCGGCGTCGAAGCGCAGGGAGCGGGCGCGAGTTATAAAAACTTTGAAGCGCCGCAAGTTCATCCACTCGCCTTGACGCCTGACGGCACGCGCCTGCTCGCCGTCAACACGCCGGAGGGGCGGCTCTCGGTTTTTCAGTTGAGCGCGGGCGGCATGACGCTCGCGGCGGAGATTCCCGTCGGTCTCGAACCCGTCAGCGTCGCCGCGCGCAACAACAACGAAGCGTGGGTGGCAAACTGGCTGTCCGATTCCGTCAGCGTCGTCAACCTCTCGACGGGCAACGTCACGCGCACGTTTGAAGTGGGCGATGAACCGACCGACATCGTGTTCGCGGGGCAGACGCGAGAGATGGCTTTCGTCTGCGTGTCGGGTTTGCGTCAGGTAAAGGTGTTCGACCCGAACGCGCCGGACGCCGCGCCGCAAGTTCTGTCGATCCGTGGCAAGCAGCCGCGCTCGCTCGCGCGCGATGCGGCGGGCGGGCAAATTTTCGTCTCCGTTTTCGAGTCGGGCAATCAAACCACCATCGTGCCCGCCGCGCAGGTGACGGCCGCGGGCGGCGCGCCGCCTCCGAGTCCGGCACTCGCGGCCGGGCTTCCGGCCGCGCCCTCGACGGGTCTCATCGTCAAGTGGAATGGCGCTGCCTGGGCTGACGAGCGCGGCGATACGCGCTGGAGCAACTTCACGCCTTACACGCTGGCCGACGTTGATGTCGTGGCCGTGGACGCGCGCGGCGCAAGCGCCGTCGTCGGGCGCGAGATACGCGGAGTCGGCACAAGCATCGGCAACAGCGTCTTCGATGCGGCGGCGAATCGCCTCTACGTCGCCAACCTCGAAGCGCGCAACGATGTGCGTTTCGAGCCTAACCTGCGCGGCCGTTTTCTGAACCAGCGCGTCTCGCTCATCAATTTTCAGACCGATCCGCCGACCGTGAGCGCGAGCGATCTGAACGCGCACATCAACCACGCCGTCCCCGCAGGGACTGATGCGGAACGCGCCCGCAGCCTCTCGCTGCCCGCAGACATCGTGCGTTCGAGCGACGGCACGCTCTACGTCGCGGCGACCGGCTCGGGCAAAGTAGGCGTCTTGAATGCCAACGGCGCGGTGCGTCAAGGCATCGCAGTCGGACAAGGCCCGACCGGCCTTGCCCTCGACGAGCCGCGCGCGCGTCTCTACGTGCTCAACCGCTTCGAACAGACGATCAGCACCGTCTCCACCGCCACGCGCAGCGAACTCTCGCGTCTTTCGCTCGGCGTCAACCCCGAACCCGCGCCCGTGCGCGAAGGGCGTCGCTTCCTCTACGACGGGTCGCTGTCGGCGCATGGCGATCTCTCCTGCGCGAGTTGCCACCTGAACGGTCATCGCGACGGGCTGGCGTGGGACTTGGGCGACCCTCGCGGGCAGATGGCCTTCGGCCCCGGCGAAGGGGCTGTGACAGTTCCCTTTCACCCGATGAAAGGCGCTATGACGACGCAATCGCTGCGCACCATACTCGGAGCTGAATTGCTGCACTGGCGCGGCGACCGGCGCACGTTCGCGGACTTCAACCCGACCTTCATGTCCCTGCTCGGCGGGCAGCGTCAATTAACCCCTGCGGAGCTTGCGGCCTTCACCGAATTCGTGCGCACGCTCGTTTACCCGCCCAACCCGAACCAAAACTTAGACCGCACGCTGCCCAACCCCGCGACCGGCGCTAACGCTCAACGCGGCTCACAGCTTTTCAACAACGGGCGGACGCATCGCAACAGCCAGGCCTCTTGCCGCACGTGTCACTCGGCGCTCGAATCAGGCGGGATGAACCCGCTTATTCCGGCGGCGACGATTGAACAACCGCAAGGACTCAAAGTGGCGCAACTGCGCGGCCTCTACCAGAAGACGGGCATGACACGCGCGCCCGGCGAACAACTCAGCGGCTTCGGCTTCACGCACGATGGCTCGTTCGACACGATCAACGCCTTCCTCAACGAGCGAATCTTCATCTTCAACAACGATAACGACCGCCGCGACATAGAACAATTCCTGCTCTCGTTCGACACCGGAACCGCCCCCGCCGTCGGAGCGCAGGTCACTGTGGACGCGAGCAACAAGAGTTCGGCCGCCGTCAACAATCGCATCAACCTGCTCATCGCACAGGCCAACGCGGGCAACTGCGATCTCGTAGCGCGCGGAATCTTTGCGGGTCAAACGCGCGGCTTCTTCTATCAGGGCGGCAGCTTTCAACCCGACCGTTCGGGTGCGAGCGTCGCGCTCCAAACCTTGATCGACTCCGTCAACGCGGGCGCGGAGTTGACCTTCACCGGAGTCCTCCCCGGCGCAGGCCGACGCCTCGCCATCGACCGCGACGGCGACGGCACGCTCGACGGCAACGAACCGACGGAGACGTTGAGCATCGCCGGTCGGGTCGTCGGCATCAACAACAATCCGCTCGGCGGCGTGAGCATCAGTCTGAGCGGCACGGGCGCGACGGCGCAGACGGATGCCGCCGGGCGTTACGCTTTCAACAATTTGCCGGGCGGCACCTACACCGTCACGGCTTCGTCCGGCGCGCATACGTTCGCGCCGTCCAGCCAAACCTTCAGCGGGGCAAGCGGCGCGCTCACTGTAAACTTCATCGCGCCCGGCTACGTGCAGTTCGGCGCGGCGGCTTATACGGCGAACGAGGCGACGGCGGCCGGTCAAATTTCTCCCGGCGCGACTCTTACTCTTACGCGCACCGGCGACATCTCGCAGGCGGCCAGCGTAGAGTATCGAACGATTGACGACCCTGCCGCCGTGCCCTGCAACGCCTCGACGGGAGTTGCCTACGCCCGTTGCGACTACGCCACCACGGTCGAGACAGTCCACTTCGCCCCCGGCGAAGCGCAAAAGACGATCACGATCCCGCTCATAGACGACGCTCATCAGGAAGGCAGCGAGACGCTCACGCTTGAATTGAGCGAACCCTCCGGCGCGCTCCTCGGCACGCAACGCGCGGCCACCCTGACCATCAACGACACGGACGCGGCCGCCGCTCTCAACCCGCTCGGCGGCAACGCCTTCTTCGTACGTCAACACTATCTGGATTTTCTTTCGCGCGAACCCGAACCCGACGGCTTCAACGCATGGCTCGGAGTTTTGGAGAGATGCGGGAACACGAACGACCCGGCGTGTGATCGCCTCACGGTCTCATCTTCCTTCTTTCGTTCGACGGAGTTTCAACTAAAAGGGTATTTCGTCTATCTCTTCTACAAGGTCTCTCTGAACCGGCTGCCGACCTACGCCGAGATCATCCCGGACATGCGCAGCGTCACGGGCGCGACTGCCGCGGAAGTGCAGGCCAAACGAGATGCCTTCGCCAACTCGTGGATGGAGCGACCTGAATTCAACGCCCTCCATTCGAACACGTCGAGCGATAGCGTCTACGTCACGGGGCTGCTCCAAAGGGCGCAAGTGACGCTCGGCGGCGCGGTCACACGCGAGACCTTGATCGCTGATTTGCAGGCCGGGAGAAAGACGCGGGCGGAAGTCCTGCGCGCCATCGTCGAACATCCTGCGGTCGATGCGAAGGAGTACAACTCCGCCTTCGTCGCCATGCAGTATTTCGGCTACCTGCGCCGCGACCCGGAACCCGAAGGCTTCCGCAATTGGTTGACTTACCTGAACGCTAACCCTTCGGACTTCCGCACGATGGTCAAAGGTTTCGCCGAATCGACCGAATACCGTTTGCGCTTCGGCATGCCCTAGCGAACGGGTCTTCTGCGCCCGCGCATCGCCAAGGCTTGAAGTGCGGCGCGCAGGAAACGAGAAGCACAAGAGGCGCGCGGAATAAGTATCCGCGCGCCTCTTTCGCTCTCGCCTAATTTTGCGCTTGCCCGGTGCAGTCTCAGCTTTAGAAGCTGTTTGAACGAGTCCCGACAGGGACGATTGATAATAGCCCGGCGATTTATCGCTGGGGATCAGTTGAAAGATCATGTCAGAGTCCCGTAGGGCCGAT